>JAJQAZ010000062.1 GCA_021203545.1 Tannerellaceae bacterium | reverse complement strand
GGATCACAGATCCTAATACTCGTTAGTCGGGGATTACAAATCCCCTCCGACCAAACGGCGATCGTTCAATCGTTCGGCATAGCGTCCTCGCTACGCCGAACAATAGATCACACCGCCGGCAAACTCATCCCCGTTATTTTTCTATACAGATCCAGGGCGTACACATCAGTCATACCGGAGATATAATCGAGTACGCATTGTATTTTGCCGTATGTGGTAAGGGATTTGGTATCGTATTGCTCGGGGATGCGTTGCAATAATAATTTACTGTAAGAGTTTTTAGGGTTAATGACTGCTTTCGACAACGTATCGATCAGGTGGCTGAAAATATAATAACCGGCCAGTTCTATATCCAGTACCTCTTTGGCGCAGTAAATACGCGCCTTTGCCATTTCGCTGCACTCCGTATAGGCTTTGAAAGGTTGTCCTTCCAACATATCTATCAGTGGAGTGTTATAAGTTCCGTTCAGAATACCTTCTTCATTCTCCAGGAATATGCGGGAACATTCATCTACCAATAACCCAATAATGCAGGAACGGAGGTAAGCCAGTTGTTCATTCACATCGTCTACCATACGCATAATCTTTTCGATCCGTACACGCCGTTCGCCTTCAAAGAAATTGAGTAACATGCCAACCGCTTCATCCGAATTCAGGATATGCAGTTTAAACGCATCTTCTATATCCATCACCTGGTAACAGATGTCGTCGGCTGCTTCTACCAGATATACCAACGGATAACGCAGGTACTTGTTCGGATCTTCGGGGTCTTTATCAATTCCCAGCTCTTCTGCCACTTTAAGATAAGTTTCTTCTTCCGACTGGAAGAAGCCGAACTTTCCTTTCGGACCGGAATAAAGCGATGAATAGGGATATTTTATAATAGAAGCCACAGTACTGTATGTGAGTGCAAACCCTCCTTTCCGGCGGCCTACAAACTGGTGAGTCAACAAACGGAATGCATTGGCATTTCCTTCAAAATGTAGAAAATCCTCCCAACGCCCCTCTTCCCTCTTTATATCACTTTTAAGGCTTTTCCCGTTTCCATCCCGGAAATAAGCAGAGATAGCCCGTTCGCCGGAATGTCCGAAAGGTGGGTTTCCCATATCGTGTGCCAGACAGGCAGCCGAAACAATCGAGCCAATCTCCGGGAAATTAACGCTTCCATCAGGATATTTCTCCATCAGCCCTTTGGCAACATTGTTACCCAGTGAACGCCCTACCGACGAAACTTCCAGACTATGAGTTAAACGGTTGTGGACAAATATATGCCCCGGCAATGGGAATACCTGTGTTTTATTCTGTAACCTCCGGAAAGGAGAAGAAAAAATCAGGCGGTCATAATCCCGCTGGAAATCGGTCCGTTCATGTTTACGGTCCTCATGATATTCTTCCATTCCTAACCTTTTACCGGAAAGTAATTGTGTCCACTTCATACAAATTTCATTTACTTAAATTACTCACAAAGATAGAAAAAGGCTTTCAAACATTCATCATTCACTCTTTCTGTACTCCTGCGGGGTAAGTCCGGTATGCTGTTTAAAGAATTTATTGAAAAACGCCTGATTGGTAAAACCCAGTGTAAGAGAAATCTCTTTAATCGCCAGATTAGTGGATTTCAATTGCGCTTTCGCATCCGTAATGATCATCCCGGAAATAATTTCCAATGCTGTTTTATGCGTTACTTTCTTAATCGTATTACAGAAATGCTGCAAAGTAATACCTAAAGCCTTCGCATAAAAAGTAACCGAATGTTCCCGGGTATAGTTCAACAGCAGCAACTGCATAAACTCTTTCAGTATGACCCGGTCGCGCGAAATTCCTTCATTTTGCAAATGGGCATTGTTCTGGTAATACTTGGATATCTGTTTCAGCATAAACATAAGGATAAAACGGTAATTTTCTTTATCCAGCAGGTTATCCGAAGAGAAATAGGAACGGATCAACAAATCCATAAAATCACGACAGATCAAAGCGGTCTCTTCCGGCAGCGAGATAATCGGATTATCAATCAAAAGAGGCAGGAAGTCCAGCGAATGCGAAATAATATTCGCCTCATCCAGAAACGTAGAAGAGAAGGCTACAAAATGTAATTTTATATTTCCTTCAATCTCATGAATCTGAATAAAAGTGTTCGGGAAAATAATAACGAAATCATCTCTTTTAAGCGTATAACGGGTCAGGTTTACTGTTGCATCTATTTGACCGTCAGAGATAATCACAAAAATAGCCGACTTGATCTTACATGGATATGCTTTATAGAAATCCAGAATCTCTTTCGTAATAAAATCACCCGTAATAAAATCGCCGGGGATATCAAATTTAGGTAGTTGGTCTTCCATACCAAATAAAGCTGTAATTAGTTGTATTATTAATTTTAGAATATTATTCCGTAAATATAGCTATTGATTTACATTAAAATACACATTTACTTTGCAAATTAAGATTAATCATAAAAAAATGATGTCAATGAAGAAGATTAGGGTATGTTATTTTATAGTATTCGCCTGTTTTTCTCTCTTATTTACAGCCTGTAATAGCGATGACGAGAATTTTAACGGGCTGATTCCTTCTGAAAGCAACAAAGTTTATACCAACAAACTGGCTTCCATGAATCAATCCAATCAACTGGCACTCACTTACAATGGAACAAATTTAGCCGGAAAAGATGTATATTTTGAAATACTTAGCCATGAAAAGGCTAATTTATCTCTTCGCCACATCATTCCCGGGGAAAGCGAGTGTATTTTAGAAAACATTTCGCTTACGGCTCTACAGGAAAACGGTTACTCCTTCTCCGGGCAAAGCACTTCATCCGGTGGGACCGGGTTTTCCTACCAGGGTACTATCCGGACAAATAAGCTGACACTGGCATTAACAGACGTTACTCTTCCTGCCAACCTATTATCCGCAGCCAATACCTGGTACAACCGGAAGAGTTCGCTGGTATGGGAAATAAACAGTAACGCAGCCAATATGCTTTTGTGGGGTATGGCAACCGGTATTGTAGGAAACCTGCTGGATAATCTGTTGCTGTCGGTTCTCAATAATGTTACTTTCCATACGGATGGAAACATAACTGCCGCATATGCTCCCCTTCCGGAAGAAGCAGAAATAAGTGATATGCTTATGGGTTCCGTAAACTACAACGACCGGAATCCTGCCGACTGGCAAACTTCTCCCGGTTACATGGCCACGTATTATATGAATGGACAAAAACTATATGTAGTGCCACAGGTCGAAATGCAGATGAACACCCTGTTAGGAACGGGATCAAAAGCAGATGTGACTGAAATTCTGAATATGATAGTAGACCTATTAGGAACAGTTATTCAATGGACTAACCAGGGAATAGAGTTTACAGTAGAAGAAACGACCGGCAACAGTGTTACACTTGTATTGTATAAAGCACAGGTTGAGCCTATTTTCTCCCTCTTACCTTATGTGATAGACTTCATTCCACTGGATGCACTACCCGGAGGCATGGGTGCACTGGAAGATATGCTCGGAGAGTTACTGAATATCGCAGCAACCAACACAACTGCTTTCGAATACCGCCTTACACTTTCAACCCAAAAATAAGACTACTCCTTATGAGGACAAAAACAAATCTCATTCTACTACTTATATGTATTACTATTCCGTCGTTCGGACAGGTACTAAAAGGATATGTATATGATGTGAAAAGTAACGAACCCCTGATCGGGGTCAATATTTCCTACAAATCACGTGGAGAAGTAACAGGAGTTGTATCCGATATAGAAGGATACTATGAACTGGCACTGCCCGGGGGCGGTGTGGAAGTACTGTTCAGTTATGTAGGATACGAAAACGAATCAGTTCCTGTTATCACCAGCCAACGCGAGGTGATAACCAGGGATATCTATATGAAACTAAGTGCTAAACTCCTGGAAGATGTAGTAGTTACTGCCGGACGTTACGAACAAAAACTAAGCGAACTTACCGTATCCATGGATGTTCTTAAAGCGGACGACCTGGCAAGGCAGGCCCCTACTGATCTTTCGCAATCACTGAAAAACCTGCCGGGTGTAGATGTAAACGATAAACAACCTTCTATCCGCGGGGGTAGCGGATGGACGTACGGAGTGGGTTCACGAAGCCAGATACTGGTAGACGGTATGTCTATCCTTACTCCGGGTAATGGAGAAATTAACTGGAACACGATTCCGATGGAGAATATAGAGCAGGTAGAAATTATGAAAGGAGCCTCTTCGGTACTCTATGGCTCTTCCGCCCTTAACGGAATTATCAATGTACGGACTGCGCGCCCCGGGTTAACGCCTAAAACGAAAGCCAATATATACCTCGGTATTTATGGCAGTCCTAATAATGAATCCTATCAATGGAGCGATAAAGGGTTTTGGAAAGATGGAAAATATCCGGTGGAACCGTTCATGCGTAAAAATGTATTCTCCGGTATACGCAATCCGGTGTACGAAGGGATAGATATCTCCCACTCGCGCCGCATAGGGGATTTTGATGTCTCCGGGGGTGCCAATATTTTTACCGACGAAGGTTACCGTGAGTTCGGGTACAACAAACGGGTACGGGTAGGCGGCAATGTTACCTATCATCAACCCGGCCCTAACATTATCAATTATGGTGCGAATGTAAACTTCCTTTCCAATAGTTACGGTGAGTTCTTTATCTGGCGCTCGCCAACAGAAGCGTACCGTCCTTCGGCGATCAGCAATATGGGACGCGAAGACAATACGTTCCATATTGACCCTTTCTTTAATTTTACCAATCCGCGGAATAACACCTCCCACAAACTAAAGACACGTTTTTATTACCGGGGAGACAACATCATCCAGCCGGACGCAGGTTCTTCCCTGGTGGATATACTGGGAAATATGGGAACTGATATTACGGCTGTAACCGGTATGATCAATGACAACGATTACAGCCTTTTGTATCCTTTGATACCGGCTATCGCTTCCGGCAATATCAACGACATTGTGAATGGTGCGACAGGTATACTGGGAGAGATATTTCCTACCGCAACCACTTCGGACTATATGGATTTGATCGGGTGGTTTATGGATAATGGCCTGCCCAGCCTGGACGGTTCGGATATTGTTTCGTGGGCTGCCAACGCAATCAATCCGAAAGAGGAGAAAACGGTGATTGATAAATATTACACCTATTATGCCGATTACCAGTTCAGCAAAAAGTACCATACGGCACAGATCACTGCCGGAACAACTTACGAACATGTAACTACCAACTCTATTACCACAGGCAATCATAACAGCGATAACGTAGCTTTTTATTTTCAGTACGACCGGCGTTTCTTCGATCGTTTAGGGATTTCTGTCGGTTTCCGCACTGAATATTACCGGGTAGACGAATTTGACCGCGAGTCTGAAACAAAGCTCTTCAATACAACAATTCCGGTAAAACCCATTTTCCGGGGCGGGCTCAATTATCAACTGGCAGAATATAGTTTCCTGCGTGCGTCGTTCGGACAGGGTTACCGCTATCCTTCGCTGACCGAAAAATTTGCCCGTAAAGACATCGGAGGTGTAGGTGTATATCCGAATCCGGAAGTAACTGCCGAAAAAGGAGTAAACGCAGAATTAGGAATTAAACAGGGATATAAAATAGGCCTGTTCATGGGATTTCTGGATGTAGCCGGATTCTACACCCAATATTCCGATATGATCGAATTCCGCTTTGGTATTTTCGATAACGAAACCTATCAATACATCAATAGTACCAGCGATCTATTGAATATGCTGTTAAGCAGGCATATGCCGGGTGTAGGTGCTCATTTCTATAATGTATCCAAAGCCCGGATTTATGGAGTTGATATATCAACACAGGGTCTATGGAATATTACTCCGGAAAGCAAACTGGTATACAACCTGGGCTATGTATACATAGAGCCCGAAGATGTGGATTATAAGAAGAAAAACGAAGAAGAGGCACAATACACGGATCCATTGCAGATGAAAGAGAAATCAAACACCTCCAAATATCTGAAATACCGTCAGAAACATACGGTGAAAGGGACTTTTGATTACCAGTGGAAACGTTTCAGTATCGGCACCAATATGATCTGGAAAAGTAAAACACTGACAGTTGATTACCTGATGGTAGACGAACGTCCGAAGCAACAACCTGAAGTGATGGATTATGTACGTGATCTTTTGTTTGGTAACATTCAGGGTGAAACACTGAATACTTATTGGAACAGAATAAATAAACCTTATTTCATTATGGACCTGCGTACCGGTATACGGCTAAGTAGAGATATCCAACTACAATTTACGGTAAACAATCTGTTCAATAAAGAATATAGCGTACGTCCCATGTCAGTTTCGGCACCCCGTACCTACATCATGCAGCTAAATATGAGCTTTTAAGAAATGAAAAATGAAAAGTGAAAAATGAAAAGTGGTACGGAAAATTTTTCATTTTTCACTTTTCATTTATAAATCTATTTCCCCTTTCCCCTGACGGATAACGCTGAAATCATCGGTAGTACAATCTACGACAGTAGATGCTTCGAACCCTCCGAAACCACCATCTATAACGATCTCAACCTGATTCTGGTACTTTTCATAAATAAGTTCCGGATCGGTTGAGTATTCGATATACTCATCATCATCGTGAATAGAAGTAGTCATCACAGGATTGCCCAATTGTCTTACTATCTCACGAATAATATTATTATCGGGAACACGGATTCCTACCTCTTTCTTTTTCTTATAAATTTTAGGAAGTTCGCCACTGGTAGGCAGAATAAACGTATAAGGTCCGGGCAGGTACCTGCGCATCAATTTAAAAGCCGCGTTACTTACTTTGGCGTATTCGCTGATTCCGGAAAGGTCATAACAAATAATAGAAAGGTTATTTTTCTGCGGATTAATGCCTTTCAACTGGCATATTTTCTCGACAGCACGCACATTCATGGCATCACACCCCATAGCGTATACTGTATCGGTCGGGTAAATCACGATCCCACCTTCCTGAAGAACCCGGACAACTTTATCAATCTCCTTCTGGTTCGGATTTTGCGGATAAATTTTAAGTAACATTTTTCAAATTGACAGTTGTTTTCTAAACAAATAAACAAATTGTTCCCGGACCTAATCTGGGACCGCATAAGAACAGTACGTTTCATTTATTTTAAATAAACTGTTCTTAGGCGATCCCCGCCTCCGCGGGGAACATATTGTTTTTTATTTTTGTAAACCTATACAGGTTTGTTTATATAACAATTATTGTTTCCTATGGTTTCTTCTACCTTGTCAATTTGAATACCAATCAGACATCCTTATCCGTAGATGATATTACCGTTTTCATCGGTATATTCTTCCAGACCTTTACTGTACTGGTTCATCGCGCGCAAGCTCATACCTATGCTTGAGAAACCTCCGTCGTGGAAAAGATTCTGCATCGTTACTTTGCGGGTCAGGTCAGAGAACAGTGTAATACAATAATCAGCACATTCTTCAGCAGTAGCATTTCCCAGCGGACTCATTTTGTTCGAAAAGTCCAGCAGGTTTTCCATTCCTTTTACGCCACTTCCTGCGGTAGTAGGAGTAGGTGATTGCGAAATGGTATTGATACGCACATTTTTTTCGCGTCCGTAAATATAGCCAAAACTACGGGCAATTGATTCCAATAAACTTTTTGCATCGGCCATATCGTTATAACCGAAAAATGTACGCTGTGCAGCCACATAACTCAAAGCCACAACCGAACCATATTCGGCAATCGCATCCTGTTTTTTGGCTACCTGCAACATTTTATGGAAAGAAAGAGCCGAAATATCCAGCGTCTTCTCCAACATACCATAATCAAGGTCATCGTATGTACGTTTTTTACGCACATTCGGGCTCATCCCTATAGAATGTAAAACAAAATCAACTTTTCCGCCCAATATTTCTGTGGATTGTTTGAATACATTTTCAAGTTCTTCCACGTTGGTAGCATCTGCCGGAATAATCTGTGCATTCAGTTTCTCAGCCAACGAATTCAGGTCACCCATACGTACGGCTATCGGAGTATTACTCAACGTAATAACAGCTCCTTCTTCAACAGCTTTTTCCGCTACCTTCCAGGCAATCGACATATCATTCAGTGCACCGAATATAATACCTCTTTTGCCCTTCAATAAATTATGACTCATATTCAACTATTTTGATTTCGGCACAAAAGTACGCATTATGTGCAAGATATACAAGGACTATGGTGTAATACATCTTTCCCAGGTATCCGGAAGCAACGCCGGAGCTGCGATTCCGTTTACAGAGAGTAAATTAGAAGAACATCTGTTTTTATCTTACAAAGCCGCTCTTTTAATCACTGTTCAACGGCCGTTGCACACGTGCTCAACGGGGGTTATGCAGGTGTCTAACGGCAGTTATACAGGTGTTCAACTTCCGTTGAACAGTAATAAATTTAGCAACTTCGGAAGATTACATCTTTTGAATATAAAACCGGATTACACGTAAATTCCGGTTTAACCGGTATTTATTTGTTTCACCACTGTTCGGCATAGCGTCCTCGCTATGTCGTTAAAATGGGTGAAACTCCTGCTTCACATGAGGCTGGAGTCTCATTTTTTAAACCGACGTAGCGAGACGCTACGCCGAACAATTCGACAAATATTTTTTGTTTTTGTAAAAAATACTATCCGAAGATCGGTCCTTTTTTGTGCCTATTTTGGGTAACTATCTATATGGCAACTATTTGTCATTTTTTACCGGTGATTCAGTGAAAGATGTGTGATTAACCCCTCCTTCACCGGAACTCACTGATCCACAGCGCAAAAATACCCGGTGATTCAGTGAACATCACTTTGGGTAAAAAATATATTTTTGGTAGTTACTCGCGGAAGTAAACTCTTTTTACACGGGTTGAAATAGAAGTTAGTATTTCGTAGGGAATGGTGTTCAGCTTTTCCGAGATTTCCCAGACAGGAAGTTCTTCTCCGAACACAATTACCGGGTCGCCTTCTTTGGCTTCTATATCTGTTACATCTACCATGCAGATATCCATACATACGTTTCCCAGAATCGGACACCGCTGGCCATTGATGACAACCTGGCCTTGCCCGTTTCCGAGATGACGGTCCAGACCGTCAGCATAACCGATGGGCAGTACTGCAACCCGGCTATCACGGTTTACAAATGTGCGCCGGCTGTATCCGATGGAATCGCCTGCCGGAACATCCTGTATCTGCAATATGACTGTTTTCAGCGTAGATACGTTCCGGAGTTTTCCTTTGTCTTCACAACTGATCCCGTACAATCCTATTCCCAGACGTACCATATCCAACTGATATTCCGGGAACCGTTCGATTCCGGCAGAGTTAAGAATATGTCTCTCTATTTTATAATCCAATAATTGTTCCAATTCATCGGCAGCCTGGGTTAGCTGTTGGAACTGACTAATGGTAAAGTCATCGAATTCAAGACCATCGCTACCGGCAAGGTGCGAGAATACCGAACGTACCTGTAACCCTCCGCGTCCTTTCAAACGACGGTAAATTTCAGGAACATCGCCGGGCGAGAATCCCAGACGGTGCATACCTGTGTCAAACTTAATATGGATCGGGTAATTGGTAATACCGCGCCGTTTAATCTCGTGCAGTAATGCATCCAACAACCGGAAACTATATATTTCCGGTTCCAACTGGTTTTCAAGTAACATATTGAAACTACTGAATTCCGGATTCATTACCATGATAGGAATAAACACTCCCTGTTTGCGTAACTCTACCCCTTCGTCGGCTACCGCCACCGCCAGGTAATCCACCCGGTGTTCCTGTAACGTTTTGGCCAGTTCGTGCGATCCGGCACCATACCCGGAAGCTTTTACCATACAGATAATCCGGGTTTCGGGTTTCAGGAGCGAGCGGAAATAGTTCAGGTTATAGACCAATGCATCCAGGTCTACTTCGAGTACGGTTTCGTGTACTCTTTTTTGTAAACGTTCGCTGATACGTTCGAAATGAAAATGGCGCGAACCTTTCAGCAGGATGATCTCGTTGGAGAATTTACGTGACAGATCAGTTGCCAGAAACTCGTCTGTAGTTTTATAAAACTCTTTTTCCATTGGGAAAAGAGCTGCCTGTTCTTTCAGGTCACGGCCAATCCCGATCACACGGTCTACCTCTTTCCGTGTGATCATATCTACCACCTTTTTATACAGGGAACGCGGCAAAGCGCCTGACTGAAGGATATCGGAAAGTATCAGGGTGCGTTTCATGGAATGGTCGCTTCCCCGGCTGCGAAGGAAATCAAGAGCAATATCCAGCGAATTGATATCCGAATTATATGTATCGTTAATAAGGATGCAATTGTTGATACCCTCTTTTACATCCAACCGCATATCTACCGGCTCCAGCGCGGAAAACTTGCTATCGCTATTCAAACTGGTCGGCTTAAGATAGAGCATCAACGCCATGCAATGAAGCACATTTTCTATCGAGGCGTCATCTACAAAAGGAATTGTATAAGAACGGGTAAGACCCAACATAGTACAGGTAATAACCGTATGGTCTCCGTTTTTACGGATTGAATCTATATATAACGGAGCATCGGTATCCTTACGGCTCCATACAATCGCTTTATGAGACAGGCAGGCGGCCTCTATATTGTTGCTTATAATGGTGTTATCCCCATCATAAATAATCGCATCGCAACCTTTAAAAAGGATTAGCTTTTCGCGGCATTTCTCATTAACAGAGAAAAAGTTTTCCTGATGTGCCTCGCCGATAGAGGTAAAAATACCAACCGTTGGAGCTATTACAGGTTCCAGATATTCCATTTCATCCTTCAGGGAGATACCGGCTTCAAAGATTCCCAGCGTATGTTTTTCGTTCATCTGCCAGACAGACAACGGAACTCCAATCTGCGAGTTGTAACTACGTGGAGAACGGACGATCATAAAATCGTCATGAAGCAACTGGTATAAGAATTCCTTAACAATGGTTTTACCGTTGCTACCGGTTATCCCGATTACCGGAATATGGAAGCGCCGCCTGTGATAAGCCGCCACCCGTTGCAAGGCCCGCAACGGATCTTTTACAACAAGGAAATTGGCATCCGGCATTTGCTTTTGGCCCGTAAACGATTCGCTGACTACAAAATTACGAACCCGCAGGCGGTATAATTCAGGGATAAATTTATGGCCGTCGTTGGTGCGGGTAGACAAGGCAAAAAAGAGGCTCCCGGCAGGCGAAGCCAACCGGCGGCTATCCGTTAGTAATATACTGATTGTATCATCGGTAAAAGTTTCCGCTTTTAATCCTAATATAGCTGCTATTTCACGAATATGGTATTCCATTCCTACTCTAATTTTGACAACAATATTTCTTTTTCCTGTGCCACATAAAAATAAGGAAATTTCTCCTGAAGTTGTTCTATTTTTAACAAAGTTTGAGTGATAAAAGTATGGTATGCATCACTATCCGGACGAACAGGTTTATGAGACAATGCTTTACGTATAACTTCCCATTCTTTTAACAGATAGTGTGTTTCAGTTGTAAAACAGAATTCTGCAAACCGCTGCCAGATATATTCTATGGCCGGTTCCGAAGGATGAAGCATATCGGTGGCATAAAAACGGTAGTCGCGGAGTTCGTCCAGCAAAATTTCGTATGAAGGGAAATAGAAAAGACGGTCCGGAAAAAGCCGGCACAGTTCGTCGATAGCCAATAAAAGGGTTGCTTTGCTTAGCTGGTTTCCATGTACCCCATCTTTCCAATGTCGCACCGGACTAACGGTAAAGAGTATTCGCAGAGAAGAATTGCGGTTCCACAATTCCTGCAACAGGGATTGCCATTGTTCTACAATCTCCTCTTTCGTTAAACAGGTGCGATGAAAGAATTTATCCGGTAGCTTGTGACAATTGGATACGATTTGTCCGGTACTTTTCAGATGATATACCCAGGCTGTTCCAAAGGTGATTACGAGACAGGAAGCATCTGCCAGAAATGAAGAAGAATGATGAAGCCGGCGGTTTATATCTGTCAGTACATTTTCCTCATCCGTACCGGAAAAACGGCTGTGGTGCATGAAACTATGGTATAGCCCTTCCCGCTCAAAAAGATCCTCCGGAGTAAATGGTTCCGGATTCAATAAACGCATAAGAGAGGTTGCTACTGAAGCCGGATTGTAAATAATCCCAAACGGATTCAGATCCACAGGAAATTTATTTTCCTGCAACCTCTTTCCGATGTTCTCCACGAAACAGGAACCCAACAACATCGTTTTATCCCGGTGAGATACCGGATAAACCACTTTTGGTATAGATATAATTGTTCTGAAATCCATATTACCCCCTAACCCCCTGAAGGGGGGATTTTATTTGTTTTTTTATTATCTCATCCATTGTTCGGCATAGCGTCCTCGCTATGTCGCTAAAATGAGTGAAGCTCCTGCTTCACATGAGGCTGGAGCCTCAATTTTTAAAACGACGTAGCGAAGACACTACGCCGAACAACACCCGAAGTTATAAAAATTCCTGTACTTTATAAACTAATTCCATCCATACCCAGTAACGGATGGCTTTGCCGGCAAACATGGAGATGGCTACGACCCAGATATTGGCACGCAGGTAGCCCAGGGCAACGGCGATGAAATCGCCTATTCCGGGAAGAAATACAAAGAAGGCCATCCACGAACCTTTATCTTTTATCCAGTTTTGTACACGGTCTATTTTGGCACGGTCCATTTTCATATACTTTTCAATCCATTCGATTTTTCCCAGCATACCCAGCCAATAACAACTCATGCCACCCAGAAAATTCCCGGTTGTGGCAGCAATCATGCAGGGCCAATACGAAGCACCTGCCAGCAATACGCCGGTTAGTACCACTTCACTGCTGAAAGGCAATATAGTCGCAGCTAAAAAAGAGGCGATAAAAACTCCTATATACCCATACTCAATCAGAGCATGCATAAACATCTCTATATATTCCCCCATAGTCGTACCAGAATAAGAATACCTAATGTTGTTACAAAAAAGAGATAGAGCCAAAAGATCCGGCGGCCTTTATTAATGGCAAAAAAGTGCGCCAACAGGATGGATGAAGGCAGGCAGGCTGCGACAAGGAACTCTTCGGAAGATTGTTCATACAGGAAAAACAATAAAAAGGAAAAAACGGCAAAGACAATCAGGAAGCCCAGATATTGTCTTGCACGTAAACTCTCTTCATGTTTCCGTGTAAGGATATAAATGGATGAGACTATCGTCATTACAGCAACCCACAACAGAGTAACCCATCCTAAAGGTTCTATCTCTGATAACATCAACAGGCGGACTTTCCCCAATGTTGCAAACGGCAGGGTAAGAACAGATAGATCGCCCCGCAGGATACACCATCCGAAAAGAAACCAATATACGGTTACAACGCCTATCAGTGAAGCAAAAAATGTTTTAAGATTCCAGCATTTCATACTATACATGCCATACCAGAACAGGGGCAGGAACCATAACATATGTATCCACAACAGGCTGCCTGTTCCGATAAGAAAGGCGGTCATAAAGGAATTTTCCTGTGAAAGCGGATTGTGGTAAGAACGAAACAGGATATAGAGAGCCAATATGAGGCAAAATATCCCTAACGAAGTTGATTTAAGCGGGAAGAAATCAGGATTGGTACTGATCAGTAAAATGTAAAGGACAAAAGGGAAGAATGTTTTCTCGCGGACCAATACCAATACATAGTTGGTTCGCTGAATTAACAGGGCACCTCCTACCATGAGAAGTAATCCGGCAGCATAGGTAACAATTTTACCGGGCAGTATTTCACACAGGGCTATCCATAAAGGGGTATCCCCTATATCGCCGGTCTCCGGATAACCTACAGAAAAGAGATAACCGGTTACCCAACCTATCAAAGAGATACCGAGTGTATATAGGTATACACCCGGCGTTGATAAGTTGACAGGTTTACGATAATCTGCTTTCCTGGTTTTCATAGATTAAATATCAAAACCGATATCGCTCCGGAAATATTTTTTATCGAAATTTATTGCTTCCGCTCCTTTGAAAGATTGTGCCAACGCCTCTTCTTTCGTAGTACCATAGGAACTTACGGCAATAACCCGTCCGCCGTTGGTTAGTATCTGCCCGTTTTCTTCTTTGGTTCCGGCATGAAATACGATACTTTCGGGCGATACACTTTCTAATCCGGTGATTATTTTATTTTTTTCGTAGGCTTCGGGGTATCCGCCGCTGACAAGCATAACAGTAACGGCTGCACGTGGGTCGATTACCAATGTACGGCTATCCAGATCGCCCTGTGCTACTCCCTGCAGCAGGTTTACCAGATCGCTCTGTATACGTAACATCACTGCTTCGGTTTCCGGATCGCCCATACGGCAATTGTATTCAATTACTTCAGGTTCGCCATCCACTTCGATCAATCCCAGGAAAATAAACCCTTTATATTCGATACCTTCCTGTTTCAGGCCTTCTACAGTAGGGCGGATGATACGTTCTTCTACCTTTTGCATAAACAGATCATCGGCAAACGGTACGGGCGAAACGGCTCCCATACCTCCGGTATTGAGTCCTGTGTTTCCTTCGCCTATCCGTTTGTAATCTTTGGCAACAGGCAGTATTTTATAGCCGTTTCCATCGGTCAGTACGAATACGGAACATTCTATTCCGGACAGGAATTCTTCTATTACAACGGTTTTACTGGCATCGCCAAACATGCCATCCAGCATATGGGCCAGTTCTTTTTTGGCTTCTTCCAGTGAATCTATGATCAATACACCTTTTCCGGCAGCCAGGCCATCCGCTTTCAGTACATAAGGTGCCTGCAGGCTTTCAAGGAATTTGTATCCCTCCTCGAGATTTTCTTTTGATATGCTTTTATAAGCGGCAGTAGGTATGTTATGACGTTGCATAAATGCTTTGGCAAAGTCTTTACTTCCTTCCAGTTGCGCACCTTCACGGCTCGGGCCGATTACCGGAATATGACTGATAGCCGCATCATTTTTGAAGAAATCATACACACCTTTTACCAACGGATCTTCCGGACCTACAACTACCATTTCTACTTTGTTGGCAAGTACGAAATCCTTAATAGCAGGAAAATCGGTCGCATTAATCGCTATGTTTATCCCTGTCTGTGATGTACCGGCATTACCGGGTGCAATAAAAAGTGTATCCACCAGTGGGCTTTGTGCCATTTTCCAGGCCAGTGCGTGTTCGCGTCCCCCGGAACCTAATAGTAAAATGTTCATATCAGTAAGTTTTAAATATTCTTGTATATAAGAGCCTGTTTAAAGAAAATCCTCGAAATAACGGGTGATTTTCTCATACAGATGCGGACGGTCTTTCCCTATTACATTGTGTCCGTGACCCGGATAGACGAAATAATCGGGATATGTACCGGCCTCAACACATGCTTTCAGGAAACGCAAACTGTGTTGCCATACTACCACAGGGTCCATATCTCCGTGAATAAGCATTAAACGTCCTTTCAGATCGCCGGCCCGTTGGGTCAGATCGGCCCGCTTGTATCCTCCGGGATTATCACCGGGATGATCCATATACCGTTCGCCATACATGATTTCGTACAGATGCCAGTCTATTACCGGACCGCCGGCAACGCCAACTTTAAAGACATCCGGATAGGTAAGCATCAGGTTGGTGGTCATAAATCCGCCATAACTCCAGCCATGTACACCGATACGTGTGGCATCTACATACGGAAGAGACAACAGATAGTCTACTCCCTGCATCTGGTCGGCCATTTCATTTTCTCCCAGATTACGGAATATAGCACTTTCAAATGCATGTCCGCGGTTAGCAGAACCGCGTCCGTCAACCGTAAAGACAATATAACCTTTCCGGGCCATATAGATGTCCCACCCACGGGTACCATATTGCCAGCCTCCGTTAATCAGTTGGGAGTGTGGCCCGCCGTATACATATATAATAACCGGATATTTTTTCGTTTCATCCAAATCGTGCGGTTTTACCATCCGGTAATTCAGATCCGTTACTCCGTCGGCCGCTTTCAGGATACCCGTTTGGATAACAGGAAGTTCATACCCTTTTTCCTTAAACGGGTCTAATGCATTGTAAATCTGATATCTCTTTGACGATTTCAGATCAACAAAATCAATTGCCTGTGGAACTTCGGGCGAAGAATAGATATCCATCCCATACCGGCAGGAAGCGTTTATCCTTAACCGGTGAACTCCTTTTTCCGGAGTCAGACAGGTTTGTTTGCCCGTTTTGATATTGATTTTCCAGCCATATGTATCCATAGCAGTCTGATTTCCACCCGTATCTCCCGGGCGGGGTGCTGTGGATAACAGATAAACATCGCTTCCGGAAGGGTCCACTCCCAGCACTTCTTTTACAACCCATTCACCGGAAGTTAATTGCTTCATCAGATTGCCCCGGATATCATACATATATAAATGATTGTTTCCATCCCTGTCGCTCTGCCAGATGAAACGGTCCGGTTGGCCCGGTATGAACAGAGGGGAATTTTGAGGTTCTACATATGTATTACGGGTTTCGGTAAAGAGATCGTACTCTTTTTCACCTGTTTGCGCATTGTATTTTACCAACACACATTCATTCTGATCACGGTTTAATTCGGCAATAAGAATACCCTTTTCATCGGGTGTCCAGGCAATATTGGTCAGGTATTTCTCTTTGGGTAGTCCGGTCTGTAACCAAATGGTTTCAGCCGTTTCAAGATGATAGATACCCACGGTTACTTCGTGGCTTTTCATACCTGCCATGGGATATTTAAAAGGTTCTGCTGCGGCGATCCGGGCAGAAATATCGACCAAAGGATAATCAGTTACCATGCTTTCGTCCATCCGGTAAAAAGCAATTGATTTTCCGGAAGGCGACCAGAACAATCCTTTATGAATACCAAATTCACGCTGGTGAACAGCCTGCCCACATACAATTCCGGGTTGCGTCTCATGGGTTACCTGTGTTGCCTGGTTGCCAGGAGAAAGCAGGAATATATTGTTATCCTGTGTATAGGCAAAATAACTATTGCCGGAAGAGAACTGATAATTCTCTCCTTTTTCCGGTAGTACATAATCGCCCACCAACTCATAGGATCGAAAATTGTAATGATAGATGTGTCCGTTCCAACGAAAAGAAACAATGGTTTTATCCGGATAAGGAGCGGTTAACGCGGGCATTTTACGGATTTCTTTCTCACCCGTTAAATCCAGCGCCTTATTCAGGGTGCTTATACTAAACTCAATATCGCCTTTTTTTCCCCCTTCAGCTACATAGGCAAAAGATTCATCACTTACATAAAAGAAATAGTTTCCAGCCCATTGAGGCAACGTCCTGTCGGACCCCGGAACAAAGTCACGGTAAGTTTTACCGCCCGGTATCAGATCGTGTAATGTAAGCTCTTTTTCCTGTGCACTCATACCGGTATAAACAGTTAAAAGGAATAAAATAGACAGAATTCTGTTAATCATCTTTTCTATTCTTTTTAAATAGTTTCTTTGGTGTCCGGCTGAAACTCCGTTCATCGTCTTTGAAGCGGGGTTTCCCTCCCCTTTTATCTTTATCCTTAAAATGTTTTCCTCGGGGTAGATACCCTTCCTCATCTCCTTTACTACGGAAATCAGAGCGGCGGGCCGGTTTAAAATCCCCTCCTCCCTTGCGGTCACCCGGGCGGGAAAGTTTTTCTTTTTATCAGGCGATCCGGAAGGTTCTTTTTTTCCTTCTCCCCGTTCGTTGATTGCTTTTTTATACTCTTTATTCTTCCCTTCAAAGATTTCATAACAACGGTACTCACATTCAAGCGATCCGTTCATGAGTTTAAATTTCTCGTTGGGGCGAAGTCCTATTTTATCAAAGCATTCATCTTTATAACTTAGTATCCAGACTTTATAGTCGGTGAATACGTGTTTTACCCGTTCTCCGATCATACCATACAAGCCCATCAGGTCGCGCGATGAGATACGCTCGCCGTACGGAGGATTGGTTACCAGAATGCCCGGGCGGGGTGCTTCGGTATATTGCTGGAATGGCAACACCTGCAAATCTATGTATTTGGCAAGTCCCGCGCTGCGCACGTTTTTAAGGGCAATGTCAATAGCAGCCGGAGCAATATCGGAGCCATAGCATTTGAAATTGAATTCCCGTTCCCGGGTTTCATCGTTATAAATGCGGTCGAATAGTTCAGAGTCGAAATCCACCCATTTCTCGAAAGCAAATTCTTTCCGGTGAATTCCGGGTGCGATATTAAGGGCTATCATGGCAGCTTCGATCAGTAAGGTTCCCGAACCACACATCGGATCTACGAAATTAGATTCCCCCGTCCAGCCGGTTTTCAGGATCATACCTGCCGCCAGAACTTCGTTTAGCGGTGCTTCGGTCTGTTCTACGCGGTATCCCCGTTTATGAAGACTCTCGCCCGAACTGTCAATAGAGATCGTACAGTCGTTGTGTGAAATATGGATATTTATATATAAATCGGGCTTATTAACCCGCACGGAAGGACGTTTTTCGTATTTTTCCATGAAATAATCGACAATCGCATCTTTGGTACGGTAAGCCACAAACTTGGAGTGGTTGAAATCTTCGGAATGCACCACCGAATCGATTGCAAAAGTCTTATCAAGCGTAATAAAATCTTCCCATTGGATTTTCTTTACTTCTTTGTAAACCGTATCCGCATCTTTGGCTTTAAAATGGTATATAGGTTTAAGGATCCGTAAGGCAGTGCGGCAGTAGAAGTTGGCTTTATAAAGCAATTCTTTATCACCGGTGAATGAAACCATTCGCCGCCCTATTTGTACATCATTGGCGCCCAGGGCGATTAATTCTCCGGCCAGGATCTCTTCGAGTCCGTAAAGAGCCTTGGCCACCATGTCGAAAGTAGAAGTCATTTCTGTTATTATGTCAATTATTTAGTCCACTGTTTTACCATTTGTCCGGCAGGTATATCACTGGTTACCCACACATTCCCACAGACAGTTGCTCCCCGGCCGATGCGGATAGGACCGATCAGGGTGGCATTTGAATATACGGTTACATAATCTTCCAGTATGGGATGGCGGGTAACTCCCCTGACGGTGTTGCCGTTTTCGTCGGGCGGAAGTTTTTCTCCGGCCAGACTGACTCCCTGGAATATACGCACATGATTACCGATTACACTGGTTTCGCCGATTACGGTTCCGGTACCGTGGTCGATCGAGAAATGATCTCCAATCACAGCACCCGGATGAATATCTATTCCCGTGTCCGAATGTGCCATTTCGGCAATCATCCGGGGGATAAAAGGAATTCCCAATTTATATAATTCGTGAGCAATGCGGTAGTTTACTATCGCCTGAAAACCGGGATAGCAAATAATTACTTCTGCCGGACTTTGAGCCGCCGGGTCGTTCCGGTAGGTAGCCTCGGCATCGGTAGCCAGGGTATCGCGCATAGCCGGAAGGGTTGCAATAAAGGTTTCAGCCAGTTGGGCTGCCTTTTCATTGCGCGACCGGTCCGTACAACTTTCGCAGTGGGTATCGGAAAAACACAATCCGGCATATATTTGTCGTGATAACTGGGTATGTAAGGTTTCTACATGTACCCCGATATGATAACGAAGGGTTTCAGCGTTAATACGGGCTTTCCCGAAATAACCAGGAAAAAGAATGGAACGGCACAGTTCCACCACCTCCCGCAAAGCCTTGCCGGAAGGAAGAGTCTCTCCCTCCCGGTAAGAATGAAATAGTTTTGTATAGGAAGCTTCTTCGGAAAGCTTATATACGGTAATATTCAACGAATTATCATGCTCCTGCATAGTCAAACCTCTATTACCGACAAAAGTACATTAAATATTTAGAATTGGTGGTATTACATACCCAAAACTACACGAAAAGCACGATCACCGGGAGAATAACTAACATCAAAATCACTATAAGTTAAATAAAAAGTGACACTTCCTATTTCAAAAATACAGTCTATGATCTCTATCCATTCATAAAATAAATTCCCGGGGTATACTGTTTCTGCTGCCAAAACATAAGGCAAAGGAGACTGAGTTTCATACGACGTGTTATAATTATGAATAATATAAGCAGCAAAAACACTCTCATCATATACCCAATCAGTCAATTGGCTAATCTTTTCCGTATATTCATATCTTGGATTTAAGCCATCAGAGTCATAGGTTAATACCCACTTATTTGCAGGAACTTCTATAAACTTTACATACCATTCAGAGTCTAACCCATCTGCTCCCGGAGGGCCAGCCGGACCTTCACATGCAGAGAAACCAAGCACCACTAATAAAAGGAGTAAATAAATTCTTTTCATATCGCTTTCAATTTAATAATTACGTATATCTAATTTGTGGACGAACACCAAACTCTTTGCAACTCATTGATTCGAGGGCAATCTTCCATATTTTTACATTTCTTACCGCCGGATCGCTGTATTTAAATGAAGCCGAAATATACTGTTTCATAAAAATATCCAGTATCTCCCGTTTCTTTTCCATATCTTCCTCGAATTCAACAGTCCCCCACCCTATTACACTGCGGCCTTTCATACTATAGCTACAGGCTACTTCGGGATGCTGGTTAACCAACCCTTCCGTATGGTAGAAAGTAATACAGACCCGCGGATTTCTCTCCAAAATAGAAAGGCTTCGCCCTTCCGGTCCGGAATGCAGATAAACAATACCTTCCTTATAACCAAAATTCATAGGGATTACATAGGGAGTTCCGTCGGTATCGGCTATGCCTACATAACAAATCTGACATTGCCGGATCACTTCTTCCATTAAATCCTGTTCTGTATGTACCAATGTTTTCATAAACAAACACCCATTAATAGTTCATCCGGCAAATATATAAATTTTATATCGTTAGTAAACACTATTATTCTTTCACATTGAATAACAGGCATATTCGAACTTCTGTTCATTTTTTTATCTACCTTTGTGAAAAAGAACTATGGTATATGGAGCGATTTGCAGCGATAGATTTTGAGACAGCCAACGGCTACCGCAGTAGTGTGTGTAGTGTGGGGGTTGCTATCGTTGAAGACGGTAAGATTGTGGACAGCCTTTACAGCCTGATCCGCCCAAGTCCTAATTTTTATACCGCCTGGACAACCGCTATTCATCACCTCACCCATGCTGATACCCGGGAGGCTCCTGATTTTCCAACAGTTTGGGCTGCTATCGACCCTCATCTGGAAGGTATTCCACTGATCGCACACAACAGCCCCTTTGATGAAGGATGCCTGAAAGCTGTCTTTTCCCGGTATGCCCTGCCCTATCCCAACTATAAATTTTATTGTACCTGCCGGCTGGCACGTAAATTTTATCCTACATTAGAAAACCACAAACTAAACACAGTATCTGCCCATTGCGGTTACGACCTGACCCGGCACCACCACGCACTGGCCGACGCCGAAGCCTGTGCGCAGATTGCTATCCGGATGATGCAGGAAAAAGGGGTGAATAGTTTACAGGAACTGCTAAAATAAGTTCCCGGAGGCAAAATATTGCACACTTTTGAAAGTTTTGTGTAAAAACTTCGCACTTATTAACAGAATCAATTACTTTTGTAGCGTCAATTCAAATATGTAAAATGATGAATTATTACCACTTAGCGGAATTAGTCCATCGCCGGGCTGAAAAATACCAAAAGAGAGAAGCTTTGTTATATCGTGTAAACGAAACCGGCAAATGGAAAGAGGTTTCGTGGAGAGAGTTCTCCGATAAAGCAATGCAGACAGCGCAGGCTATGGCCGAATTTGGCATCAAAGAGCAGGATAATATCGGGATTTATTCCCAGAATATGGTAAATTGTCTTTTTACCGATTTTGGAGCTTACGCAAACCGGGTCGTAACCGTTCCGATGTATGCCACCAGTTCGCCTGCACAGATTGAATATATCATTAACGATGCGGAGATTAAAACGCTTTTTGTGGGGGAACAGTTACAGTATAACAATGCCTTTAAGGTACAAAAAGATTCTAAGTTCCTGGAACGGTTGATCATTTTTGACAAAACCGTAAAACTGAATCCGGAGGATAAAACATCTGTTTATTTTGAAGACTTTCTGTGTCTGGGTGAAAACGCGCATGCGGAATCGACCGTTAAGGTACGTATGAACGAAGCAACACCGGAAGATATAGCGACCATTATTTATACATCCGGTACAACCGGCGAATCCAAAGGGGTTGTACTGCACCATTACAGCTTTATGGAAGTATTCCGGATCCACGATCTCCGCTTGCCCCAGGTGACCGACAAGGATACTACCATGTGTTTCTTGCCTTTGACCCATGTATTTGAAAAGGCATGGAGTTATTATTGCATACACAAAGGGGTTACACTGGCTATTAACCAGGACCCAAGAAAAATACAGGAGACCCTGAAAGAGGTACGTCCAACATTGATGTGTAATGTACCCCGTTTCTGGGAAAAAGTATATGTAGGTGTACAGGACAAGATCAACTCCTCTTCCGGCTTCATGCAAAAGATTTTCCGGGATGCGATTAAAACCGGACACGATTATAATCTGGAATATAAAAACAAAGGGATACCCGCGCCTGCCGGCCTGGCTTTCAAATTCAAATTGTATAACGCTACTGTTTATAAAATATTAAAGAAAGTACTGGGAATTGAAAAAGGAAAATTATTCCCCACCGCCGGTGCCCCCCTTGCTGACAACGTCAATATATTTCTGCAATCCGTAAATATCCCGATTGTAGTGGGATACGGACTGACGGAAACGACTGCTACCGTATGTTTTTATCCGGATAAAAACTTTGTAATCGGTTCTATTGGTACAGCTATGCCGGATGTACATGTACGGATTGATCCCACAAACAATGAAATTTTGGTTAAAGGGAAAACGATAACATCCGGCTATTATAAAAAGCCGGAAGAAAATGCCAAAGCCTTTACAGAAGACGGGTATTTCCGCACCGGAGATGCCGGACATATGGAAGGAGATACGATCTTTTTCCAGGAACGCATCAAAGATTTGTATAAAACATCCAACGGTAAATATATAGCACCCCAGGTAGTAGAAGGATTAATCGGCAGCGATAAATACATTCAACAAATCGCGGTAATCGGCGATAAAAGAAAATTTGTAAGTGCGCTGATCGTTCCTGATTTTGACCAGCTAAAGAAATATGCCCAAAGCAAACTGATCGGTTATAGCGACATAAAAGACCTGATAAATAACCCGGATATTCACCGCATGATCGAATCACGTGTGGAAGAACACCAGAAAGACCTGGCTTCGTATGAGAAGATCAAGAAATTTGTGTTACTGCCGGAATCATTTACAATGGAATCCCGCGAACTGACCGATACACTGAAATTACGCAGACCTGTGATTTTACAGAATTATGCCGCACAGATAGAGGAAATGTACATAGAATGATAGAAAAATCATATCTTTGCATCTCAAAAACAAAAAATTAACGTAATTATGATTACATCAGACCAATTCCATAAGGTGTTGGAACGCCAGAAGGCGTTGAGGGGGTATCTTTGACATTGATGGCAAAACCATCCAATTAGAAGAAGAAGAACTCCGTACGCAGGACCCTGAATTCTGGGAAGACAACAAACGTGCGGAAGCCCATATGAAGGTAGTGAAAGAACTCAAAAAATGGATTGAACTATACAATGAGGTTCAGGCTGCTACCGAAGAACTGGAACTGTCTTACGAATATGTAAAGGAAGGCATTATCAGTGAAGAAGAAGTAGACGAAGCTTATAATAAAGCATTTGCGCTGGTTGAGAACCTGGAGTTCCGCAATATGCTCCGCCAGGAAGCCGACCAATTGGGTTGTATCCTTAAAATCAACTCCGGTGCAGGTGGAACCGAAAGCCAGGACTGGTCGTCCATGCTGATGCGTATGTATATGCGGTGGGGAGAAGCCAACGGATACAAAGTAACAATCAGTAACCTGCAGGAAGGCGACGAAGCCGGAATCAAAACCGTTACCATGCAGATTGAAGGCGATTATGCTTACGGATACCTGAAAGGCGAAAACGGTGTACACCGTCTGGTGCGCGTTTCTCCCTATAATGCACAGGGTAAACGAATGACCTCCTTTGCCTCTGTCTTTGTAACACCGCTGGTAGACGATACCATTGAAATCGAGATCAATCCGGCCGATTACACCTGGGATACATTCCGTTCGGGAGGTGCCGGTGGCCAGAACGTAAATAAAGTAGAAACCGGTGTACGGTTACGCTACAACTACAAAGATCCGGATACCGGCGAAACACGCGAGATCCTGATCGAAAATACCGAAAGCCGTTCCCAGTTGGGTAACCGTGAAAATGCAATGCGTTTACTGCGCTCTATGTTATACGATATGGAGTTGCAGAAACGGATGGCCGAACAACAAAAGATCGAAGCCGGAAAGAAAAAGATCGAATGGGGTTCACAAATCCGTAGTTACGTATTTGACGACAGACGTGTAAAAGATCACCGTACCAATTTCCAGACTTCGGACGTAAACGGAGTCATGGATGGTAAAATCGACGGTTTCATCAAAGCTTATTTAATGGAATTTGCCGGCGAAGAGAGCGGAGAAAAGTAAGATTTTTAAAATAAGACTTGCAGGAATCGATTAAATGTCGTAATATTGCACCCGATTTCAGAGCCCGACTCTGAACAGGTCCTATAGCTCAGTTGGTTAGAGCACCTGACTCATAATCAGGGAGTCCTTGGT
>JAJQAZ010000038.1 GCA_021203545.1 Tannerellaceae bacterium | reverse complement strand
CCTGATTTTAACTGTTCGAGAGCTTTATTTTTGATACTCTCAAAATCAAATTCTTCTTTCATAATAAAACTGTGTTAGTAAAGTTATTCTTTTTTTCTTTACTGACACAGTTTAAGTTACAGTCTCGACACGTACGGAAAACACTCCCATAATTTATTACAGGAATAAAAAGACAGATGATGAATTCTTTCTTCCCGTTTATTTAATTAAAAAGAAATCTGGTTATAGTATAATAAGATAGATTTATTTTAGACTTAATGTGTTGAATAATTCTTATGTTTTACTTTCTTTTCAAAGGATTTAATTGTTATATATAATTATTTTTACCGGTCCCAACAGTCCGGAGGTTGTGTCACCTCTGTATTTTGTAGGGATAGATAAATAGTGGTTGGCAGCTGTATTGTATACAACTACTTCTACGTTATTTTCTCCCGGCCGGATCAGATCTGTTATGTCAAAACGGTATGGAGGAATTAGTTTTGTTCCCGCTTCTTTCCCGTTTATATATACTGTTGCCGTACATGCTACCTCTCCGAGATCGAGGATACATTGGTTTCCGGTTGTAGTTATATGAACTTCTTTGCGGTATTTCATTCCTCCGGAGTACCATTTTAGTCCTTCTTCCATGGCCCAATCTCCTGTTTTTAATAGGCCGGTACCACAGGTTTGTTTTATGGGGCCGTCTATGGCTGCTCCACCGTTGTATCCGTTTAATTCGTCGATTTCTATACATACTAAAGCCTTATGGGGACTGCTTGCAGGCAGGATGCATTCGTACCCGGATAATCCGTCTGCTCTGTTCCGGATAACGGATGTTTTGCATTTTTCTCCGTTTATCCAGACGGAAGCCTTCCCGTAAGCTGAGAATTCTAACTTTTCTAATCCGGGGCAGAGTAGAATCTGAAATATCCTTTGCCGGGTTTTTTATCCGGACGGATATCGAAAGGTATGACTGATAGGTCGCCTCTGAAAGTTGTTGTGAGGGGGCGTTCTGCCGCCACTTCGGGTATCTGTCCGGGGATAGCCTGTCCGGGACGTATGACGAAATAGGTTGTGCCGTGGGTATTGTAATGTAACAGTAGTTCGTGTGTGCCTCCGGACAGGAAGACTGATTCTGTACCCTTGACTCTTTGTTTGTCTATATATATAGTCGCGGGAAGGATCTCTCCACAATGAAAGACGTATGTTCCGCTTTCGGGAATTTCTATCCGTGTCCATAAATAATAGTGATTGTATCCGTTTTTATCTGCAACCCGTTTCATGGAGGTCCATGTCTGCTCTATGTCTCCAAGACGGATGAAATTGTCTGTTATTTCTGCTTTGAGGCCATGGTATCCCTGATGTCCGTAATCGTTCTCAACTCCCCAACGCCATGAGAAGTCATAATCCTGCCAGTAGAAGGTGTTATTTTCCGCTACGATCTTTTCTGACTGTTCCGGTAGATGAGTTAACAGGGTGTGTTCGGATATTCCGGGTATGGCTCCTAATAGTTTGAACTTAGTACCGTAGGAGAATGTTTTGTATTCCCATTCCTGATCATTAAAAGAAGGAGATATCCAGTCCTTTACAGCGTTTTCCTGACAGGTGTATCTGGCTTTATGAATATAGGCTCCCATTAACTCGTCTGTGGCCGGCCAGTGAAAATCACCGAACCGGTTATCCAGAACCGGACATTGTTCTATAGCCCATTCGCCTTCTAAGATTATTTGATCCGATGGCTTATTCGCGGTTGTAGTCTTTTCTGTTACAGGTTTGCCGGAAGGGTCGAAAACGAAAATTTGTATTTCCTCTTTTTCTAACGGCAACTTAATAACAGTGCCCTCTTTTTCTATGGCTGATACCGCGATCTGCTGCGTAGTACCATCCCACGGATTCCACAACTCTACCGATCCCTGCATACGAAAAAAACAAGGAGTTCCTTTCGGAAGGTTATAAACGGCATAAAGGTGTTTCTCTCCTATTTTCCGGTGCTGAATGCAGGGATAATCATTTGTTTCAATAGGGAGGGGTGATTTGAAATCTCTTGTGATGGCCCAGTCAATGAAAGCAATGACTTCTGTGGTACCGGATGTTTTATAGACTTTTCCTTTTGGAGAGTTCACTATTTTATCCACCAATGTCTGTACCTGTTTGTTGTTACGTCCGTATTTTTCTGTAGCTTCCGGCATATCTCCTATGTTGATGATGATTCCTCCCTGTTTAACAAAATCATCTATTTTTTCCAGAGAGGAGTGCCGGATGGCTTTCATTGAAGGGATGATCAATATTTTATATTGTTCGCCGGAGATATGCAACATGCTGTTTTTTATTTTTGCGCGATCCAGCGATTCGTAATCCATATAATCAAAATCAATAGCGTGCCGGTACAGATGTTCTCCTATGCTGAAAGCCTGTTTTACAGATTCGTCTCCATATCCGGCTACTACCGGTTCCACAGGATATAAAATGGCAATATCAGCCTGGTGGTATCCTTGTGAAAGGAGGTAGCTTAATCGTTCGGTACATTCCAGTAAAGATGACATCTGATTCCAGTAAGGCATGTGATGGTGGTTACAGGGAGGAGCCCATTCCCACCAGCCGCCTACGGTACTGTAATATAATCCGTGCAGGCTGAGTACATTCTGCCCCATAGCAAAATTGGCAAATATAGCATCGGTAAGTCCGGCGGTAGTGGTGCCCCAGCCACTGACGTAGAAACCTTCCAGCCATACCCGCGGCCGTTCGTATAAATGCGCAATGGAGGAGGCTACTTTATTTTTAATGATATCTTTTCCCAGATTGGGCTGGTCGCATCCGGGTGCCTGGTTCCAGCGTTGGGTGCGGAAGTAATCGCCGAATTCGGCTACATCCAGCCCCCGGCCTCCATGGTCGCATCCATAGATCAGATTCCGTTCCGCATGCCAGTTATATACGGGTATGAAGAAGTTTTCTTTGCTTAGAGAAACCATCACATCGTTATAATCCATCCGGATTTTGGGAGTCATATCCCCTATATCCGTAAAGAGTCCGGCAAGCCAGGGAGTCATATCATACCCTTTCCGTTTCCTGAACTCTTCACCAAACCGGGAATTCCATAAGTAACCCCGTAAATGGAAGTCAAGTTCATCAGAGAAAAAGAAGTTCAGGCCCCCTTTGGATAATTCAGGAAAACGATCCTCGAATTTCTGGAAGAAATGGCGTACATAGCTTTCTCCCGAGAGTGGGTGCATGGGATCCAGCG
The DNA here is from genome assembly GCA_021203545.1 of Tannerellaceae bacterium. Taxonomy (GTDB): domain Bacteria; phylum Bacteroidota; class Bacteroidia; order Bacteroidales; family Tannerellaceae; genus UBA4116. Next base: position 83,993 of record JAJQAZ010000038.1, on the reverse strand, counting down.
AAGGTTCTTTTTTTATTGCCTGTACCTCTGTAACTAACCATTTATCATCCGGTGTATTCCATTCGATCCTGTTTTCTTTTATATAGGGTAACAGGTCTGTTTCCTTTCCGGATATGATCCGGTTTTGTTGGTCTAATTGGTAAGCAAAAAGCGATAACGGAATCTGTTCAAAACTCTTTTTATACTTAGCAGTTACCTCCTGGTGGCTGAATTTCAATTCGTAGCCGGTCAGGTCAGGGTTCTCTTTTAATGCATCGTCTACATACCAGCCTTGCCCCACGCCCAATGTATAGTCGCTTAGGCTGACGGTCATATCCCGCTTTTTTGCTTCTGCCATAAACCAACCGAATAATTCCCACCATTCTTCGGAGAATAGTTCCGGTTTCGATGGAAATGTCAGCCCCCAGTTAATGCCTCCCCGGTCGGAGTGGGCATAATTGATCTGTAGGCTGGTTACTTTTTTCCCGGCCATTAAATCCAGATGCATGGAAAGATGCTCACGGGTTAATGTATCGCCCATCCACCAGTAAAAAGGTACTTCACCGTATCCTTTAGGCGGATTCATAAAATTCTTTTTTATATCCTCACGGCCTGTCCGGTCCGGATAGCCGGCGGGTAATTTGTTCTGACCCATTATGGGAAAGGATAGTAAAATAGAAAGTAACAGGTAAATTTTCTTCATACACTAATTATTTATTAGTTGGTTATTTAATATCCCGGATTTTGTTCGAGATTCGGATTCCTGTCTAATTCATTTTGTGAAAATGGGAAAAGATAATGTTTTCCGGAGTCGAATACCCTTTTGTTGCCGGAAGGATCCTGAATAAGAGGAATTACTTTTTCGGCTATTCGCCACCGTTTTAAATCCAGATACCGGAAACCTTCTAACCCCAGTTCACGAAACCGTTCATCTCTTATATTTTGTCTCATCTGTTCCCTGGTAAGTCCAGCCGGTAAAGGGGGGCATTTCTACTCCCGGGCGGGCACGCACTTCATTGATGGCTGCATATACCGTATCATCCGGTCCGGCGGCTTCATTCTGACTTTCGGCATACATCAACAACACATTCGCATAACGGAAGAAAACATAATCCTGGTCGCTCCGGGTGTGCCAGCCAAAGGGAGCATATTCCCAATTGACATATTTTTCCATTTTATAAGGGGTTTCCCAACTATGTGCCAGGTAAGGATCACCGTTTACTAATGCCGGGGTATTACGTATGACATACCGGAGACGCGGATCCCTTTTATCATACATATCCTCCGGATTGTAGAGGGGGTGATTCATTCCAGGGTAATCCGTCGATGCATTCAAATATGTCAATATATTCCTGTATCGGTTCGATGGTAAGATCATGCGCAGCTATTAAATCCGGATTTTGATCAATGCTTGTGTTACAGGGAGCGTCCGGATTCAGAAAACGAACGGAAAACAGAATCTCCGGATTGTTTATCTGGCCTTCGGAAAGGAACAGGTCCGGATAATTGTCTGACAGCCGGAAGATGCCTTTTTCGATAATCAGGGTGGCTGTTTTGGCTGCTTCCGGCCATTGTTCGTTATGCATAAGTACCTGTGCTTTCAGTGCCAGTGCCGAACCTTTTACGGCATGTCCGCGATAGGCGGTATCGGGCAGGTAGCTGATAGCCTGGTCAAGATCTGTCAGTACCTGTTGTATAACCTGTTCTTTGGCGGACTGTTTTACTTTGGCTTCTTCCATGGTAACCGGAGCCGTGTATAAAGGAACTCCTCCGTAAAATTCCGTCAGGGTAAAATAAGCTAATGCCCGCAGGAAAAGCACTTCACCTTTGTATTTGTTTTTTTCGTCGACATCTATTTCTACTCTGTCAATATTGGCGAGGAAGTTATTGCAACGTCCTATCAATACGTACGATTCGGAATAAATACCCGATACAATACTGCCGGTGGTAGATTCGATCACACCGCGTGCAATTGTGTTGTATAGCCTTGAATAGGCCGCGTCGCTCAATCCGTCCCATAGTATCCTGCCATGATTGTAGGAGGGTGCATTCCGTAGTTGATTATAAACACCTGTTAATGCCAGTTGCGCATCTTTTTCGGTTTGCCAGAAATTCTCCCGGAACAACTGGTCGTTGGGATTCAGTTCCAGAAAATCGGAACAGGAAAGAATGGTCAGCAAACATGTTATGATGGATAGATAAATTATTTTTCTCATGATTTCTCCTGTTTAATTAGTATTGTACATTTAAACCAAAAGTAAATGATCGTAGCTGGGGATAGGATACAAACATCCCACTGCCGGTTCTTTCAGGATCGGCATACGGATATTTTGTAATGGTAGCCAGGTTATCGCCCGAGAAATAGACCCGTATGTTTTTCATTCCTATTTTACTGCACAATGCCCGCGGCACAGTATAACCGATAGTCAGGTTTTTCAGCCGGCAGTAGGATGCATTCTGCAAATGATAGGTCGATGGTGTTCCTGTAACCGGACCATATCCATGCGCATACATGGCCGGATAGGTATTGCTTTGGTTTTCCGGTGTCCATGAATTCTTCCAGAAATCTTTGGTGGGAGCGATGCCTTGTATAAAAGGATCTGCACCATATTCGTTTACGAAGAATTTTTGTCCCTGTACCCCCTGGAAGAAGGCATTCAGGTCGAAGTTTTTCCATTGCAGGTTAACGGATCCTCCATAATAGAATTTAGGATGGGCACCGTCTACTACTACACAGTCTTTTTCGTCGATCACATTATCGTTGTTCTGGTCTTTAAACTTCAGGTCACCGGGTTGCGGCCCATAGGGATGTCTGGGAGCGTTATTGATCTCTTCTTCCGATTGGAAAATTCCGGTCCATTCCACCAGGTAATAGGATTTCCACGGAAGTCCTTCCTGAATGGTTGTTGTTCCATAGGTAGGGGAACTGATACGGAGAACTTCGTTTCTGTTTCTTGATAAATTGAAATTAACACTGTAGGTAAACTCTTTGATCTTATACAGATGTCCCAGTTCTATTTCAAATCCTTTGTTTCTCATTTTAGCATAATTGGTGGTAGGGGGTGCGAGCCCGATACTGGCCGGGATTTCAATCTGGTATAGTATATCGTCTGTGGTTTTATTATACCAATCGAATGCTACCGAGAATAACCCTCTTTTAAAACTGGCATCTACACCGATATCTATTACTTTTGTTGTTTCCCATTTTAGATTTTTATCTGTCAGACGGGTCAGGGCTACTCCCTGCTCAACCGAGTTGTCGTACGAGTAGTTGTAGCTGGTATCGTATACATCCTGATAAGGATAGAGCCCGATATTCTGGTTCCCCAGTTTGCCCCATGAGGCACGTAGTTTGAGGTTATCCAACCAGTTGTAGTCTTTCATGAAATTTTCCTGCGAAATACGCCAACCGCCGGAAAAGGAGGGAAAGGCTCCCAACCGGTTATCTTTATAAATACGGGAGGTTCCGTCGTACCGCAGATTGGCTTCCAGTAGGTATTTACCATGATAATCATAATTAATCCGTCCGAACCAGGAGCGCATGGCCCATTCTTCCAGGTTACCTGTTACGGATTGTCCTTCGGAGGAGCCGGGCTTTAACTCGGTAAAGGCATCCGAGGGGAAACTGATTTTTTTACCATCCAGATATCTGAATGAATTTTTTTCCTGGCTGTATCCGCCCATGACATTTATATTATGGCCTCCTGTAAAGCTTTTAGTATAATTGACAGTGGAGAAAACGGTAACTAATATATTTTTTCCATACGGTTTCTGACACCTATTTCATACGGTGTTTCCGCTCCTGCCAGTGTGTAGTCGTTATAAAAATAGAGAGGTACGCCATGTTCCGCATTTTTATCAAACTGGTCATCGTAATTTACAGCTACTTTGGTGGTCCATACCAGGTCTTTTAGGATGTTTACATCCATGTAAGCCTGTGCGGCAACCGAATATTTCTTTTTATTTCTGTTCCCGTAGTCAAATACGGCTTCCGGGTTACGATTATGCCACGGGCCGGCACTATACCGCCAGGTCCATCTGTTGCTTCCATCCGGTAGTTTAGGCATATAGTTAGGGCCGGCACTATAGATAAGCAAAATCATTTCTTCTGCTCCGGAAACAGGTTGGTTCCGGTTCTGGTATTTCATATTCACATTGGTGCCCAACGTGAATATATGGTTTAGTTTGGTTGTTAAATTCAACATAACATTTCCACGCTGGTAGTTGAGGCCGTTGTTTTGTTTAACAATACCTTCCTGATCCAGATAACCGAACGAAACATTGTATTTTGTTTTTTCGGTTCCGCCATTGATGGATAAATGGTGGGTGTGCGATAATCCATTTTGTATCATGTGATCCATCCAGTTAAAATTGGGATATTTAATTCTGTCTGTTGAGTTCCGGAACAGGTCTATCTCTTCGGCTGTAAAGAAGCCCGGCTCGCCGTTTCTTTTTCGTGCAAAGTTCCAGCTTTCCATAAAATCAGCAGAATTTGTCACCAGGTCCGGCATTCTGGTGGGTTGTTGTACCTGTATGCTTCCTTTATATTCAATATTAAATCCTGTTCCTCCCTGTTTGGTTGTAACCAGAATCACTCCATTGGCCGCGCGTGAGCCATAGATCGCTGCCGATGCCGCGTCTTTCAGTACGGAAATAGTCTCGATGTCTTCGGGATTCAGGTTGCTTAAGCTACCCTGTACTCCATCTACTAAAATGAGGGGATCATTGCCGGCAGAGCTAAAGGTTCCTGTACCTCGTATGCGGGTCATAGCATTATCGTCGCCCGGTGCTCTGGAAGATTGTACGATTTGAAGTCCGGGTATTTTTCCCTGTAGTATATTTTCTACATTAGGGGTTGTGCGCAGGGTCAGTTCAGCCGCGTTAATCGTGGTGGTAGATCCTGTTAGGTTTGCTTTTTTCTTTACTCCATAGCCAATAGCTACGACTTCATCCAGTGTATTGAACTCTTCGGATAATATAATTTCAAAGAACTCTTTATTTCCGGTTTTCACTTCCTGGGTTTTGTAACCGATATAGGTAATGATGAGGGTGGAGTTGGGGGCGATATGCAATGAGAAATTTCCGTTCATATCACTTATTACTCCGTTTTGTGAACCTTTTTCAACAATATTGGCACCGATTACCGGTTCGTCATATTCATCTGTTATTCTACCTGTGATTAATTTGTTTTGTTGAGCAAAAGTGATGACAGGGCTAACAAATGCAAAAACAGCCAGGTATATACAGAGGGATATTGATTTTATTCCTCTGCTAAATTTATTTTTCATATATTTGCTATTACTAAAGTTAAACATTAAGAAATTAATGTGAGTCAATTTTTGACTGAAAGCCGGACGTGTTGGTAGCACTCCGGTTTTTTGTTGTAAGGATTAGAGGTGTTTAATTCATAGGCGGGCAATTTTAAGGATTTAACAAATTTATTACTGTAAATAGTGTTTCTCCAAAAGATATCACTTTGTATATCAGGGATCAACTATTACAAATATCAATAAAAAACAGGACTAACGATTTCAATTTTTGATTTATAAAGTTCAATAATTGACACTATTTCGCTATCCATGTGCTGTTTTATACAAAATATTGTATTATATCGATATTTGATGATACAATATCGATATGGTATTTATTCTATGTGATAGCAAAATTCTTCTATATCCACATATCCTTCTTCACAGAGATTGTTGTAGTTGTATATGCCGATCCTGTCTCCCCTGTAATAACCCCATTGTAATTGGTAGGAGGGTCCGAAAGAGGTATAAGTGATTCCGTCTTCGCTATAGGAAAAACAGGATTCTCCGTTAAGGCCCCACACGGATCTGATGTAAATTTTATTTCCGGTGATTCCGGATCCCCGGATTATTTGTGTTCCGGATTTATATTCTATGTACCTTTTTTGCTGTTCGCATACTATGCCGAGCATCGCGTAATTTTTTGAGTAATGACACAGGCCGGCTTTTTGTCCGTTTTGCATTCCGGTAATATCCATCCGTATCACAGCTTCGTTGTGTTTGGTTCTAAAACTGCGTTGCGAGAGGGTATTGCCTGCTTTCAGCAGATTATCCTGTTCCAGGGGAACAAATGCTTTTAGTCTTAGGTTACCGGGATTTTCGGTCAGGCTCCATTTCTCCTCCCGGGGCGCGTAATTCCATTCCCACTGCGGGGAGAGTCCGGAAGTTGTGAAGTTGTCGGATCTTTGGATAGAGTAACCACCTGCCGTTTCGTGCTGCAGGGGTGTGGTGTGTTGCCATATCATTGTGCCGGTTCCTTTTTCATCCGGCCGGCCGATCACTGGCCAGCCGTCTATCCAGGTTACAGGCAGCAGGCTGGTTTCTCTACCGCCCCAATCGCCGGTTCCGTGATGAGTGAGGAAGAACCACCCGGAACCGGGTACTTCTACCAATCCTCCCTGGTTAGGTTCATTTACTTCCGGCTGTGCATAACTTAGTTGTCTTTTTTCTGTGTAAGGGCCTGTTATGTTTTTGGAACGTTGCATCATTATGTAGCGACCGGTACCAGGTATATGTTCACTATAAAAGTGATAGTAGAAGTCATTTATTTTATATAGTTTACTGGCTTCTCTGCCCATTCCTTCGTTGATCAGTATTTTACTCTCTTCACAAATGTTTTTTCCGTCTGCTGATAGTTCATACAGGTAGGTTTTATAGTTGTCTGTGAAATGAGTAGCGATATAATAATTCTGTCCGTTATCATTAAAGAAGGCACAACAATCATCCCACCCTTTTTCCTGTTTCATACAGTGTAAAGGTTCCCACGGTCCTTCTATAACCGGAGCGGATGTCATAAAAAGACCCTCGTCCGGGGTGCCGAAGTAAATGTAAAAGCGGTTGTTGTGATAGTGAATAGCTCCTGCCCAGATACCCCGTCCATACCGGTCCATTTGTTGCCAGCCGAGGGCGGGTGAGATTTGGGTGATATCGGGAACCGCATGTCCGGCTATTCGCCAGTTTACCAAATCCTTTGAATGGAGAATGATCATCCCCGGCGAGTATTGGAATGTGGATGAAATAGCATAATAATCTTCTCCCACACGTATACAATCTATGTCACTGAAGTCGGCCGGGAGTACCGGATTGCGGTATGTTCCGTCGCCCATATCTCCCCAACTCTCCCATGTGCCCCATATCACTTCCTGTGCCGGAAGGATACTGTATATGAATAAAAAATGGATTAAAATAAATAGTGTACGCATAGGCTAACCGGATTATTCAGTCATGTAGCGGAATGTGTAGTCGCTGAATGACCAAGTTTTTTGACCTTCTGTTAATTTTACGGATCCCTGTTTTTGATTGTTTGTATCCGGAGTTATTTTTATTTCTATGCGGGAGTATTCTCCCTGCAAATAATTGTATGTTTCTCCATCATCGTCGTAGAGCATATAGGTACCGGGTTTCTCTCCGTAATGGCGGATTTCCAGAGGGAGGGGAGTGTTATCCAGCCGGGTAACGGGGGGGGATAGAGGGGTACGATGCCTCCGTCTTTTACATATACCGGTATCCGGTTTTGTTCCGGGTGGGCTGTAATGACTTCTCCTTCTCCAGCCAGTTCGCCTGTGTAGAAGTTATACCATTTGCCTTGCGGAAGAATTACTTTCCGTTCTTTTTGCCCGGCAAAGAGGGGAGCTACCAGTATGGATTCGCCAAACATAAATTGGTCTTTTACCTCTTCTTTAACAGCCAGTGCATAGGGATTGTCTGTTGCGTCGAATTCTATCCGGTTCAACCGGGTGGCGGCTGTAAATCCTTCTTCCAGATTCATGGCACGCATGGGAGGAATGCCTTTGAAGGCATAATCGGCAAAGGCTGTATAGAGATAGGGTATCAGTTGCATCCGTAACAGGGCAATTTCGTTTACTTCGTTGGTTACTTCGGGAAACGACCACGGTTTGGTGCCGTCTGCCCATGCGTTTAACATGGCTACGGGCGAGAAGCATACTGTTTGCATACGCCGCAACCATTCTTCGCCGGTAGCCGAGGCTCTTACTTCGGGAGTCCATAATACGCCTATGAAAGAACTATTAACCAAAGCGGTGATGAAATCACGGTGATTGTAGTAATCGTTGTAAAGTACGTAGGGAAAGGAAGAGGTGCCGGCGTTGGCCGCGCGTACCAGGCCAAAAGTTCTTTCATTCTTCTCTTTGTACATACGGGTTGTTACATCCTGCATCACAGAACCGTATATCTGCCGCATCTGTTCCGCACTTATACCGGAAGGGAACGTAGCCACATCGGGCCATAGCCATGAGTCGTAACCGTCGTTTTCGTCCATTTTATATCCACTCACCCCAATGTTGAGTTGGTGTTTTTCGAAATGTTCTGTCAGGATCTGTTGGGCTGCCGGCAGGGTATAGTCCGGAACAATTCCGCACCATACCGTATGGCTTCCGGTGTAAGGCTCTATTTTATTATACAGTTCGCCTGCCGGCGATATGTAGGGGTTCATCCATAGATTGGTACGTATTTGTTGGGCTTTCATTCCGGCAACAAATTCCGCCGGGTCGGGAAAGCGGTGTGGATCCCACTCGTAGGTACAGGGATAGGAGGCAGTCTGCCAGCCGGGTTCCAGCCCGACGACACTTAACGGAAAACCGTGTTCTTCAAACCGGGCTACCTCTTCTTCTACCTCTTTGTCAGTGAACAGTGTAGGTACCCGGTGCCAGAAACCCAGTCCCCACCGGGGAGGTAGACAACCACCTCCGTTATACAGGTTATAGCGTTGTACCACTTCCTGCATATTTTTACCCGTGAAAAGTATGATTTCTACCCCTTCTGCCGGTATCAGGAATTCCAGGTTATCGGAATAAGGCTGCGCCTCCCAGGCCGGGTCTGTGTTCCGGTCGCGTGCTACGGGCGGATGCTGGCTGTCTTTCCGGATGCCTGTGCCTACCCATGCCCGGATGTAGCGTGCCGAGTTAATCAGTGCTCCGTAGCCACGGTCGGATACGAAAAAGGGAACCGGTGCATGCGTGCGCCCGTTATCCCGGCCTCCGTAATGATCCATGTGCAGTTCCAGTACACGACCGCGTTGTTCTACCGTTTTGAAATGCAGTCCGAGACCGTATATTTTCTCTTCTTCGCTGAGTGGAAAACGGAGGTAGGTTTTTCCGTCCTGTTGTTCAATCACGATCTCGTCCGGTGAAAATGGGAGCGGGGTTTCTTCCATTTGGTTGAGTATATCATACCGGGGAAGAATGTTGAGTTCGCTTAGCAGATTTACTTTCTCCGGTGTGCCGGCAGTAATTTTCCAGATACCCGGTGTTTCGTTTGTCCATTGAATGGGTTTGTTATTGGTACAACTTACAAGCGTTGTAATGACCAGAAGGTAAAATATACTTGAATGTTTCATAGGTTGTTAATTATTTCAGATCAGCTGTAAAATGATAGTTGCCGGAAGGAACTTCGTAAACCGATTGGGTGGACGTTTTACTTAGGAGCCGCACTCCGGGTAACCGGGTGATTGGTTTGCCTTTTTCGGTAATTTCCCCGTTGTGTGGGAAATGGATTTGTGCGGTTGTGTTTACGGGAATACTGACTGTATATTCGAACCGGTTATTTTCTATTTTCCAGTTACTTTCTATGAGTCCGTAGGGAGAATTGAAGCTTACGTTTGCCCATGTGATGTCGCCAACGGGTTGTGGACGGAGGATGAAACGGCGGAAAGCCGTTACTTCTTTGTCCGGTTTGATACCTCCCAGCCTACTGTAAAACCAATCCATCAGATGACCCAGCATGCAATGGTTGTGCGAAGCTGTTTGTAACGCATTCCACGATTCTGTCAGTGAGGTGGCTCCCTGTTTTAACTGGTAGCCATAGCCGGGTTTTTCTGTCTGGTTATTCATATCGAAGATCACTTCCGAAGCATTTTCGGATTCGAGCACCCGGAGTAAATAATTGAGTCCTATATCTCCGGCAGTAATGCTATTGCCCTGCAGGCGTACATCCTGAATGATCTGTTATAAAATACTTTCTTTATAGGTGTTTTCCGCCAAACCTAAATAGAGAGGCATTGCATTGGCTGTCTGGCTGCCGGTATCATAATATCCTTTTTCTTTATTAAAGAATTTACTGTTGAACGCTTGTTTAACTTTTTCTGCTAACTCCCTGTAATAAATAGCATCTTCGTGGTACCCTAACAGTTGGGCTGTCTGAGCCATTATGTGCAGATCCTGATAATAGATCGCGGTGGGGGTGAGTCCCCGTGATGTTAGCTGGCTGTAGCCGGGATGATGTGGCCCCAGGTCGTACCAATCGCCTAAACCATGATAAAGGATATGATCCTGTGTACGGGAAGTAAGGTAACCGGTGTATTTTTTCATCAGTTCATAGCTATCAGCGAGTACAGATACATCGCCATACCATTCGTAGAGGAACCACGGGAGTATAACCCCTGCGCTGCCCCATTCCGGAGAATCCTGGAAATCTCCCGGAAAAGCTGCGTATTCCGGCGAGGTAGAAGGTATCAGTCCGTTTGGCAATTGGGAGTTTTTCATATTCCCGATCATTTGGGTGTACATTTGTTTAATGTCATAACAGTAAGCGATTGAACTACTCATCAGGTGAGTTACTTCCAGCCAACCGAGTTTTTCCCTGTGCGGACAATCGGTCAGTACACTGGCCAGGTTGCTCCGGACAGACCAGTCTATCAGTGAGTAAATGTCGTTGAATAAAGTATTCGAACAACTGAATGTGCCTACTGCTTCCGAATTGTTGCTGGTATGCAGTAGTTGTAATTCTTCTATAACAGGTTGTTTATACGGGTTGGGGTATCCGGCAGGTACGGCTCCTTCTACCTGTACATACCGGCATCCGTAATAGGTAAATGCGGGTTGCCAGCTTTCGGTCTCTTCTCCGGCCAGTGTATAAGCATACCAGAAAGGATAGCCACTATTGTTCTGGTTTGAAAAACCGTCGTGGGTAAGATATTCTCCGGGGCGCATGGTTATGCGGCTTCCTTTGGGGCCTGTGGCTTTCAGCGATATAATGCCTGATGCATTTTGGCCGAAATCGTAAATATAAATTCCCGGTTGTGTTTCTATGATTTCCTGTACATCAAAACGTTCTTTCACACGTAAAGGCGGAGCTATTTGCGGGGCCAGTTGTATCTGTTTGGATACGATTACCGGCTGCTGCCAGTTACGATCGTCAAAGCCGGGGCGGTTCCAGCCTTTTTGTTCGAGGATAGCGTCATAATCTTCCCCTCCGTACATGCTCGAGAAGGTGATAGGGCTGGTGGTAACGCGCCAGCCGGTATCGCTAACAATTTCTTTTTTAGTGCCGTCCGTATATTCTATGATTAGTTTTCCGATCATTTTGGGGTAGGCAAATGTCGTGAGGAGTTTGCGGTAACGTGTGGAGTCGCGCGGTATATGCAGAAAACCATTTCCTAAACGTACACCTATTACATTTTCGCCGTTGTTTAGTTTACCGGTAACATCGAATGTGACGTATAATGCCGTTTTATCATAATTTGTCCATCCGGCATCCAGGAAATTTTCTCCTACTTTACTTCCGTTCATACTTAACTCAAAGTGTCCGAGCCCGGAAATAAACAGGGTTGCCGAATTTACTTTTTTATCCACCGTGAATGATTTTCTGAATTGTGGCATTCGGGGTTCTTTTTCGAGCGGCGTTACAGTGTTGCCGGCCAACTGGTATCCGGCTACAATGCGGTCTTTGGGATCTATTTCTTCCAGGGCGATCCATTGGGCGGGATGCCAGTCCTGTGGGGTGAGTAATCCCATACGGAACGTGTTAATGGCCGACCATTCCGATTCATGATTCCGGTTATCCCAGATTTTTACTTTCCAGTAGTACCGGGTAGCCGCCTGCAGTGAGACATCCGCACAGGGTATATTAATGGATTCTCCGGAAATGATTTTTCCGGAATCCCAGATTAATTCTTTATCGTCTGCCAGGTTTTGTTTGCTGTCTGCCACTTTTATCTGGTAAGCGGTTTGGTATATGTTTCTTTCACGGGAGACTATTTTCCATGAAAAAAGGGGCGAGGAGGTTTCTATACCGGAAGGATTCTGTTGGTTCTCACATCTGGTATCAGTTATTTCTATGGGGGTACTGCAGCTTTGCATACAAAACAGTACGGCCAGTGCTATCAAATAATATGGAGTAGTCTTTTTTTTCATGCTATTTCTATTTTGTTGGAGTAACCTGGTATATTAATAAAATGCCTCTAAGCGGTAAGTGCCATTTCCTACCAGAAATTTGATATGTTCATTTTCCCCACCGGTATAGAGGGTGGCATTTGCGGTTTCTATATATTTCCCGTTTTTCCATATGGGAGTTCCGTTCAGATGAATTTCCCGGACTTTCGCGGCCGGAACACCTATTACGGCTTCTATTATTCCGGGGGAAATGGTTGTTTCCATATTAAATTGTTTTTTATGGTTCCGGAAACTGTTTTTTATCTCTCCCCGTATGGTCGGAACTACTGCTGTAACCTCTTCCACAAGTCCGGGGCGGGGTAGTACGGCTGCTGTCCGGTAACCGGGAGCGAGAGGCGTAATACCGGCTATGTACCCGGAGGCAATAATTAGTCCGCCACCTGTCCACCCATGATTTACAGATCCGCTGCCAAATCCCTGCCGGCCTATCTCCCAATGTTCGAAAAGGGTTGTAAAACCGGGATAATACACCATATCGGACATGCGTTCTTTGTGCCGGTTGAGGGCTTCGGTTTCGTATCCCATTTTCATCATAGCTTCGAAAACATATTTTTCCATGTAGGGACTGGCATGTTTTTCGGTTTGGAAAATTCGCAGCAGAGACTTATATTTACTTTTATCAGCCAATCCCGCGAGAACAGCAAGAGCCTGCACACGGTCGTCGGTTTTACCCTTGTAGGCCGGGTCACGGTAGGCTGTTCCCGTCCAGAACTGTTTGTTAAATCCCTCTTTGAAACGGTTCAGGATCCTATTGTAAGTTTCTTTGTCCTCTTCGTATCCTAATTCCGAGGCCATTAGATACATGTTTTGTGCGGCCAGATAATAGAAAGAATTCAGAATCAGTAATATATCCCGGTTGTCACCCCAGTCTCCCCATACCCATCCGGTTTCCCGGAAGTTTACAGTGCCATCGTCATTGATTTGCCATACCGACATGTATTTTTTTATTGCCGGGTATAACAGGGCCAGTGTGTTTTTATCGCCGGTGTGCATATAGTAATTCCATAGCCCATACACTCCTACAGATGAAAGTACCTGCCCGGGTAGTTCTATTGTCCAGTTGCCCGCGGGTACGGGTGCGAAAATTGTGCCGTCGGTTTTTTGCCAGCCGGCCAGTTCCTGCAGCCATTTTTTTTGTGAGGGAGTGGCTCTCCGGCGATAATGCGTAAAAAGCTTCTGCGGATTGAATTACGGCGTCGCCTGTCCATTGGGCTCTTTCACGTTCGGGACAATCCATGTAGGTGTCGCGCATATTTACGTAGAGGGTGCGGGCCGATTTCGTCCATAGCCGGTTCAGGAAATCGTCCGAACTGTGGAAACTGCCTGCGAAGGTACACCCATATCCGGTTTCGCGGTAACCCGCTTCCAGCAGTTCTACACCGGCAGGTAAGATATAGTACATTTTGTGTCCGTTCATCCAGCCGTAACTTTCATAGCTTTGTTCTCCCTCTTTGGTGATATATTCGGCCCGGATATTCTCTACCGAACCATTGTAATAGAAGTAATTATCCGTACCCATGATAATCTTTTTTCCGGCCGGCGCTTTGATTCTGAACCAGGGGGTTACCTGTGCATTGTATGGTAATTGGCATACCAATGTATCTCCGCTTCTGTACTGCTCAACATAGGGTTTGATACCCTCATTATTCCATTGCGGGATGGGTCTTTTTACCAGCCTGTTCCAGGGGGCGGATCCGGCGGATGCCAGTTCGGAGGCCGGAGGCATTCTGCTGTCGTCGTATGCCGGTAAGTACCATTCACCTATATCCAGCCGGGCATCGTATAAAATGTTCGACTCCGGAAGCCGGTAGTTGGGATAAGGGGGAGCGGCTGTATTATACGCGTTATTTATTGTACATTTCCAACTCCGGTCGCTGATTATTTCTACTCCTCCGGCACGGCATTCGAACAGAAGCCCGGCTTTTCCACTGCTGTTGTGCGAAAAGCCTTGTTTACCGAAATACCACACAAGGATTGCGATCGTGTTGTTTCCTTTTTGTAACCAGGGAGCCAGATCTATTTCATCGTAATATGTATCCGCGGGGTTGGGCCCCCGTTTCAGTCCACCTTCAAAGATAGCTAACTCACCATTTACCCACAACCAGTATTTACTGTCTGCGGCAATGCGTGCGGGTGCCGTTTGTGGGGCATCCGGTAATTCTACCGTTTTCCGGTAATTCAGCCATGTGTTGGGTTCGCTCTGGCAATGATCCGTACTGATCCAGACGGCTTTCCATGCTTCCGCTTTTATCTGTACAGGCATTGCCAGTAGCAATCCCAGGAGGATTAGGTAGTTTTTAATTGTCATCATCTTTTTAAATCTGTTTTATTACCCTTGCAAAGGGAGAAAATCTATTGAAGTGTAATCCGGTACTGTTTATTGTTTTTTGTTTCGAAGCGGGTTATATAGTAGATCCCGTACGGGGTATCCTGTTTTTCTGTAACCGCGTTGATTCCGTTTACCCGTATGGGTACAGAGGTGCGCAATGTACAGGGAGCTCCGTTGTGCGAATAAATGGTTGCTTCTTTCAGGACATTGTTTTCCCATTGAATGTCTGTTTCGAATCCGTTCCGGGCACGTAGTCCGGTAATTTTGCCTGTTTTCCATACCGTTGGCAGGGCAGGCAGGAGATGAATTTCGTCCAGGTGGCTTTGCATCAGCATTTCGGTCATCCCGGAAAGCCCTCCGAAGTTGCCGTCTATCTGGAAAGGGGGGTGTGCGCAGAACATATTCATATAGGAGCCTCCGCCGTCATAGTTCTCCCCTTTGTTTTCTACTACATTCAATAGGTTGCGCAACAGGTGATAGGCATGATCGCCGTCGAGCAGGCGTGCCCAGAAGTTTATTTTCCATGCCAGCGACCAGCCTGTTCCGTTATCTCCTCTTAATTCCAATGTTCGTTTGGATGCTTCCGAAAATTCGGGGGTAAGAAAAGGGGAAATCTGTCTGCCGGGATGTAGCCCGAAAAGGTGGGAAACATGCCGGTGGTGTGGGTCACGGTCTTCGTAATCCCGGAACCACTCCTGCAGATTGCCTTTATGGCCGGTCTGCAAAGGAAACAACTTATCCCTTTTTTGTATTAGCAATTCCGCATAGGCTGTATCTGCTCCCAGAATACCGGCTGCTTCAATCAGGTTTGTAAAAAGATCCCATATGATTGACATATCCATAGTAGTCGCGATAGAAACCGAGGCCGGTGTGCCGTCTTCGCCAATGAACACATTCTCCGGCGAAGTGGAAGGAGCGGTTACCAGATAACCGTTTTTGTCTTCTATCAGCCAGTCCAGACAGAAAGCCGCTGCCTCTTTCATAATAGGATACGCGTACGTACGCAGATACTCCCGGTCGCCCGTATAACGGTAATGTTCGTATAGATGCTGGCATACCCATGGGCCACCCACGTACCAGTTTGCCCATGAGGGATGCCCTATACCCAGATTGCCAACCGGATTGGTTTGTGCCCAGATGTCGGAGTTATGGCTAAGTGACCACCCACCGGCATGAAAAAAGTTGCGGGCGGTATGTGCTCCGTTTTTCGCTATATTCCCGATATGATCCAGAAAAGGGGTATGTAGTTCGGAGAGGTTGCACATTTCGACAGGCCAATAGTTCATTTGGGCGTTGATATTCATTGTGTAGTTGCTACTCCACGGAGCACGTAACAGGTTATTCCATATCCCCTGCAGGTTGGCCGGTACTCCGCCGGTACGCGAACAGGAGATAAGCAGGTAACGCCCGAACTGGTAATACAGGGTTTCCAGAGCCAGGTCTGTACCGCCGTTCCGGTATTGAATAAGCCGTTCATAAGTATCGAACTGTTTTTTATCCGCGGATTCTTCCAGTTGGAAAGATACCCGGTTGAAATAACTTTGGTAATCCCGGATGTGTTCTTTCTTTAGTTGTTCATAACTTTTCCCGGCGGCTTTTTGCAGATGTTTTTCCGCTATCAGACTCTCATCCTTACCTTCTGTGCGTGGATCTTTATCAAAACCGTTAAAACTGGTAGCCGCGGAAAGATAAAGGGTCGCTTCGTCCGCTTCTCTTACCTGTATCCGGTCGTCCGTATAGGTGATTTTTCCATTCAGGGTCCGGGCGTGCATCCGTACTTCAAAACGCATGCCACGGTTTCCCTCCTGATCTATGTAACGTACCGGGGCTTCTGTATCTCCCAGGTAATTGGGGTCGACATGTACCGGGGCATCTCCTTTCATGACCAGGCGGCTGTCTGTAGCAGACACTTTATTCTGTAACAGACTGCTTAATGCCGCGTCAAAAGATACTTTTCCTTTTTGGAGGGAACGTATTTTTACAACTATAAGTTGGTCGGGAGCTGAAATAAATACTTCCCGTTCGTAAGTGATACCATTTATAGTAAAAGTAGTATGCGCCACCGCATCCGTAAGAGATAGGTCCCGGCAGTAACTCCCGGCTTCTCCGGCGAAATTGGTATGTTTTATCTTAAGGTCTGCCAGGGGTAAATAAGATTGAGTATAGTAGCCCTGCATGTGGGTACAGAGCTGTTCGGCCTTTTTCCAGTCACCATTGAAAAGAGCTTGTCTGACTTCCGGCAGATACTCTACTGCCTGCGGGTTGGGGTTGGGATTTACCGGACGGCCCGACCAGAGGGTCTCTTCATTCAGTTGAATCAACTCTTCTTCCGGGTTGCCGAATACCATAGCCCCCAGCCGTCCGTTTCCAACAGGAAGTGCCTCTACCCATTCGGCAGCGGGTTGTTTGTACCAGAGTTTCAGGGGTTGCCCGTCCTGTGCAATGGTGGTAATTACCGGGTAAAACAGGACGGTCAGTAACAGGATGATTTTGCTCGTTTTCATAGGATGATTGATAATTTATTCACATTCAATTCTGAAAGATACAGCTTTATCTCCGTTTATAATAGGTATTTCTATAGATAATCCTTCCTGTGTTTCCGACCATTTAACCGGTTGATTGGTTCCTAATACAGACACCTGTTTAACGGAAAGCGGCGCGGGCAGATTGTGTTTTGCAAACGCTTCGAGTGTCATCACTTCGCCGGCTGCCGGAACACCCAATGTCATAGCATAGATCGTATTTCCTTTTTTTGTGTAACGTACATCTTTGGGTGAATATTTTACTTTCAGGAACTCTTTGTGGTTGTCGAAGCTACCTTCCGGCTGGGTAGTAGGCTCCTGGCCATAGGTGTACCAGGGGCGTGTACCATAGATCCCCTCACCGTTTACATTCAGCCATTCTCCGATAGAAAGTAAAATTTCTCTTTGTTCCGAAGGGATCACACCGTCGGCACGGGGGGATACATTCAGCAAAAGTACTCCGTTTTTACTTACTACGTCAATTAATACATCAATCAGGTCTTTTGCTGTTTTCAGTTCCATGTCTTCCGTATAACTCCAGCTATCAGTACTGATTGTTTCGTCGGTCATCCATAAACGGGGTTCAATGTTTTGTTTTCTGGATTTTTCAAGGTTCTCGATGCTTACGCTTAACGGCAGGTCGCCCTGTTTGCGGCAAATCACAACATCCCGGCCTTGTTTCTTAGATTCTTTTACATAGTATTCCACAAATTTGTAAAGATATTCTTCCGGAATCAGGTCCAGCCATGCATCAAACCAGATTACATCCGGGCTGTAATTGTCTATTACTTCCTTTAATTTACCAAACCAGATCGGATTATAAAATTCTTCGGCGGTAACATTCCCGTAAAGCAGGCGGAGCATCGGATTATCGGACAGGGTAGGCATTCCCTCAATGTAAGGATAGTGGCTGTCCCACTGATCCCAGAAATCAACTTTTTCGTTACGTTTGGGATCGTTATGATACCGTTGGAAATTACGCGCGTGATGAAAGGTAGTAACCAGTTTCATCCCGTGATCCCGGATCTCTTTTTCTATTTCTCCCAGAATGTCTCTGTGAGGTCCCATAAGGGAGGCATTCCATGGAGTGATTTTACTGTCCCACATAGCGAACCCGTCATGGTGTTCGGCTACGGGTCCTGCGAATCTGGCTCCTGCTTTATGGAAGAGTTCTACCCATTCGCGGGCATTGAAGTGTTCGGCTTTAAATAAGGGAACAAGGGTTTCATATCCGGACTCTTTGGGGTCGCCATACTTCTCTTTGTGAAAATGGTATTCTTTACGGGTTTCCATAAACATGTGGCGTGGATACCATTCGTATGAAAAGGCAGGAACCGAATAGACTCCCCAATGGAAGTATATACCGAATTTAGCATCCTGCAGCCATACGGCTTCGGGGTTGTATTGGTTCTCTCCGGCTATTTTCTGCCAGTTCATTTTATACGTTTCGTATTGTGCCTGTGTTGTCGTGGTTATAAGAGCGACAACCAGTAATAAGAATATGTTTCGCATGTTGTTATAATTTTTAGTTTGTATTTTGTTATGCATACAAAAGTATCTGTTTGTATAGGGTATGAGGGAGAAATATGAATATAAATAGGGGGATTTTTGAACATTCCGGCTGACAAATTGATAATTATGAATCCCGGACTATCATTTTGTTAAATGAATAGCTACGAGAATCCGTTATTTGAACCTGTGCCGGGGAGTGAATGGAAAAAAACGATTCCTGTGAATTTCACGGAGAACAGTTTGTTGCAAAAAACAGGTTCCTCCTATCCAAAAGAAACTGGTTTTTGATTTCATACAGATCTGTTTTTATATGCTGTAAGCAATTACTCTACAAAATAGATTCATTAGTAAATCCTTATTTTTTACTATCCGGAAGTAAACCAGACAAAATAGAGCCGTTTATTTTGAGATAAGTAGCCGTTTTTTGGATAAAAAACAGGAAAAATTGAGTTTCATCTGTATTTTTTTCGGAATTCATCCGCATGAAGTGACTGTTTCATCTGCATGAAAAATCAGGTTCATGCAGATGAAATTTGTCAAATTATGTATTAAAATATTTGCAAAAATGAAAAAGACCCGTATTTTCACTCTGAAACCTTTATTTGTACAATTTCAGCAGTTAGCGGAAACACCCGGTTCCAAGGATTCAGACAGGTATTATAGCTTAAATGCTTACAAAATGTCACTTGTTTGCTTTCGATTTTCTTACCGGCTATTTGTATCTGTAACCCGTACTGTTTTCCGGCAATAAGAGGGTTCATATCCCTGTATGGATACCGGTTGTCCGCCACCTATGGTAATGGATACATCGCCGGGTATTACTCCGGAAGTTCCGTTTATATTTGTTGTGGCCAGTTCTTTAGGAGTCAGGGTAAAGCGAACGGTCTGTGTTTCTCCTGCCTGGAGGTGGATGCGCCGGAATCCTTTTAAGGAACGAACCGGTTGATAGTTCTCTTTCCCGGGATGACTAAGGTATAATTGTACTACCTCTTCTCCGGCCCTGTCGCCGGTGTTTGTAACTTCTATGGCCACAGCCAGTGTGCCGGTCGCAGATACGGTATCCTGTACCTGCATGTTAGAATATTTAAATGTTGTATAACTCAAACCATAACCGAAAGGATAAAGGGGCGTATCGCGAAAGTAGCGATAGGTGCGTCCTTCCATGCAATAATCTTCGAAAGGAGGCAGGTCGGAATCGTTCCGGTAAAAGGTCACCGGTAAACGTCCGGCAGGGTTATAGTCGCCGAATAATACATCGGCAACGGCTGTACCTCCGGATTGTCCTCCATACCAGGCGTTGATAATAGCCGGTATATGATTGCTTTCCCACTCCATAGCAATAGCACTTCCCGTCATCATCACGAATACCACCGGTTTACCGGTTTTTTGGAGCTCTTTCAGGAAAGCGGTTTGTATGGCAGGTAGTGCAATGGTAGTGCGGTCGCCATCCAGAAAACCTTCGCATTGTACACCATTCTGTTCGCCTTCCAGTTCGGGCGAAATACCTCCGGCGAAGATAATAGCATCCGTGTCTTTTACTTTTGCGGCCAATTCCTGTAAGGAAGGTTGAATTATTTGCCCCATGGAGAAAGAGAGTGATCCGTGTCTTCCCCGCATAACCGCTTCCAGCACAATGGTATATTCCTTCCCTTTTTCAAATACCTTTTTGTATACTTCATTTGTTTTTGCTTTCCGGTCCAATGTATTTATATGAGTTGTTCCGTCAATTATCAGGCGGAATCGTTTGTCGGTATCCACTTTAATGGCGATTTCAGCGGTCTCCTCCGGTGTAAAGAGGGTGGTGAAGCGTGCTGAAAAGGCTAATGACTCTATATCCCCGGTAATGTTTGTTATTCCTTTATAGTTCAGAGAGACGGTATCCTGTATTTCTGTAACAGGTGTTCCTTCGAAGGTGGTATTTTTGTAATATTCGGCTTTGAATCCTGCTTTGCCGGCTCCGGCCGAAAGTTGTTTATTAAAGTTAAGTGGCTGAAAGTTGTCTGTTTCCAGGTATTCCAGCATTTTCTCATATACAACCTCAGTTCCCGGTGATACTTTTTCACGAACCGCGTCCAGTACGGTTACAATTTCGGAAGGATATCCGTGATAATTTCCCAACAGGCACATTTCATTCGCGGCATTCGGGCCTATCACGGCTATTTTTTTCAGGTCTTTCCGTAGCGGAAGCGTATTCTTCTCGTTTTTCAGGAGAACCACAGATTGACGGGCCATTTTCAATGCATGTTCCTTGTGCGCATCGCATTCTAAAACAGCTAAGGAGGTTTGAGCGTAGGGAACCAATTCTTCCGGGTCGAACATTCCCAGCCGGAAGCGTATGGTAAATAGCCGTTTGACCGATTCATCAATATACGATTCTGCTATTTTGCCTTCACGGACAGCCTGTACAAGAGTTTTATACACAACATCCCGCACACAATCCAGATCGGTACCGTGCAATACCGCGTCTACGGCTGCAGATAAGGTATCTGGGTGGGTTTGATGATATTTATAGAAATCATCAATCGCACCGCAATCGGAAGTTACATATCCATCGAATCCCCATTGGTTCCGGAGAATATCCATCATAAAGCGGTCATTTCCGCAACAGGGTTGTCCGGCATAGGCATTGTAAGCACACATTACACCGGAAACGCCGGCTTCGGTAACAAGGTCACGGAAGGCGGGCAGATAGGTATCCCACAGATCGTATTCAGACACTTCGGTATTAAATTCATGGCGCAGTGTTTCGGGACCACTGTGTACGGCATAATGCTTGGCGCAGGCTGATGATTTCAGGTAACGGGGATCGTCTCCCTGCAATCCGTTTACAAACGCTTTACCTAATACGGTAGTAAGATAGGGATCTTCACCAAATGTTTCATGGCCTCTGCCCCAGCGTGGATCACGAAAAATATTGATATTGGGTGACCAGTAGGTTAGTCCGTAGTAGCTGGCTGTGATGCCTTTCCGGGAAGAGTCGTGGTAGATCGCTCTTCCTTCCGTAGCGGTATAATCAGCCATTTTCAGCAGAGATTCCTCGTCCCATGTGGCAGCCATTCCGATTGGCTGGGGATATACGGTTACTTTGTAATCGCCCAGTTTACCCACGCCGTGCAAACATTCGTTCTGCCAGTCGTAAGCAGGTATTCCCAGCCGTTCAATAGCAGCCGCTTCACTGATCATCTGACTCACTTTTTCCTCCAGTGTAAGCCGCGATACAAGATCATCAACCCGTACTTCTACCGGCAGCGAAGTATCCCGGAAGGGATAAGAGGTATCATTCGTACATCCCACCGTGAGTAACAGGGTTGAAAAAGCAATAAGTAGTTGGTATTTTATTTTATGTAACATTTAATTTATTATTAATAGTTCTCTGTTTGAAGGAGATTACAAATCAGCGGTGATTCGAAGATTTTATTTTACCTTTAATTTCTTGATCAATAGAGTATTTGGTTTCCCCTCTTGAGCTACTTTCTACACACATGTTATTCAGGCCGGAGGCCTATCCTATCTTAGGCCCCAGCAACGCTGGGGTTTAATTGAGAAGGAAGATATTTCGCTCCGTAGGAGCAACATAGTATAATATGACCGGAGGCAACCCCAACTATTTTAGTTTATACATGACTATGCTGGGCTTTCAGCCCGAAATATAGATTCTGTTATCTTCCCCCCAGCGTTGCTGGGGTCTAAGATATATTACCCTCTACGAGGGTGAAAACATGTGTAGAGAGTAGATCGAGAAAGGAAGTAAAGCATAATCTTTTAAGTTGATAAGATTGAAATATAAGGAACGCAGATTAAACAAATTTCTGCGTTCCCGTACTTTTATTTATACTTCCGCCGGGAAGATTAATAATCGTACCCCGGATTCTGGGATATTTGGTTTTGCAGATAGCGCATCCAGTCGTAGGGTAACGGACGGTTGATATATTCGTCTTTGAATGCGTTCTCTTCTCCCCATACTTCAAGGGCCCGGGCTGCACGTTCGTTCATTTTCTTTGTGATCACACGTTCGCGGAGTTTGCCGGTGCGTTTCAGGTCGAAGAAGCGGCGGTCTTCACCCATCAGTTCGCGCGCCCGTTCGTCGAGGATATTATCAATCGTAAGTTCCAGTGCGGGTGCTCCACTTCCACCGGCTGCCCGGTTACGGAGCGCCTGCAGATAGCCTGTACTGTCGCCCGAACCTGCTTTCATAGAGGCTTCCGCGGCAATCAGGTACACTTCACCCAAACGCATTTCAAAATGGTCGCGTGTGCCTTCTTCGCCACCGTCACTATACAACGCTCTGGAATCCCGGAATTTTTTAATTCCCGGATACACATAATAACGGGGTTTTGTATCGTCTCCTTTTTTATCCCGGGCAAACCCGTTCACACGGTAATCTCCGTTGTCATCTTTCAGGCCTCCTACCAAAGGTTGGTCATAATATTCATCGAAGTTAACCACAAAGTAAGGATACGTATCTTTTTCATCCCGGCTCATTTGTGGTTCGTCAGGAAACACAAAGTGGAACATTTTCTGTCCAACCTGTATTTCTCCGAATGCACCCTGATCCCATGCTTTTTCTTCGTTGGCGAAATATTCGCGCTGGAATGTCTTGTCAAAACGGGTATCCCACGAACGGTCAAAGAGCAGATAGGCTGCACGTGTGGGGGCTGCTTTTCCCATGTAGCGTTCGAGGTATTCGGTTTTGGCACCCATACCCGGTATGCTATAAAGGAAAGGCTGGAAGGTTGAATAGTCTGTATTTCCACCCCAGTTGGTCTGGCGATTGGTACTGTATTGAGCGGCAAAGATTATTTCATCGTTTTCTTCGTTGCCTTCTTCGAATATATCATTGAAATCAGCCAGTAGTGTATACCCTTCATTTTTAATTACATCTTCAGCCAGATCGTATGCTTTGCGGGCATCCGTACTTTCGGCAAACGATTTATAGGATCGTGTCAGGTATATTTTTGACAGCAATGTTTTGGCTGCGCCACGTGTTACGCGTCCATATTCCGGTTGCTGGTTTTTAGGAGCCAGATCATTATAACTGGCTTCCAGGTCTGTAATGATAAACTCATAAATATCCTTTTCGGGTGTCCTTTCGGCGGTCATATGAGGCGTTGTAATTTCCTCAGTCAATAAAGGTACATCGCTATAGGTTTGTACAAGATAGAAATAGGCAAATGCGCGGAGAAAATGGGCTTCTGCAGCTCGCTGATTCCTTACACTTTCGGGAATATCAGCCCGTTGCCCATAACTGATCACGTTATTGCTTCGCTGGATCAGGTTGTAACAGTCAAAGAAAAAATTTGCCAGCCACCCTTCGGAAGCATTCACAGCCGTACGGAAATATTCGTTGAAACCCTGCAGATAACGGCGGTTGTATTCTGCTTTATCGGTTTCATACTGGTCGTCCATACCACGCCCGGGCTGCGTATATATATCCGTGCCTAATGCAAAGGGTTCTGTTTTGCGTGTTACATAGCGCACCGGTTCATAGGCCGCTTTTACCATATATTCATACCCTTCGGCCGTCGTAAAATAGGCTTCGGCATCCATAATGCCTTCCGGTTTTTCAGAAAGAAAATCTGCACAGGAGACTGTCGTGAACAATAAGGTGGCTCCTGCTACTATATTTTTAATCGTATTATACTTCATAATTGTCATGATTTAAAATGTTACATTCAGACCAAACAGATAAGATGCTGTGGAAACGCCACTATTATAAGTAGCTGTGTTATCGGCATCGGCATTATTGGGCCTATTAACCGAATTGGCTCCGAATTCCGGATCCAGACCGGTATAGTTGGTAAAGAGGAACGGATTAACAGCCGTTACATAGGCACGAACGCGTGAAGCATGCAGGGCTTTCAAAATCTTCTTAGGGAACGTATATCCTAAAGTGATGTTTCCTACCCGTACAAACGAACAGTCTTTATAAGAAAGCAGGTTGGTATTACCCCCGTTGCCCACGGGACGGAAAAATTCGTTAGACGGGTTTTCCGGTGTCCAGTAGTTTACTTTCAATTGGTTGATCTCACCGAGGTATTCGTTTTGCAGCTCCTGGTGGAATTTACTCCATTTCATTTCGCCCTGCCGGGTGTAGATAAATACGGAAAAATCCAGATTTTTATAAGTAAACGTATTGGTAATACTTCCTGTCCAGTCCGGGAACGGATTGCCTAAAATTACCCGGTCGTCTTCCGGATTCATCACACCGTCTTTATTCTGGTCTACCTCTTTTACAGCTCCCGGCACCCGGCCATATTTAGCGGCTTCGGCCTCTTCATGCAATTGCCAGATACCGCTCCACTCATAATCATAATGCACCAATACAGGATGTCCGATAAAAAGATTCTGGTCCGGATAATCTTTCTTATCACCAAATATTTCGCGCACTTCGTTTTTATTGGTTGCAAAACTTAAATTCGTTGTCCAGGTGAAATCACGTGTCAGGATATTCACCGAGTTTAAACCAATCTCAATTCCGCGGTTACGGGTTTTACCGATATTAATAGCGGATATATCAGTAAAGCCGTTCGTCTGGGGTATGTTCTGACCCATAATAATATCCACATTGTCTTTATGATAAAGTTCGATATTACCGGACAGGCGGCTATTAAAGAAGCTGAAGTCAACACCCAGATTCACCTCTTTACTCTTTTCCCAGCCCAGATTATCATTTTTGATACGGTTAATATATTGCCCGTTTGCATTTACACCTCCGAAATCATATTGGGTGTTAGTAGTTCCCAGAATAGTACTGTAAGGCCCTACCACATTGTTGCCTGATTCGCCGTAACTGACACGGATTTTCAGATCGTCCACCACATCATTCTCTTTCAGGAAATCTTCTCCGGTGATACGCCAGGCAACTGCTGCCGAGGGGAAGAAACCCCATTTATTTCCTTCCGCCAGTTTGGAGGAACCGTCGCCACGGCCTGTTGCAGTAAAGATATATTTATCTTTATAAGAGTAGTTTAAACGGGCCATAAAAGAAACCATGGTCTCTTTCTCTTCGTTCGATTCCCGTTTTACCTCTTCACCCGCTGCACCCAGGTTATGCCACTTCGCATGGAAAGGAAGATTCTTCACCTGTATATAGGAACGCTCATACGATCTTTTATAGGTACTTGTACCTACCATAGCATTCAGGCGGTGATCTTCTTTAAAGGTGCGCATAAAGGTTGCTGTGTTATCCCATGTATAGGTATACTGGTTTACATTCGTTAAATCCGCTTTGGGCAGATCGGTTCCTTTATTGGTCTTTGTAAATGTATCAGCCGAATAGCCGTCACGGTTCGCACCGATAGAAGGTGCAAACGAGGTACGAATATTCAATCCCTCTATGATCTTATAGTCCATAAATATATTGGCAAATACATTCATTTGTCTTAAATTGGTGTTTTCATTTTCCGCATCATACAGCGGGTTGGTGAAACGCTCCGGACGATAGTCCTGTACATAAAACTGACGGTTTCCGTCGGCATCATAAGGAGAAGCGACAGGGCGCAGGCGCAGGGAGGAGCGTAATGCCTCTTTTGAACCGTTGCCAATATCCGAATAACGAATATAGGCCGACATACCCATGGTAAAGTTTCCGGCTTTTCCTTCCAGTCCCAGTTTACCGTTGAAACGGGTCATCTGTTCGCCGGGGATGTTGCCGGTCTGTTTGGTGTATCCAAACGACATGATATGCTTTAACTGTTCATTTCCACCACTCATCCCAATGGTATGGGTCGTCTGGAAACCTTTCTGCAGGGTATAATCCAGCCAATCAGTATAGTTGCGGTTGTCGGCATTCTCTTTTTCAAATCCGGTAAACGAATTGTGATTAGAACCACCCCGGATCGCCTCTTCGGCATACGCTACATATTCATCCCCATTGAACATGCGGGGCAGGTTCACGGGCGAAGTAAATCCGATTGTCATATCATACGTAACGGTTGTTTTTCCGCTTTGTCCGGATTTAGTCGTTACGATGATCACCCCATTCGCACCCCGCGAACCATAAATAGCTGTCGCGGAAACATCTTTCAGGATATCAATCTTCTCAATATCCGCTGGATTCAGGGCATTAATATCCCCTCCGATCACTCCGTCAATTACTACCAGCGGATCTGACGATTTACCAATAGAATTCATCCCACGAATCTCGATTTTATAACCGGATCCGAGTTTTCCGGTAGAAGGGGTTACATTTACACCCGCGCTTTGTCCCCGCAGGGCTCCTAAGGTTGAATTTTGTCCGGTCGACATAAGGGCGGAGTTGTCGAAAGATTTAACGGATCCGGTTATATCCCGCTTTTTCATCGTTCCGTATCCCACAACTACCACTTCGTCCAGCATCTCCGTATCCTCTCTGAGGATAATCCGGATAGTTGTCTGATTTCCCACTTTGATCTCCTGTGGGGCATATCCGATATAAGAAACGGATAAAACATCCTCCGGCGATACCTGCAATACAAATCCACCGTCAAAATCAGTAATAGTTCCATTCGTAGTTCCTTTCACGTGTACATTCACTCCAATCAGTGGTTCTCCTTTTTTATCAGTAATTTTACCTGTTACCTGGTTTTGAGCAGCCAGAGTCAGGGGAAAGCATGTTATTACTAAAAAGAACAGGGCAATCCGTAAGCATAGGCTCAGTTTCTCTTTTGCTTTTTTTGCATAATAATATTGTTTTACATGTTATAAAAAAGTTTTTACGGAGGTAAAGATAGAGGGGTGTTTACGAACACGGGGTGATTTTTGAACACATAAGGAGGATATTTGAGTAAATGGACTGTTTATTTATTTGTGAAAGGGAAGGCACAGAGTATCAGTTATTGGCGGGCTATTGTTAAAAGCATGTCAAAATATCGATATTAAGTAATATGATATCGACTTTTTTTACTTATGTATGCTTTCTGTTTTTATATTTGTAGGGAAAACCCTTTTTAATGAATACTATGATAAACAGGTTAGCCACATTTGTATTTGTATGGTTCTTTACTTTATCCATATATGCCCGGATAGATCCGCAGGCTCTGCGTGAACAATACCGTTTTTCCCATATTACGATTGAGGACGGTTTGTTACACAACTATATTGATGATATTTACAAAGATAGCCAGGGATTTCTGTGGCTGTCTACCTCCAATGGTTTATCCCGTTATGACGGGTATGATTTCGTTCATTACCATACGACATCGGAGGCAGTGCAGCTGAAAAGTAATTTTATCCGGCAGGCATGTGAAGATAATTTCAACCGTTTATGGATCGCCTCCGAAGGAGGAGTGGACGTGCTGGATCTTACCACCAACTGGCTTGTTGACTTACAGTTACCTACAGCCTGTACCAACCAGGAAAGTTTTCATGTACGGAAAGACTGCGAAGGAAATATCTGGATTGTAACCCTATATGTCGCTTATTGCGTACAGTTTACTACGGAAGGTGAAGTTTGGAGTGTCTGTTTTACTCCGCCAAAAGCGGATATAAACCATGCACCAATTACTGCTATAGAAGAAATCAACGGCCGGATATGGATTGCGTATCAACACGAAATATACATCGTGAAAATACAGAACAACCGTGAACTGATGCTGCAACCGGTTTTCCGGGATGCCATAGATGCGCAAACCCGCGTACAATGTATGTTTCAAAAAGGAGAAGATGTATGGGTGGGAACCAACAGGCGGCTTTACTGTTTTAATATGCATACGGGAGAGTACCAGATTTACCGGCATCTGGCTACGGATCCGTTTTCTATCTCACAGGGATATACTACCGGCTTTATGTTGTCTCCCGAAGGTGAGTTGATTGTCGCTACCCTGAAAGGATTGAATTTCTATGACCCGGTTACCGATAGTTTCGTCCGCATCATACAAAACCAGGACTCCAAAGAGACTTCACTCAATTGTAATTTTATTAACTCTTTACTGACAGACGGAAATACTATCTGGATCGGTACCGAAATGGGAGGGGTTAATAAAATGGTGAGGCGAAACCTCATATTAAAAAGTTATGTACACAACCGGCATCAACCCGCTTCCCTGGCGGAAAACCCTGTAAATGCTATTTACGAAGACAAAACCGGTAACCTTTGGGTGGGTAATACGGAAGGAGGACTGAATCTGAAGAGGCTGGACCGTGACGGATTTATACATTTTACCCATAATTATAATGTGCCTACCAGTCTGAGCCATAATTCGGTCAGTGCAATTACGGAAGATAACCAACAACGCCTTTGGATAGGCACCTGGGGTGGAGGACTCAATGTATTGGATCTGAAAAAGCTATCATCCAATCCTGTTTTCAAACGGTATGATACAGGCAATACGGAGGAATTGAGAAACGATTTTATCGGGTGTGTACAATATGATGAATTAAATAACGGCATCTGGATCGGTTCCCTGAAAGGGCTCCATTTTTATGATAATACAACCGAAACCCTGAAGCCGGTTCCACTACCCAGTGATACACTTTTCCAAAACAGCATGGTAGGTATGACTATTGATTCCCGGCAACGATTATGGATAGGCACTTCCCGTGGACTTATTTGTATGGATCTTAAAACATATGCCCGGAATCCGTATAAAGTGGAATATCAATTTATGGGATATAAACTGGACGACCCCGGCAGTAAAAACATTGAGAAGATTAATTGTATCTATGAAGATAAAAAAGGAACTATCTGGGTGGGAAGCCTGGGATATGGGCTTTACAAATTGATAGAGCAACCGGACGGAGATTTTCGTTTTATCAACATTACCACCCGTGACGGATTACCCAGTAATGGCATATTGGGCATTCTGGAAGACGAATACCAGCAATTATGGCTAAGTACCAACTACGGCCTTGCCTGTTACCACCCCGGTACAGGATGCATTACAAACTATTACCGGGCAGACGGTATCCTGTCCGACCAGTTCTATTGGAATGCCTACCATAAATCGCCCACCTCCCGGATCCTTTATTTTGGTAATCTGGAAGGATTGATCGGTATAGAGGGTGTGCATACCGAAAAGAACAAAAGTGCCCCTAAGGTAGTATTTACACAGCTAACTGTTCTGAATGAAATCATTTACGGTGGTACTGATCAGATACTGGATAAAGACATCAGCCGTGCACATCAGATCCGGTTACATGAAAAGCATAAATCTTTTTCACTTGCGTTCTCGGCTCTTGATTTTGAGAATCTTCATAAAATCAACTATCTCTACCGGCTGAAAGGGTTTGATACTGATTGGGTAGAAGCCGGAGGTAAGCGGCATTTTGTAAATTATACCAACCTTAATCCGGGAACCTATACCTTTCAGGTGAAAGTAGCGGGAGATGATCCGGGTCTGAACGAAATAACCGAACTCGTCATTACTATAAAACCCTATTTTTATAAAACATGGTGGTTTATTTCGGGTATTGCTATTGCTTTTATTGTAGGTATATTTTGGATCTATCTCCGGAGAATATCCTCTCTTGAAAAACAAAAAGAGGTACTTACCCGTATGGTAAAAGAACGTACACGCGAACTTGAACAGGTAACCACCGATAAGATCGCTTTTTTCACCAATATCACGCACGAATTCCGCACTCCTATCACTCTCATCATGGGGCCTATAGAACGGGCCCTGAAATTAAGTTATAACCCGGAAGTGATTGAGCAACTGAATATCGTAGAGAAAAACTCCAAATCCCTCCTTTCCTTAGTGAATCAACTATTGGATTTCCGGAAAGTAGAATCGGGAAACATCAAAATTCATAAACAAAACGGAGCCTTCATCTCCTTCCTCGAAAATATGATGATGCCGTTTGAAGCATTGGCCAAAGAGAGGAAAATAGAAATACGTAAATGTTACAGGGTTACTCATTCCTGGTTCTATTTTGACGAAGAGTGTATGCGTAAAGTATTCATTAATCTTCTTTCGAACGCTATAAAATTTACTCCGGATAACGGAACCGTTACCATTTATATCGCGGAGTTAAATTGTATGGAACATGGCCTTACCAAACTATACATTAATATATCCGATACCGGGATGGGTATCCGTCAGGAGGATATGACAAAAATATTCGACCGTTTTTACCAGTCTAAAAAGAATGTACCATATCCTATGTCCGGACAAAGCGGAACAGGGATCGGGCTGTACCTGTGTAAAAGTATCGTTGAACAACACGGTGGAACCATTACCGCCCGTAATAACCCGGGTAAAGGTGCCTCTTTCCGGCTGATACTGCCTCTGCAAACGGGCGAAAACAGTGAACAGCAGGATACGATAACCTCTGTACCCACCCTGCCGGTGCAGGAACTTCCCGCGGATGATACAAACAGGAAAACCCGGATCCTCGTAGTAGAAGACAATCCCGATATGCGGGTTTATCTGCGTTCCATTCTGAAAAAACAATATCACGTAGAGGAGGCCGGGAATGGAAAAGAAGCACTGGCAATCCTTGCTGATAAGCCCGTTGATTTCATCCTGACCGATTTAATGATGCCGGTAATGGACGGAATGGAATTATCCCGCAAAGTGAAAGAAAATATTTCGACCTCACACATCCCGATTCTTATCCTGACGGCTAAAATTTCTACGGAGAATAAAATAGAAAGCTTTAAAATCGGGGTCGATGAATACCTTTCCAAACCATTCGAAGAAGAACTTCTGTTGGTTCGTATCAGTAATATCCTGAATAGCCGCAAACAACAACAAAAGCAATTCGAATTTAACATGGATGTGTCGGTTTTGCAAATAGACGATGAATCCAAAGACAAAAAGTTCCTCGATAAAGTTATGCAGGTAATGGAGGAGAATTATAAGAATCCGGAGTTTGAAGTGCCCGACTTCTCGGTGGCAATGGCTATGAGTAAAAGCCTTGTAAACCGCAAACTGCAGCAACTGACGGGGCAGTCTACCGGAAAATTCATCCGCAGTTACCGGTTAAACCTGGCGAAAGAATTGATCATTAAAAACCGGAAAACCCGTACCATGAATGTTTCTGAAATAGCTTATCAGGTAGGCTTTAACGATCCCAAATATTTCACCCGTTGCTTCCGTGAACATTTCGGAACACTACCGAAAACACTCATGGACGAGGAATAACCCATACATAAAGAATCAACAAATAGGGAGGAAATTTGAACACCGGGTATAAAGTGTTCGGATTTCCTCTTTCTATATCCAAAAATCCTCTCCCCTCAAGGTTCTTACGCATAGTTTTGTTGGCAGAGATTCTCTTAATTATTAATCTTAAATAATCATGTTATGCGTAAAACTCAACGTATGAAAAAGTGCAGGCGCACGCAATTACTCTTTTTATTTTTCTTAGTAGTGAGTAATGCCGCTCTGTATGCCCAAAATGTGCTAAAAGGCCGGGTAACAGACCCGGCAGATGATCCTCTGATAGGAGTGAATGTTGTGATCAAAGGAACCACAACCGGAACAATTTCCGATATAGACGGAAATTTTGAACTGAATGTTTCCCCGGGTCATGTCCTCACTTTTACCTATATGGGATATGTACCACAGGAGATAACTATTACAAATCAGACCGTACTGAATGTAATATTACAGGAAGATACCAAAACGCTTGACGAAATAGTGGTAGCAAGTTACGGAACACAAAAGAAAAGGAACCTTACCGGGGCTGTATCCAGTCTGAACGCGTCGGATTTAAACGATTTACCGGTAGGCCAGTTAGGACAAAAATTACAGGGTCAGATTGCCGGTGTACAGATAAACCAGACCACCGGTAAGCCGGGTGAAGGTATGGCTTTCCGTATCAGGGGTGCCGCTTCTGTGAACGCCGGAAACGAACCGCTGTTTGTGGTAGACGGTATGGTATTGAGTACAGGGCTGAATATGATCAACCCGGATGAAATTGAATCCTTTTCAGTACTTAAAGATGCCGCGGCCGCTTCGTTATACGGATCAAGAGCTGCCAATGGAGTGGTATTGATTACAACAAAAAAAGGACGCAAAGGAAAAACGGATATACAATTTAATGCATCTTACGGTATCCAGACCCTGAAAGGTTTGAAACGTCTGGATATGATGGACGGAACAGAGTTTGCACAATTTCAAAAAGAGATTTATGAAGACATAATAAAATATGGACGGGATCCTAAAATAACTGAAGTTCCGGAAGTATACCGGAATCCCGAACAATATGGAAAGGGAACCGATTGGTATGATTTAATGACTCGTACGGCAGCGGTTCAGAATTATAGTCTCTCTATTATGAGTGGAACAGACAAATTAAGCTCGGCTATCTTTTTTAGTTATTTCAATCAGGAAGGAGTTATTTTAAATACCGATTTCGAACGGTTCTCTCTCCGTTCCAATAATGAATACCAGGTAAACGACCGGGTAAAGATCGGGCTTAATATAGCTCCAACACTTACACTTACAAACAATCATAGTACCGACGGAGCCTGGAATATCCTGAATTCGGCCATCTTAATGTCTCCCTGCCTGAGCCCGTATGAAGAAGACGGTAGTCTGGCCATTGCTATGAATGCGCCCAACATATTTCCACAACCTAACTGGCTCCGTGTGATTCAGGAGCGTACCAATAAATATAAAAGTTACTCTATCATCAGTAACGCGTTTGCGGATATTGATATCTGGAATGGTATCAGTTACAGGTTTCAGGCGGGTGTGGATATTGGTAATGGTAACTATCGCTATTTTAATCCGTCTACATCCAGTGGAGGTATGTTTACAGCACCTCCCGAAAAAGCAACCGGAGGCTATGACTCCAATTTCTATTATAGCTGGACTGTTGAAAACCTGTTGAATTATAATAAAACATTCGGAGACCATTCCGTAGATGCCCTTCTGGGATATTCCGCGCAAAAATATACACAGGAATTTGCACAGATAAACGGTACGGATTTTCCGGATGATGATATAACCTGGGTGGATGCGGCGGCTACCAAAAACGGAGGTAGCTCCATGCAACAATGGTCTATGGTATCCCTGATTGCCCGGGCTAATTATAGCCACAAAGACCGGTATCTGTTGCAGGCCACGATCCGCCGGGACGGCTGTTCGCGCTTCGGCCCGGATAATAAATATGCTAATTTTCCATCGGTTTCGGCTGGTTGGATCGTCTCAGATGAAGCCTTTATGGAACCGGTAAATTCAGTAATGAATTACCTGAAACTAAGAGTCAGTTATGGTCTTACGGGAAACTATAATATAGGAAATTACAACTATATAGCGGGGATAGTTACCAGTAACTATGTGTTTGGGAATTCATTGGTACCCGGTAAAGTACCGGGTAATTTGGGTAACGACTATCTTACATGGGAAGAGTCCAGCCAGGTAGATGTGGGTGTGGATTTCAGTTTCCTGAACGACCGCATTTTTGTTATGTACGATTATTATCGCAAAACTACGGATGGAATGCTTTATCAGGTAGATATACCGCGCTCCTCCGGTTTTGGCGACATTCAGTCCAATATTGGGGAATTCCGTTCGTGGGGACATGAAATAACCATTAGTTCCCGTAACCTGACCGGCGACTTGAAATGATCAACCAATCTAAATCTGGCGTTTAACCGGAATAAAGTGCTGGCATTGGGTACGAATGACACACCGGTAAACGGGCATTCCAATCAGGGTTGGGTAAACCAGCTACGGGTAGGACATCCGATTGGAGTCTTTACAGGGTATGTCTTTGATGGCGTATATATGACACAGCAGGAATTCGATACCCAGCCCAAACATGCTTCTTCCCAGATAGGTACGGTTCGGATGAAAGATGTTAGTGGCCCGAATGGTGTACCCGATGGAATCATTGATATGAACGACCGGACCATTATAGGAGACCCTAATCCGGATATGGTATTTGGGATGACTAACGATTTCTCCTGGAATAATTTTGATCTGAGTATTTTACTGACCGGCCAGATCGGAGGGGATATTATAAATGGTAATAATGAGTATACTGAAAATATTGACGGATGTTTTAATGTGTTGAGGTCAGTAGCCGACCGCTGGCGTTCGCCTGAAAATCCGGGTAACGGATTAGTACCCCGTACAGATACCGGAACAGAATTGTACCGTTACACACATACCGGCTGGGTATACGATGCCACCTATTTATCTATCCGTAATATAACACTTGGTTACACAGTACCTCTGAAAAGTAATAATTATATCTCAAGCTTACGGGTATATCTAACTGCACAGAATCTGAAAACATTCTCTAAATATCCGGGAATGAACCCCGAAGTAAGCGAAAATGGTTTGGGATGGAACGGTTTAGGAATTGATAAAACGACCTACCCGGTTCCCAGAATATTCAGTATCGGATGTAGTATTAAGTTTTAATTCAGGTATCACACTAAAAACAAATAGAGATGAAGAAGATATTATATTTTATGGTAACTGTTTTATTAACAGTGTCCTGTGCAGATAGTTTTTTGGATATTCCGCCCCAACACTATTCCAATGAAAGTAAATTTTACCAGACACAGGAGCATTTTGAACAGGCTTTGAACGGAGTGTATCAGAATCTTAGAGGACTCTGTGGAATACCTGGCTTTGTAGTAGGGGAGATGCGTTCGGACAATACCCATTATATCTTTAATAAAACCGATAGAGGGGCACAATTCCGTTACCGCGAAGAGGTAGCCGATTTTATTAACGACGACCAGAATGAATGGAGCAATGAAGTGTACTATATTTCCTATATCGGGATATCACGCGCCAATACATTATTATATCATCTGGAAGGAAAAGATTTTCCGGAGGCTTTCAAACAGAAAATTACCGGACAAACCAAGTTTCTTCGTGCCTATTACTATTTTACATTAGTAAGGACTTTTGGGGATGTACCTTTGCATACAACACCTGTTACCGGACCTGAAAATGCTTTTTTGAAACGGTCTCCTGTAAAAGATGTGTATGCATTAATTCTGGAAGATGTAAAAGAAGCAATTGATTACCTGAAAGTTCCGCAGTTCCCCCAGGATGGCAGGGCTACCGAAGGAAGTGCACGGATGTTGTTGGCTAAAGTCTTGATGACTATGCCGGAAAGGGATTATGCCGGTGCTATCACCCAGTTACGTGAAATTATGAAAATGGGATATAAACTCGAAGATCGTTACAGCGATGTATTCGAGCCATCTAATAAAAACAACCGGGAGTCGCTTTTTGAAGTACAATATCAACAGGGAGAGCAGGGTCAGCAAAGCGACTGGCTGTATCATTTTTTACCCCGGACATCCAGTGCGGAAATAATGACCGGAGTACCCGAAAGTACGACACGCAATACCGGTGGTTGGAATACTCCCACACAGGATTTGATTGATGCCTATGAACCGGGCGACGAACGGCTTCCTGTCTCTATTGCTATGGCAGCCGGCAAGAAAGATGATAATGAAGATTTCACTCCCACGGCTATTCTGCCGGTAGGTGATAGCAGACTTGATAATTACCCGGTGAAGTATCCATTCATCAATAAATACCGG
Source organism: Tannerellaceae bacterium (assembly GCA_021203545.1). Classification (GTDB taxonomy): domain Bacteria; phylum Bacteroidota; class Bacteroidia; order Bacteroidales; family Tannerellaceae; genus UBA4116. The sequence goes on along the minus strand of JAJQAZ010000038.1, from coordinate 47,991 downwards.
CATCCCCATGCCAAAGTATTCAATACCGATGACAACTGGCCTATATACCGCTATTCGGATGTGCTCCTGTCTCTGGCAGAATGTTTACTTCCTGATGATAGTGGTGAAGCATTGACACTGGTTAATCAAGTGCGCCATCGTGCAGGTTTAGATCCCCTCGATACAATAACCGAAGAGGCCATAGCACACGAAAGACGCATTGAGTTTGCTTTCGAAAATCAGCGCTGGTATGATCTGGTTCGTACCGGAAAAGCCATAGACGTAATGACCAGATACGGACAAAAAACAAAATTGTTATATCCTGACCTTCTGGAAAGAACCTATCAGGTCACCCAGGAAAAACTATTATTTGCAATCCCCTACCGCGAAATGCAAATCAATAATCTGCTGGAGCAGAATAAAGGGTATTAATTGTCTATTATTTATAATCAAAAATTTTATAACATGAATACAAAAAACTTATTTCCAAAAAGTCTATTGATTCCTTGGGTTCTTCTACTGATTACAAGTTGTCAACAGGAAGTAATATTAAATGATATTCAGGATGAATATAAAGAGGGAATCGTACAGACAAGAGCACTGTCATATGAATATGCCTCTGTAAGTAATCCGGATCTCCATAATAATTGGGAAACTGTAGATAAAATTATTTTAAATGGAGGAGGCTTGCAAATAGATCCACCATGGAAAATGGTAGCAGGCAACTCTATGGATATACCGGATGAATTTAGAATGGATATTAAACGAACTGATGGCTGGGAAATGTTATCTCATACATTGATAAATTCAAACAGTGATGAACCTAATTATATTTTGTTTTATAATAAATTAAGAGGAATATTAAAAGGCTTTTATTATCATCCGGTAGCAGTAGGAAATAATTCCTTTGTATGGTTATTAGAATCAAAGACCCCCTCTTCCATACTCCCTTCTAATAAACGTACTCAAGGAATATTTAATTCAACAGGAAAATATGCAACTACTTCGAATGTAATAAAACAAAGTAATGCAAATTTTGGACACTTAAATAAAGGTTGGAATGGGTTTTCTTTTGAACTTGTTTATGGAAATATAAACAATAAACCTACAATAGATATAAAAGGATTTAATAATTTAGAATCACAAATAAAGTTAAACGGAACTTATACTGGTCAGGTTCTGGTTCCTAACATTGAAAAAAGTGATCCGGCAGGAGGTTTCGATAAAATATTGAAAGGCTTAGGAGGTGTTGTAGGTTTTGTTGGTAATTTCTTTCCTCCAGTAAAAAGTATTGGTCGAGGTATTAGTGTTGCCGGAAGTGCAATAGGTTCAGCCTCTGGTTACTTTTCAAGTGAAAATACTGTCTATACTACTTTAAATACCAGTGGACAGATTGAATTGGATGGAACCTCCATAACAAATTTGGGCGGTTCGGTACCACCATTAAGTAATGTACCACTACAAACTATTGTCAACAAGAATGAATCCTTAGGTTTATGGAGTCTAAAGCAACAGCCGGAATATTCATATAATCAATATTTAATATTAAATAGAATTGAACAAGGCTATTTTGTAACCTATCCTACTTTTACACCTCAAACACCTATAGAAAGTTTAATTGTTGTTAACCCTACTCTTCCAATAAAAAGTTTTAAAGTAATTAATATAGATTTGATAGCATTAAGTAAGCCCAGTTTTTGTACTTCCATTGAAGTGACTAAAGATTGTTATTTTGTTAATAGTCAGACTTATGTAAGAGGAAATGACCCATATCGGGAATCAAAATCTGATGTTGTCTATTTTTATCCGGCTTATTCGATACCTAGTAAAACTATTATAAATATAACTGTTGAATTTGACTATGGAAATGATAAAAAAGTTGTTTCTAGTAGAAGCTTTGATATGGGCTGGACAAAGATACAAAATTCCAGTATTCTAAACGAATATATAAATCAGGGTAAAACCACTGTACCTATATATGGTTATTTAGCAAATTAGGAGTGAGAGAACCCTGATAAACCAGGATGTTCCATTTGTAATTATTGGAACCCGAAAGATTGTAAAAGATTTATTTTGATGGATTTTTCCTCTTGAGAGCTACTCTCTACAAACATCTTTTTAAGTAGTAATCCCGAAGGGATTGAATGTAAATAACCCCCAGTAAAGCTTTTGGCGACTGGGGGTTATGGATATCAAAAGTAATATCAACCCCGGCAGTGGGTTGAACCCTATTATTCAACACCTATCGGAGTTGTAGAGGGTAGGGTATATCACTTCTGCCCCCGGTCGCTACGCTTCACCGGGGGTTATTCATATTTAATCCCTTCGGGATTAGAAATACTTTAACATAAAAATGATATGTGTAGAAGTAGCTCAAGGGGGGAGATTAAAACCGTATTTGTCAATAAATTAAATTAAAAACAAATCTTCCGATCAATACTGATTACAAATTCTTGTTTTCACAGTCGGGAATATAAATTAAAAATACATGAATAGGAGAAGAATAAAGAAATTTCCGGTTAATAAGATATTCTGCTTTCTGCTAAGGCTGAAAGATCTTGCAGGCAATCCACAATAAAAGAAATCATAATATTATTTCCATCAATATAGTAGATCATTTTGAATCTTCCTATCATTACAACAAGAGAACGAAATTCGACTGCCATATTTTCGAGTACTAATTCACGAGGTACTATTTTAGGATGAATTTCTAAGATTTTAGAACTTTCTATAATCGATCTTATCACTTCCTTATTTTTCCCTACTCATAGATAAAACGAAACTTATCTAATAGTTCTTCATGAGTTTTAAATTGGCCATTTTTAGCCTGTTCTATAGCGTTTAATGCCCTCTTTTTTTAATTTTCCGGAGTAGCCGCTGGAATATTTGGGCAGGGTATATCCAAAAGTCGTAGATCTTCAAAGTCCATAAGAGTGGCAGGACTGTCTGTATTTAAGACACCTCTGATAATATTGTTCTTTTGCTCTACTATACTACTCATATTGAGTCTTTCATTACAATGATAATAATAAATTTAAAAAACTCAACTTTTATAGTTTAACAGTTAAAGATATAAAAAGGATGTCTGTAAAATAGAGCCGAAAGCCGGACTCGAACCGGCGACCTACTCATTACGAATGAGTTGCTCTACCAACTGAGCTATGTCGGCAATGGGTTTTTCAGGATGCGAAATTAATTACTTAATTCAATATCTGAAAGAAGATTGGATAAAAATCATCTAAATCGGTATCCAGGTCTTTTAATAGGGGATCGTCCAGACGGAATGTTTCATCGTCAATGAATAGTAATTCTTCGATTACTGTAAACTCATCATCCGTCAGGCTGATAGAAAATGGTTTTACAAAACAATCACATTCAAACAGATTTTTCCCGGTTAAATTTGATAAAATAGTTTTCAGTAACGGGATAATATTTTTATAGAAACTATCTTCATCTGGCGAGTTTACCCAGTTAAAAATAACCACTTTAGCCAGTAAATTCTCTTCCTCAGTAAACAACTGGAGTTCTCCGCTTTCATAATCAGCCTGAATATACAGGTCGCTGGCCAGGGAGGACGATTCATTCCGGCAATATTCCTGAATAGCTTTTGTTATTGTATTTTCAATAACTGATATAACTTTTGAATTATCGGAGCTCATAACGTATGAAGTATTTATTTTTTCTTTTTCGAAATCAAAAGTAGTAATATTTTACGGTTTCCCAAATTGAATATCCAGTTTCATATCTTTATGTGCCCGTTGGGAGAGTATATTTTTATATATTTCCTGTCTTTGGGTCTGTTCATCTTTTTCTCCCTTGTGTGTGAGGAACAACTGATAAGCCTCTTCCGCTTTTTTCTGTGCCTCCTCCATATTACCGTTTATCTCATGGAAAAGTGCCATGTTGGAAGCCGTTTTGGCTTTATCTTTCCATGATCCGGTGCGGTGGTAAATTTGTTCCCACCGCTCGTATGCTTTTTCCCACCTGCCGGAACCGGCGAAAGCACTTGCTTCTCTCCATAAGGTATTACCACCATTGAAAAACCAACGTTCTTCTTCTTTCCAGAAAGGTACAAAGTTGGGATATAAATTATCTGCCAGGTAGATTGCAGCCAGTTCCAATATTTTGTTTGGAGGGGGCAGTTGTTCATTTAAAAGTTCCCTGCTCCCTGCTGTTAACGAAAATTGGACAGAGTCCTGTACATGTACGGTAGCTAGCGGATTCTCTTTGCCGGGCAAATAACTTCGTATAATCCCATTCATTTTAACATCAATCTGTCCATATGCGTATCCTTCCATAAGGGAAGTGACAGACTTGTGCATGTTGAAAAGTAAACGGTCTATAGAAATAATCGCATCCACACCATTTTCCCGGCATAACCGGTTCACCTGTGCAGCAGTTAATTTCTGGTCCGAAAAATAGAGATCATCCGTACGGATAGGTAAATGATAAAGAAGTACATCCTCAAAGAATTCATGTTCAACAATAGATTCCCCGAGTGTTTTAGCCGCCGCAAACAGGGCACTGTCTGCATAAGCCCGGCAGGTATCCTGATTAACACCTCCCAGGGAATAGGTATATCCAAGTTCAGATGGCTGGGGTACTGCATTGTTTACGATCAGGATTTTTTTGACAGGGTCGGGAAATGTGATTTCCGCCGGATTATATGTTTCTATACCCATATAACTAATCGTTGTACAGCTACACAATACACATATGAATCCTATTAAGAGTGTACTTCTCATATAGATAGTTAAAATTCTAAATCACTCATTGCTTTGAAGTAACCGATCGATTCGGCAATACCCAGGAAAGGATCTTTCATATCTTTTTCGTATTCCAGGCTACACATGCCGGTATAGTTTATCTCCCGCATAGCTTTTATAAGCGCAGGGAAGTCTATCTTACCCCGTCCCAGTTCAATACCTACACCTGCTTTGGAGGAGTCTGTTACATCCTTGATGTGCATATCAAACACCCGTGTGTGGTATTTCCGCAGGTCGGCAACCGGGTCGCATCCGTTCCGGAGGTCATGGCCAATATCCAGGCACATACCGATCCGGGGATCCAGGTCTTTTGTATTTTCCCAAACGTCCGTAGCATCCGGATACAGGGCAATATCAGGACCGTGTAAATGAATCGCATAATTGAAGCCGTATTCTTTTACCTTTTTATCCACATAAGGCAATAGTTCATAGTTAGGTACACCTACAATCAGTTTTACACCTACCCGTTTGGCATAGGCAAAGCCGCGGTCTATCTCTTCTTCGGTTTTCATATAAATAGGGCCAACCGCATACCCTGTAACCCCATGATCGGCACATTTGGCGTGAAACGCTTTAATCTGTTCGTCTGTACTATCAAACGGAAGATGAAAATCTTTGATACAAAGGTAATGGATGTCTAACCTTTGCATTGTTTTCAGAGTAGTATCCAGGTCGAAATTCACAAATGTGTATCCGGCCATCCCCAGGTGAAAAGGGTTTGTTGCTTTAGGTGCTTTGGGTTTAATAGAGTTGGCAATAAACGCATTGGCCTGCGAAGCAACTCCCAGAAGGAGTGCTCCTGCCATACTTTTTTTGAAAAATGTTCTGCGTGTTTGTTTCATGGTATTAATTGTATAATGTGTTGTTACTGTCTTAACGCCGCGATACTTTCTTCCAGGCTTCGTATTTTACTTTCGGCATCAGCCTGCTTCTTGCGTTCCATCTCGATTACTTTAGCCGGAGCTTTACTTACAAAACTTTCATTGCTTAACTTTTTCAAAACAGAAGCCAGGAAGCCCTGTTGATATACTAACTCTTCCTGCAGTTTTGTTAGTTCTTCTTCTACATTGAGCATATTTCCCAGCGGAACAGCATATTCGGTTGTTCCCACCAGAAACGATACCGCGCCGGTACTTTTTTCACCTGTTTTCTCAATTCCTGTCAGATTACACATTTTCTTAATTACCGGATTGAACCGGTTATCATGTGCTCCTAATACCTGTAGTTCGAGAGTCTCTTTGTTCGGTATGTTTTTTTGTAACCGTACCGTACGTACACCTCCGATAATCTCTTTTACAATTTCGAAAGAAGCCAGTAAGCCTGGTTCGTCCGGTGTAACTTCCGGATAAAGGGAAACCATAATACTTTCGCCCTCTTTGCGTGGAGCCAGTGCCTGCCATAACTCTTCGGTAATAAACGGCATGAACGGATGCAACAGGCGGAGTAATGAATCAAAGAATCCCAGAGCCGCATGATAAGTCTGTTTATCTACCGGTTGTTCGTAACCCGGCTTGATAATTTCAAGGAACCACGAAGAAAATTCATCCCAGAACAGTTTGTATACTGCCATGATCGCTTCGTTCAGGCGGTATTTTCCGAACAGGTCGTCCATTTCGAGTATGGTTTTACTCAACTGGTTTTGAAACCATTGGATAGCAATGGCCGAAGCTTCGGGCTGTGCAATTGTTTCATCGACCTTCCAGCCTTTTACCAGCCGGAACGCATTCCATATCTTGTTATTGAAATTACGGCCCTGTTCACATAATGCTTCATCGAAAGGAATATCATTTCCGGCAGGAGCGGTCAGCATCAGACCCATACGTACACCGTCAGCCCCGTATTGATCAATCAGGTTCAACGGATCGGGTGAATTACCCAGCGATTTTGACATTTTACGTCCCTGTTTATCCCGTACCAATCCGGTGAAATATACATTTTTGAAAGGCTTTTCGTGTTCGTATTCGTATCCGGCCATGATCATCCGTGCTACCCAGAAGAAAATAATATCGGGTGCCGTTACCAGATCGCTGGTAGGATAGTAATAGCTGATCTCCTCATTACCCGGATTATTAATTCCGTCAAACAGCGAGATCGGCCACAGCCACGAAGAGAACCAGGTATCCAGGCAATCTTCATCCTGGCGCAGGTCGGCCACAGTCAGATTTGCATTCCCCGTTTTCTCTTTAGCCAGTTCAAGGGCTTCATCAGCTGTTTCGGCTACCACAAAACCACCCTCCGGCAGGTAATAGGCCGGAATCCGGTGTCCCCACCATAACTGGCGTGAAATACACCAGTCTTTGATATTCTCCATCCAGTGGCGGTAGGTATTTTTCAATTTAGGAGGATAAAAACGGATCTCATCTTCCATAACCGAATCAAGCGCCGGTTTGGCCAGTTCCTGCATTTTCAGGAACCACTGCATCGACAATTTAGGTTCGATGGGTACGTGTGTACGTTCGGAGTACCCCACTTTATTATCATAGTCTTCCACCTTCTCCATCAACCCGGCTTCCGCCAGATCCAGCGAAATCTGTTTCCGTACCTCAAAACGGTCCATTCCTACATACAACCCGCCTGCTTCACTGATTGTACCATTGTCGTTAAAAATATCAATGGTTGGAAGATTGTATTTTTCTCCCAGCATATAGTCGTTCACATCGTGTGCCGGTGTCACTTTCAGGCAGCCGGTACCGAATTCCATATCCACATAATCGTCCATAATAACCGGTATCGCCCGGTTTACCAACGGAACAATTACTTTTTTCCCTTTCAGGAAAGTATAACGCGGATCGTTCGGATTTACGCATACAGCCGTATCACCCAAAATCGTTTCAGGACGGGTTGTGGCAATGATTATATAATTCTCTTCTCCTTCAATTTTGTAGCGAAGGTAGAAAAGCTTGCTATGTTCTTCTTTGTATATAACTTCTTCATCAGAAAGTGCTGTCAGGGCTTGTGGGTCCCAGTTTACCATACGTACACCCCGGTATATTTCCCCTTTTTTATATAGATCTGTGAAAACCTTAATTACACTTTTCGAACGGATTTCATCCATCGTAAAGGCCGTGCGATCCCAATCGCAGGATGCGCCCAGTTTACGTAATTGTTTCAGGATTACCCCTCCATATTCTTCTTTCCACTCCCAGGCATGTTTCAGGAACTCATCCCGGCTGAGGTCGGTTTTCTTTATTCCTTTCTGGGACAGTTTATCTACCACTTTGGCTTCCGTAGCAATCGACGCGTGGTCGGTTCCCGGAACCCAACACGCATTTTTCCCCTGCATACGGGCTCGTCTGATAAGAATATCCTGTATTGTATTGTTAAGCATGTGCCCCATATGCAGTACGCCGGTGACGTTAGGAGGAGGGATGACAATTGTATAAGGTTCGCGTTCGTCCGGAACCGATTTAAAAAATCCGTTATCTAACCAATACTGGTACCATTTCCCTTCAACCTCTGCGGGGTTGTACTTACTTGCAATTTCCATGATTTTGTTATTCTGTTCTTGTCTTGTCTGTATTCCTATTGTTAAATAGGGAGATAACTCCCCAATTAATTGACAAAAGTATAAAAAAACTACCGAACGAAGCCGATTCTTTACGAGAATTCAGGACACCTCTTTCAAAATTAAACTTTATCTATATCAGCACACCGCCAACTTTTTATGAAGCCTCCCTCTCTACAAATGTTTTTTAGTCGAAAAGTTTGCCACTTTGCTTCACGCTTAAAGTTAATGTTTTGGTTGTTACTGGTATAAGTCCTAAATCAGGTGATGCAAAGTATGATGCAAAGGTGATGCAAACCAAAAACTTTGCATCATCTTTGTACTACTCTTTACACACCTCTTATATGTGTTTTCCGCCCTTGAAAAGGGCAACTTAGTTTAGCCCACGGCAGAATGAGCGTAGCGAATGGCACCGTGGGTTCAGACACCAGATACGATCTGCGCCCTGAAGGGGCAACTCTATAATTACGAATTAGTTACGAGGCTGAAAATGAATTTGTAGTTGGTTTTAGCTGGGCTTTCAGCTCGAATAAATGGGGTATATGCTAACCCACGGTGGCATTCGCTACGCTCATTCTGCCGTGGTCTGAACTAAACTGCCCCTTAACAGATTTACTATAGTTATTAGCTAAGGCTGATCGACGGTTTACATTCAAGCCCCCGGGCTTACAAATAAGTATACATAAAAAGATATGTATAAATGGTAGAGGGTTGCCGGGGTCTAAGATATACTACCCTCTACGAGGGTGAAGAGATGTGTGTAGAGAGTGATTTAAGAGGGTAAAATTTCAGGACTATACCGGATTTTATGGATATGGTAATTGGATGGTAAATGGTGTTCTGAAAGAACACTTAACCAGAAGATTCTATTAACATCTCGCAGACACTTGTGTGCCATCACGAAGGCATTGCTGTGCCATCACCGGGGCACTATCGTGCCAATAGAATGGCACTGCTGTGCCAGGCTCTTGACACGCCAGTGGCACTCTGACGGCACATCAATGTCACCGTAATGGCCCGGCGATGCCGTTGTAACGATACTACCCTGTTGCAGCGAATGAAAACAGGAAGAAATTATAGTCGGAGAGATCTTAAAAGAGGATAAAATAGTCAACAAGGTAGCAAACTAAAACGTTTGCATCACCTTTGCATCATACTTTGCATCGCTCGTTTTGGGATTTATGTGTTTGATAGATAATATGTTAGCTTTGATGGTGTGGCAAAGTGGCAAACTTTTTCACAAAAAAACTTCTGTAGAGAGTTTTGTTCAGGCGTTTCATCGGTTAATTTTTCCGTTTCCCCGGGGTGGGAAGGGTGTTTTGGTAAGTTATCTATATATTTGTCGTCTTTATTATTATAAAGACCATATGTTTCGGAATAAGAAAAATGATTTTTGGGTAGGGTTATTAGTCTCGGTACTATTAAGTCTTTTTGTAAATTTCTCCCTGTTAATGCGTTGGTATGGCATTTCCAACCGGAGTGGGATGGCTCCTTTGGATACATCATCCAATGTTTATTTTCTTTATTTCTCTCTGGCCTGGTTTTTCTTTTTTACTCTGTTTCTTTTTTATACTACTATCGGTACGTATAAATTGGGTGGGTATTTGGGTTTGAAGGCTGAGTTTAAGGTCTTTTTGTTTGCTACCGGTCTCAATCTGATTCTTGCTTTTCTGCTGATTCAGTTATACCCGGTTCTGCAACATTTTATTTTTGAAGAGATTTTAGGGTTAGATACGTTTGGATTTCATGCACGACCTCCGGGCAGAGGGCCTGAAAAAGAGTTTATGGAACCTCCTTTTCCCTTTTTTAAGCCATTGGTTCCTTCGCCGTTTCCACGTCCTTTGGTGACGGAACATATTTTTGTGTTTATTACGGTTGCTTTATTGGTATTGCTGATCCGGATTTTGAATACCCGCCAGGAAATGAAACTGGAGGTAGAACGACTGAAGACTGAAAAATTACAGACCTCCTACAATGCTTTGATGGGGCAGATTAATCCCTATTTCTTTTTTAATTCGCTCAATGGACTCAATTCCCTGATACAAAGTGGTGGGAAGGAACAGATACTTACTTACCTGAATGAATTATCGCAGGTATTCAGATATATATTGCAAAGTAATACTAAAGAGTTGGTTACTTTAGCGGAAGAATTGCAATTTGTAAAAGCTTATACCTATTTGCTGGGTGTGCGGTATGAAGGGAAACTTTTTTTCTCTATTCAGGCGGATCCTCCTTATTTACTTTGGAATTTACCTATTCTGAGTATCCTGCCGCTAATAGAGAATGCCGTAAAACACAATGTGATTAGTAAACAATATCCGTTACAAATCGACATTTATACGACACAGGACGGTATGTTGGTTGTTTCCAATAAAATTCAGCCTAAAAACGAGATATCTTCAGGCAGTGGGATCGGCCTGAAAAATTTGTGGGGAAGGTATACTATGTTGACAGGAAAAGATATCGTGATCTCTTCACGGAAAGAGTATTTTAAGGTATCTTTACCCTTAGTGGATAAACCCGGAAAATCCGGAAAGGATTAAAAAGTGTATGAAGGCAATTATTATAGAGGATGAAACACTTGCCGTACGGAGTTTGAAAACCCTGTTGATGCAAAATTCGGTATCGGATATCGACGTTGTAGCGGAACTGGAAAGTATAGAAGAGAGTGTGGGCTATTTCCGTTCAATGCCTTCGCCGGATATTATTTTTATGGATATTCACCTGGCCGATGGAAATGCGTTTAAAATATTTGAGCAGGTGGATATTGATTCGCCGGTTATTTTTACGACTGCTTATGATGAGTATGCCCTTGAGGCTTTTAAAGTGTGTAGTATTGATTATCTGTTGAAGCCGGTAACACTGGATTCGCTGGAAAGGGCTTTGAATAAATTAAAACTATTTGATCCGGAAGAGCGGAAAGCCCATGTAAACCGTACCCGTACGATGTTGCAGGGAGGAGGTAAAATAAAAAGCCTGCTGATTATGCTGGCGGATAAATTTTACCCGCTTCCGGTGGAGGATATCTGTTATTTTTATACGGCAAATGAGAAAGTTTCGGCTTTTACTGCCGATGGCAAAAAGCATCCGGTAGACCGTACACTCGATGCATTAAGCGAACAGTTGGACGAACATACTTTTTTCCGTGCAAACCGGCAGTTTATTATTGCCCGTAAATCCATTAAAGATGTTGATTTGTGGTTTGGCAGCCGCTTGTCGGTGAACCTTACACAGCCTGTTCCGGAACGTATTATTATCAGTAAAACAAAATCGCCTGTTTTTAAAAAATGGATACTTGAGGAGTAAATCCTGTTCACCGCCCTTATAGGGTGTTTCACCGCCTGAATTCATCTTCTTACCGACGATTAACATTTCTAAACGGTTGTTTTCCTTTACTTTGTGATCAGTATAAAAGTAGTCAAAGTAGTCATCAGCCTCTCTGAGGTCTAGTAGTCAAAGTAGTTAAAGAAGAATCCCGGAAATCTACTTAACTACTAACGAACAGAGTGAGTGATAACTACTAAAGAGCGAAGCGACTGATGACTACTAACGAGTGAAACGAGTGCTAACTACTTTTAAATAAAAACAACCTATGTTGAAATCTATCAGATTAGAAGGAGAAACTTCTACATTGAATATCCTGATGGGATATATCGAGAAGTTGGATAGAGCGTTGGAGGAACTGAAAAGGGAGCAGGGTGAACATCCTATCTTTGTGAAAGAAGGGAGTAAAATCATCCGTGTGCGCCGGGAAGAGATTCTTTACCTGGAAGGATATGGGGATTACGTGAAGATACATAGGGAAAACGGTAAACCTTTGCTTTCCCAGATTAGCCTCAGGCGTTTTGAGGCAGTCTTTGCTGAGAAAGATTTTTGCCGGGTACACCGTTCTTTTATAGTGGCCATACACCAGATAAGTTATATAGAAAGAAAACGCATCCGGATCGGGAACGAACTGATTCCTATCAGTGACTCGTATCTGCCGGTATTAATGAACCGCCTGGTGTTGCAGGATTAAACCCTGCGGGCAGCGGCTAAGGCGAAAATACTGACCCGCACACCGGGTAGGGTTAGTAAAGCATCCGCACATGCACTTAGAGTAGAACCGGATGTTACCACATCGTCTACCAGTAAAATGTGTTTATCCTGTAAAAGTTCGTGTTGGTTGGTGGCGAAAAGATGGCGTATGTTGAGCCATCTATCAAATAGATTTTTATGAACTTGTGATGATGAGGAGTAAGTTCGTGATAGTATAGTGGTGTTGATCGGTGTTTTTCGTATAGATTGGATGCCACGGGCAATATACTCCGCCTGATTATATCCCCGTTCTCTTTCCCGCCTGGGGTGAAGAGGAACGGGGATCATCATATCTATATCCCGGAAAAGAGCATGTGTTTCCCACTGGCGTGTCGCCATCCTTCCTAACATGTACCCCAATTGTTTATTCCTGTAATATTTCAGATGGTGAATTAATTTCTGGACAGAGTTTCCCTTCTCGAAATGTAAGAATGCGGAAGCTTCCTGAATATCTGATTTTCCAATGAAAAGTTGAAACACCCGGTTCTCCTTTTCTTTGTAATAATTTGTATGTGGCAGGCGGGAAATACAGTGCAGGCAGATGTATTCTTCGTCTTTTACCAAAGGTATATCACATATCAGACAAAGGTTAGGAAAAAAAAGATGCAGAAAATCAGTCAGTATATTCTTCATAGTCTGTGTTGTTCAGCAGATCTTTCAGGCATTTGTTTATTTCGCTGCTTTCGAAACCTCTTCCGGCGGCAAACCGTAGTAGTTTATAATATACATCCCGTTTATCTTTACCTTTCGTGGTTTTAAGTTTGTTTTTCAGGATAGAGCGGAGGGTGGATATATAAACTTCCTGGTCCAGATTCTCTATCGCTTCAAACCGGATAGCATCCGGGATCCTCTTTTTTTGTAGTTCGAAGGAGATGCGGATACGCCCCCATTTATTGAAACGTAATTTATCATTCGCATAAAACCCGGCAAAGCGGGTTTCATCGATATACTTCTCGTCCGTGAGGCGTTTAATAATACGTTTCCGGGCTTCGGAAGGCAAATCCGTAGCCGCCAGTTTTTTTTCTACATCCTGTATGCACCGTTCGGCAGCCGAACAATAGGCCGCCATTTTATGTAACATTTCTGTTTCGCTTACCTGTTTCATCTTGTTGCTTTTACAATTCTGTCGTTTCCGGACAGATCCTGTTTTACTATAACATTCCGGTATCCCATATTTTCCAGCAGGCTTACTGTTTCTTTCCCATATTGCCGGTTGATCTCGAAATAGAGCCTCCCATCCGGCTGGAGTAGTTTGAGCCCGGCTTTTGCTATTTCCCGGTAAAATAACAGGGGATCCTGATCTTTAACAAACAGGGCTGTATGGGGTTCGTGATTGAGGACATTTTTTTCCATACTCTCTTTTTCCTGTTCGGTTACATAAGGGGGGTTGCTGACAATGATATCATAAGTGCCTGTCAACACGGTGCAATAAGTTCTTTCGTTTAAAATATCAGCCTGGCTGAAAGCGACTTCCACGTTATTATCCTGTGCGTTTTGAATGGCTGTAGCCAGTGCATCCGGCGAGATATCTATAGCCTGTACCTTTGCTCCGGGTAATTTTTTTGCGAGCGAAACGGCTATGCACCCACTGCCTGTGCCGATATCCAATATCTGTTTTGGGCTGTTTGTATGATCGCGGATAATTTCTTCTACCAGTTCTTCTGTTTCCGGCCGTGGAATGAGTGTCGAGGGGTTCACCCGGAACTTTAAACCGTAAAATTCGCATTCACCCATAATATATTGTATAGGTTCCCGGTTTTTTAACCGTTCCGTAATCTCCCGTATCTTCTCTTTTTCGATCGTGGATAATTCTCTATCTTTGCCGGATAGTAATTGATAGGGTGAGAGGCCGGTTACATGGCATACAACTATGTTTGCCAGGCTGCGTGCTTCCCCCGCGGAATAAACAGATTGTAATGTCTGACGAATAAAAGATACGGCTTCAGTCATAAATCGTTTTTTTGCAAAAGTAATCAAAAAGATAAGCAAACGGTATGTATACAGAGGATGAAAAATATATGTGGCGTTGCTTCCAATTAGCCCGTCAGGGATTGGGGCAGGTTGCTCCTAATCCGATGGTTGGTTCGGTGGTTGTGGCAAACGGCAAAATCATAGGGGAGGGCTATCACCGGCTGTATGGCGGGCCTCATGCGGAAGTAAACGCGATAGCTTCGGTAAAAGATAAAAGTCTTTTACCCGCATCAACGATTTATGTGAATCTCGAACCTTGTTCTCATCATGGGAAAACACCTCCCTGCGCGGATTTGATTATCCGGAGTGGTATTCGCCGGGTAGTAGTGGGTTCGTTTGATCCCTTTCCGGAAGTATCCGGCAGGGGAGTGCGCCTGTTGCGTGAAGCAGGGATAGAAGTCGTAACCGGATGCCTGGAAAAAGAGGCGATAGAGTTGAACCGGGTGTTTATGACGGCGCATACTTTGAGGCGGCCTTATGTGCTGTTGAAGTGGGCACAAAGCAGTGACTGTTTTCTGGATTACTGCCGGACGGACGCGTCACAACCTCCTTTTGTATTCTCGACTCCTGTTTCTTCGCAACTTATACATAAAAGGAGATCCGAAGTACAGGCTATTCTGGTGGGTACCCGTACCGCTTTATTGGATAATCCTTCGCTGACTGTGCGTAGTTGGAGCGGTAAGTCTCCTGTTCGTGTGGTAATAGATAAAGAACTGGTGGTCCCACCCCAGGCACACCTGTTGGATGGAACAGTAAAAACCTTAATTTTTACCAAATATGAGCGAAAAAAAGAGAATAATATTGAATATATCCCAATTGATTTCAACGGGTATGTGATAGAAACGATATTAGATCATCTTTTCAAATGGAAGATCCATTCCCTCATGGTAGAGGGTGGAAGCCATACTCTCACCTCTTTTCTGCAGGCCGGTTTATGGGATGAGATACAGATCGAAAAGTCTGCCGTATGCTTACAAAACGGGGTAGAGGCTCCCGCTGTAAATCTTTTTTTTGCAGGAAAATGAATATAAAATAAAGGAAAGTGGCGATTTTGTTTGTTATGTAAAGAGTATGAATAGTTTTTAAAACCATAATTTGTCACTAAAATTTTATAAATATTCTTTTTCATAGGCTGTAAAGCCAAAAATGTTTCTACTTTTGTGGTTTGTGTAGATATATATGATAATTTTCAATGAAGAATAAATTAGTACTATTTGTAGTCGGATGTATATTCCTGGGTTTATGGGCATGTATGGATTCAGATGATACAGAATATGAAGTGAGCCGTGATCCACAAATAGCTTCGTTTTCACTTTCTAATGATTCAATCAGTGGTTTGAGCGATGTTGTTTTTGTTATAGACCAGTTGGAAGGACTGATTTATAACCCCGATTCTATGGATTTTGGTACGGAAATAGATGAAAAAGTTCTGGCTTCTATTACGTTTACCTCCTATGTTTCCAGCATTGAACTTTATCCGCGTGCCACAGGAGATACTATTTTCTGGACCGGTTCTACCGAGAATGATTCTATTGACTTTACACAACCGGTTGATATTAAAACAGTAGCCATGGATGGCCTGACAACCAAAAGATATGTGGCGGAGTTAAATATACATACCGTTCTGCCGGATACCATGGTGTGGAATTTGTTTCAGCCAAAGATTGTGGGTGAAACGATAACTACACAGAAAGTCGTGGCATTTCACGACGGATTCCTGATGTATTCTTTTGTAAATAATGGTTGGGTGGCGCAATCCGCCTCTTTTAATACTCCGGATAGTTGGAGTGCTAAAGGAACTGATTTGCCTGTAAATGCTAAGGTGTACCAAATGCTTGCTTTGGCCGGGAAATTGTTTGTTCCGGCTAATGATGGAATGTTGTATTCTTCAACGGATGGTTTTAACTGGAGTGTAGAGCTTTCCGGAGAGTCTGTGGTATCCATATTAGGTGCTCTGACTGAAAATACATTATCTGTTGTTCTGCGGAATTCGAATGGAGACAATGTTTTTGCAACTTTAACAGGAGATAACGGATTGGTTATAGGTGACGTAGGAGAAGAGATTCCTGCTAATTTTCCTTTGGAGGAGTTAAACCGGATTACTTACGGAGTTATTAATACACCTGCTCTGCTTATTCTGGGTGGTACTCGTGACGGTGAGTTTATACCAACAGTCTGGAATACAAATAACGGACTCTATTGGGAAGCTTACCAGAATATCAATTTCCCGTACAGAAGAGGTGCTGCGATTACCAAATACGATGATAAATTATACCTGATCGGGGGATTTGATGAAGATGGCAAACCTTCCAGGGATATATTCATTTCACAGAACCGTGGAGTAGCCTGGAAAGAATCAGGTATGCTGGTGGCTTTGCCGGAAGAGTTTGTAGCCCGGGGATTTGTTTCGGTTGTGGTAGATGATGAACAATATATGTATCTTTTCGGAGGAAAAGCAACGATAAGCGGAAATGTAAGGGATGAGTCCTGGAAAGGACGCATCAACCGCCTTGGATTTGCAAAATAACATACAAGGTTAAGTACAAATCTTTTCTGCTTTGAGGCGGTATGGTTGGTTGATTTTCCTGTTCTGTTTTTCTATTCCGGCAGGTTTTGCACAGGAATATAAATATGAGATAGGAATAAATGCTGGAGCCGGGTTTTATATGGGAGATGTAAACCATACGATCCCTTTTAAAAACAGTTGGCCGGCAATAGGTGCACAGATACGGTATAATATAAATTCACGCTGGGCGTTGCGTGGAAATGTGACGGGAAGTAAGATCTCGGGTTCGGGTGGTCCGGAAAAGTATCCCTTCCTTTTGCAGCAGGTCTCTTTTAAACGGGAGATTTTAGATGTTGGAGTCAGAAGTGAGTTTAACTTTCTGGATTATAAGAATCCGGAGCGTTTTCATACACAAAGAACCTTTACTCCGTTTCTGTGTATAGGAGTAGGATGGTTGTTTTCTCCTTCTGCGGAGATCAATTATACGGGATTTAATATACCCGGAGGAGTTGGCCTGAAGTTCAGGATCGCGGAACGGTTCAACCTGATGGCTGAATTTACTTTTTATAAGCTGTTTACAGACAGGTTGGATGTAACGGATAAAAGTAATAGTATGTTGGACGATCCGTATGGTTTGAGTAATAATTGTTTTAAAAATAAAGACTGGTATTTTTTATGGTCAATCTCGCTGAGCTGGGATTTTGGTAAGCGCAGAATGTACTGTAATTGATATTCATACTGTAAAGCATTTACAGGCTACTATGTCATTAATTGAGGAAATAGATAAGACCCGGTTGCCGCAACATGTGGCGATTATTATGGATGGAAATGGCCGTTGGGCCAAAGCACAGGGAAAAGACCGTAGCTTTGGACACCGGGAAGGTGTGGTTTCCGTTCGTAAAGTCATAGAAGCAGCAGCGCAGATCGGGCTTCCTTATATTACTGTGTATACTTTTTCGAACGAGAACTGGAACCGCCCGGAAAGTGAAGTCCGTGCCCTGATGGAGTTGCTGGTGACAGCTATCCATAATGAAACTCCGGATCTGATGAAAAATAATATCCGGTTGAAAGCAATCGGCAATCTGTACCATTTACCGGAAGTAACCCGCGAAACGTTACAACAATGTATAGAAACTACTTCTGCCAATACAGGTACTACACTTGTACTGGCGTTAAGTTATTCGTCCCGATGGGAAATAACTGAGGCTGTGAAAGCACTGGCAGAAGAGGTAAAAAACGGGAAAATAACCCCCAACGATATAACTGAGGCGGTAGTCTCAGACCACATGACAACAATAGGCATTCCTGACCCGGATCTGTTGATACGGACAGGAGGGGAAAAGAGGATCAGTAATTTTTTGCTCTGGCAACTGTCGTATGCCGAGCTTTATTTTACGGATACCTTTTGGCCTGACTTTCGGGAAAATGGGTTATATGAAGCGATATTGTATTACCAGCAGCGCGAAAGGCGGTATGGTAAAACAAGTGAGCAGTTGAAACCATAAACATTAGCAGTTTTATGTACAAAAAAATAGTGCTGTTTCTTTTTATTTTTCTTGGTTTTTCATTGGCTGTATCAGCCCAGGAAACCGATTCTGCACATGTTGATACACCGGCGGAAGTTCCGGTTATTTCCTATTCGTTAACTCCTAAAAAATATACCATTGAGGATATTAAAGTTACAGGAGTAACTAATTATGATGATTTTGTATTGATCGGTTTTTCCGGTTTGTCGGTGGGTGATGTGGTTACTGTACCGGGAGATGAAATAACAGCCGCGGTGAAACGTTTCTGGCGGCACGGGTTGTTTTCGGACGTTAAAATTGTCGCGACAAAGATAGAAGATGATAAAATCTGGCTCGAAATCCAGTTAAAACAACGTCCCCGTATTGCGGATGTAAACTATTACGGGATTAAAAAGGGAGAACGTGAAGACCTGGATGCCCGCCTGGGGTTACGCAAAGGGTATCAGGTGACGCCTAACCTGATGGATCGTGCCAAAGTGGTGATTGAGAAGTACTTTGACGGAAAAGGGTTTAAAAATGTGGATGTAAATATTGTTCAGCGTGAGGACAGAAACAGTGACGGAGAAGTGACGGTTGATATCCATATTGATAAGAACGAAAAAACAAAAATCAACCTGATCACTTTTGAAGGCAATGAAGCCCTGTCGGATAACGACCTGCGGAAAGTGATGAAGAAGACCAATGAAAAGTTCTCTTTGTTTAAACGCTTCAAACCGAGTGTCCGGGAAATGTTCAGTACGAAGAAGTTTACTACCGAAGAGTATGAGAACGATAAAAGAAACATCATTGATAAATATAATGAACATGGTTACCGGGATGCTGTTTTACTGGCAGACAGTGTAGTGAACCATAACGAGAAAACTGTTGATATTTTTCTTACTATTGATGAAGGACAAAAGTATTACCTGAAAGACATCCGTTTTGTGGGAAATACACAATATTCTACAGAATATCTGGAATATCTGTTGAATATGAAGCCCGGTGAGGTGTATAACCAAAAGAAGCTAAACGAACGTTTGTTAATGGATGATGAAGCGGTAGCTAACCTGTATTACAATAACGGATATCTCTTCTTCAATGCCGATCCGGTAGAAGTAGATGTTCAAAACGACTCTATTTCTTTGGAAATCCGTATTATGGAGGGGCCGCAGGCTACCATCAACCGTGTAATTATTAACGGTAACGACCGTTTGTATGAAGATATTGTACGTCGTGAATTACATACCAAACCGGGTATGCTGTTTAGCCGGGAAGCACTCATGCGTTCTATCCGTGAGTTGGCCCAGATGGGACACTTTGATCCTGAAAATATGCAGCCTAACCCAATACCGGACCCGGAGAGCGGAACGGTAGATATTGAGTATAATCTTGTTTCCAAAGCAAACGACCAGGTAGAGTTCTCTGCCGGTTGGGGACAAACCGGGGTAATCGGACGGTTAAGCTTTAAGTTTACTAACTTCTCGGTGAAAAACTTCCTGAACCCGAAGAGCTACAAAGGTATTCTTCCGCAGGGTGAAGGGCAGACACTTACGTTAAGTGCACAGACTAACGGACGCTATTATCAATCGTATAGTATCTCTTTCATGGACCCGTGGTTTGGTGGGAAACGCCCGAATACACTTTCTGTAAGTGCTTATTATTCGAAACAGACAGATATCAGCGACAGTTACTATAGTAATATGTATAGTTCCTACAATCCATATTACGGATATGGTAGCGGGTATGGATATGGAGGATATGGTAGTAGCTACGGATACAACTACGGTAACTACGAAATGGCATACGACCCGGATAAATCTATACAGATGTTGGGATTATCTGTGGGATATGGTAAACGTTTGAGATGGCCGGATGACTACTTCCAGTTTATGGCTTCGCTGAACTATCAGGTTTACATCATGAAAGACTGGCGTTACTTCCTGATTCAGAACGGAACCAGCCACAATATCAACCTTGAGTTGTTATTCCAGCGCAACTCTATTGATAATCCGCTGTATACCCGTCAGGGATCACAGTTCTCATTCTCGGTAAATGCAACTCCTCCTTACTCTTTGTTTGATAATAAAGATTATTCAACACTGGGTAACGACGAGAAATATAAGCTGATTGAGTATCATAAGTGGAAATTCAAAGCCAAGATATTCTCTCCGTTATCTTCTTTGCAGGTGAAGCGTACGCCGGTATTGATGACCCGTGTGGAATACGGATTCCTGGGTTCCTATAACAGTGATAAGAAATCGCCCTTTGAAACCTTCTATATGGGGGGTGACGGTATGTCGGGTTACTCTTATACTTATGCAACCGAAACAATTGCACTCAGAGGATACGAGAACGGTTCAATTATTGGTAACGACGGACGTTACGGATATGCCTACTCCCGTTTGGGTATGGAATTGCGTTATCCGTTCCTGCTTGAACCTTCTTCTACTATTTATGGGGTCGCCTTCGTGGAGGCCGGTAATGCATGGTCAGATCTGAAGAGCTTCAATCCCTTCTCTTTGAAACGTTCTGCCGGTGTGGGTGTGCGTATCTTCCTGCCGATGATCGGGTTGATGGGTATCGACTGGGCGTATGGATTCGACAAAGTTGACGGTGGTAGCAGAACCCGCGGAGGAAGTAATCTGCACTTCATTTTAGGTCAGGAATTTTAATTAACTTTATTTAGGTTGTTTATTCTAAACCCTCTGCTATATTTGTAGTCATAAGAAAGGAACTAAAATTAGAGTGAATATGAAAAAGATGATTACCCTTTTTAGCGTGTTGCTTTTCTGCTCGATGACAGCAGTTGCACAGAATTACGCTTTAATAGATATGGAGTATATCCTGAAGAATATCCCTGCTTATGAGTCTACGAACCAACAATTGGCTCAGCAGTCGCAACAGTGGCAGAATGAGGTAGAGGCATTGCAGCAGGAGGCACAGAACATGTATAAATCCTACCAGAGTGAATTGGCCTTTCTTTCCGCCGAGATGAGATCAAAACGGGAAGAAGCGATCATTGCCAAAGAGCAGGAAGCGCAGGAGTTGAAACGTAAGTATTTTGGTAATGATGGTGAATTGTTTAAAAGGCAGAATGCGATCTTAGGCCCTATACAGGACGAGATTTATAATGCGGTTAAGCAGGTAGCGGAAGCAAAAGGATATCAGTTGGTAGTAGACAGGGCATCGGCAATGAGTATTATTTTTGCCTCTCCCTCTATTGATATTAGTAATGAGGTCCTTGCAAAGATGGGATATTCAAAATAAATCCTTAAATTTGTGCGCTTTCGAAGCAATCAAAATAAGATTAATAACAAATTAGAAAATAGAAAATGAAGAAACTTATTATTTTATTAATGGTGATGTTGCCATTAGTAGTGTTTGCACAGGACATGAAGATCGCTCATGTGGATTTTGAAGGGATATTGATGGCATTACCGGAAATCTCTAACTATGAGAAGAAAATGGCTGATCTGGGTGAGCAGTACGAAAAAGAACTGAAAGGTATGCAGGATGAGTATACAAAAAAATATGAAGATTTCATTGCGAATCAGGAAACACTGACTGAGAATATCAAATTGAGAAGAACGCAGGAAATTCAGAGTATCCAGGAACGTATTGAGAATTTTGTACCTGTTGCTCAGCAGGAAATGCAGAAAAGATCAGCAGAACTGATCCAGCCGTTGCAGGAAAAAGTGCGTAAGGCAGTTCAGGACGTTGCCGAAGAGAATAAATACTCTTATGTTGTAGATACCAAAATGTTCTACTATACCGGTAACAACGCTATAGATGCCAACCCGTTGGTAAGAAGAAAATTAGGTCTTTGATAACCCCATTATAAGATAAAAGGATGCCCTTCAACTATGATAGGCATCCTTTTGTTATTTTATAAAAGCAGGATTATGTATTCACAATCACCCGGTCCGGTAGGTATTTTTGATTCTGGTTACGGAGGACTCACTATTCTGGAAAAGATCAGGGAAGTTCTGCCCCAGTATGATTATATCTATCTGGGAGATAATGCGCGGGCACCCTATGGAACCCGTTCGTACGATGTGGTGTATGAATTTACCCGTCAGGCGGTGTCTAAACTGTTTGATGCCGGTTGCCACCTGGTTATTCTGGCGTGCAATACCGCTTCGGCAACAGCACTCCGTACAATACAGCAGCGCGTCCTGCCTGTACTTGATCCGGACCGGCGGGTACTTGGGGTTATACGCCCTACAGTTGAGATCATAGACGATCTGACCCAAAGCAAACATGTCGGGATTGTGGGAACCTCCGGGACCATCCGTTCCAATTCCTATACGATAGAGATCGGGAAATACTTTCCCCACATTACAGTTACAGGCGAGGCCTGCCCCATGTGGGTTCCTTTGGTGGAGAACGATGAGTTCCGTGGTCCGGGAGCCGACTATTTTGTAGAGAAACATATCAGTCAACTGCTTTCAAAAGACCCACTGATTGATACGCTAGTACTGGGATGTACCCATTATCCGCTGCTGGAGGAAAAGATCCGGAAATACCTGCCTCCGGAAGTACGTATCTTTTCGCAGGGGGAACGTATCGCAGAGAGCCTGAAAGAGTATTTATACAGGCATCCGGGCCTCCGCCGGCAGATCACCCGCGGAGGTACCTGCCGTTTCTGGACTACCGAGTCTGCCGATAAATTTACAACTTCGGCTACTCTTTTCCTGAGCCGGCCGGTACAGGCCGAAACGGTAACAATGGAATAAACAAAAATAACTAAATAAATTAACTATGCGATTTCTTTTTATCTCTCTTTTCTTATGGACAGCCTTTCTGGCACAGGCACAAACCGGAGATCTGGATACTTATCTTTCCGCACAGGGGCTGGTAGATGCAAAGAAACTGGACCATTCGCTCCAAATGGATCTGAAATATGCCACCACCGATAATTTTCTGGGTGAAAAAGTGTATGACGGTATTTCCGGTATCTGGTTACAGGCAGAGGCTGCAGAAAAACTGCTGAAAGCCCAGCAATACCTCAAACAGATCCATCCCAACTATTCCATTATCGTATACGATGCTACCCGTCCGATGTCGGTCCAGCGTAAAATGTGGAATCTGGTACGGGGCACCAATAAGACCAATTATGTAAGTAATCCGGCCAATGGAGGAGGTTTGCATAATTATGGTATGGCGGTAGATGTTTCTATTGTGGATGAAAACGGCATCGCCCTACCCATGGGCAGCGATTTTGATTATTTTGGTATGGAAGCCCACATCAATAAAGAAGAAGAACTGGTAGCTTCCGGCAAAATAACCCAACAGGAATTAAAAAACCGGCGTCTGCTACGCGACGTAATGACCCGCGCCGGCTTCCGCACCATCCTCTACGAATGGTGGCATTTCAACGCCGTAACCAAAGCCCAGGCCCAGGCAAAGTATAAGTTGGTGGAGTAACCCCCTAACCCCCTGAAGGGGGGACTATTAGATGAATTCTGTTCCCGGACTTGATCCGGGATTGCATAAGGACAGACTTTTTTCTGTTTTTTCTTTTTATTTTAGACCGGTTTGTAAAATATATTCCCTATATTCGTTGCCATAGTTTAATTTAGATTATTTACCTAATCCTATGGCAAAAGAAATCACATTAACCCTGGAAGGCCAAATTTATCATGTACTAAGGTGTACCTATGGTTTTAACCGCGAAGTAGATTACCGTGGCCGTCCTACTACCGGACTGCTCGGTGGCGATATCCAATTAGAAGTAGAATCAACCGGCGATGATTACCTGTTGGAGAAACTATTAGGAAGGAAGCCACGCCCGGTATCCGGCAAAGTCGAAATATTTGATACCAAAGAGAGGTCTCCTGTGCGGATACTTGAGTGGTACGAAGGATATATTTATACAGTACAGGAAGGGATGTCTTCTTTCTTTGCCATGCCAATGACATAAAAAATTCGTATCACCACAAAGCGTTTGGATATAAACAGAGATATAAAGTTAGACCGCCGTTTTCCCCAGACGTATGGTTTCTGGTGGGAGGAGTATAAAGAGCCGGAACCGGTGGTTGTTACAGAAGATACTTCTGAATCCGAAGAAGATATTATTATAAAAGATGCCTACTGGATGGATGAAGAAGGCAATGAGATCCGGCAGCTGAGTGCAGACTACCCCGTTACACTATATGTAGAGTTGGAAAACTTTGTGGAAGGAAAAGAAATTGAACTGACCTTTCAAGACGAAGATGAGGAAGGAGTCAAAAAAGTTGATTGCCGGGGAGTTGTAAATGCCGACGGCTTTATAATTATAGAGAATTTTAAACTTGAATTCATCTAATTAACAAAGGAGAAAAACATATGATTCAAATATCATCCCCTCAAAACAATGTACTCGGACAGGTTAGTATGGCTATTAAAACACCAGAAATACAATCCATTACAATTCTTGAAGGAGACCAGGAATTAACAGTTCCCGAAATTGCTCAATATGTTAATTTGCCTCGCGATAGCCAATATGTAAATCCGGCTTATAATATACCCCACATTGATCGTTTGGGAAGAAAAATTCGTTGTAAAGTTTCCTTTAATACAGTAGGGAAGTTTAAATTTAAGGTTAAATTAAATCCGGATTCTTCGAACGTAGTCTATACAGCTACAGAGAAAAGCCGTAATTCAAATTACTGTTACAGCGAAGGTGAGATAGAATTTACAACAGATAGTACAGGCGAAAAAATAATTGAGGCCGATAAATTATTTGTAACCCCGGCAAGTAATGATCTATTTACCATTTCAGCTCAGTATAATTCCGGAACAGCAAAAGAAGCAACTACTAAAATAAGAACAAAAAAAGATGATTTTTTATAGGTTTGCTACTATGCCTGGAACTTCCCCTCTTAATACTACTGATGCTTTTATGAAATATTTTCGTCAAGGAGTTGTTTTTCAGGGATTATCTCCTGTAATCCTACCTACAGATAGAAATGTAATTAATTCCGCCTCGACAGACTTTATTAATGAAGTAAAGGCTGTATCAGTACCCAAATACTGTATTGTACTGGCACTTGCTAAAAATATAGGAAGTATACAAAATAAGATATTGAAAGAAGTTAATGGCAATTTTGATCGAATAACTAAAAAAAGACTCCCATATCCGAGACCACTCTGGATTGAAAATAGTGATATAACTAATTCGGATTGGTTTTGTGGCGGGGAATATAATATAAATAGGCAAAAAGGAAAGATAACAAAAAACATGTGTACCCCGGTAGAGCGCAATCCCGGATCTGGTTGGTATAGTTATATAGATGTTGACGTAACTACCCTTCCTATAGGAACAGGAACGATTAAAGTCTTTGCTAATCTATTTGATGCCAAAGCTGGCTTTTCAGTTCCTAATACAAATATCATAGTTCTCCGTACAAAAAATCTCGGGCGTACTGTTTCCGATAGTATACAAACAAAAACAATTCTGCATGAAGTAGGGCATCAATTAGGGCAGGTAGTTGATGGAAGGCATCAATTGCCTGATCCATCTCCTACTCTTTATACGGGAAGAGGGTATAATGGTAATCATTGCTATCTGGGGATTGGGGCTAAATTATCTACTGAACAATATAATGCAAGTGATATAAAACATTCCAAATGTGTCATGTATGGTGATGTTAATAACAATAGCAAAGATTATTTCTGTACGAACTGTATAACAGGAATAAAGAAAGTTGATTTATCTGTATTTCCCATTAAAAGATAAATGAATATAAATATGAATAAGTTGTATAGTAAATATATACTTTTGTTTTGGGTTATTCTCAGTTTGAATGGGAATGCAGTGAGTTATAATCAATATAAAGGTAAAATAAAAAATATGAAAACAATCCAGTTTCTCCCTAAAGAATTTAATGAGATCAAATTAGGCTATTATGAAAATGAGATGTCTGTCTGCTCACCGGGATATCCTGATGATACGGTTGAGATAAACACTTTACTTATAAATATTCCTCATACAATTATCAGTAAAGATAGAAAAAGCTGTACTCCTGTTATTCCTCTTTGTATAACATCCGGACTAAGTGATAAACGATATTATAAGTATTATAATTTATCTGCAAAAATAATATATGTAAAAAAAGAGGGTGAGGAGGTAATTTATTCCGGTCAAATAGTGGAGCAAATATCAACGGAGTGGGACGTTCTTAATGAATTTCCTCCGGATATGGAAGACTTTATCAAAGAAGAGGAAACAAATATAGCAGAAGCCCAACTATATAGCGATGAAGAACTAAATGAGGGAACTTATAGTCCAAGACATGCTAACCTGAATTTGTTAGACTATGTTGATATGCCATTTTTACCGGGTAAATATGAAGTGTGGGTGACATTTAGTGGTCTGGAGTCTAATCATATGTTTGTTGAAATAATAAGGGAGTAACCGGATGATTTATTTTTTGAATGATAGCTTTGTGAGGTGAAAAGCAATCCCGGTCGCTAAGCTTCACCGGGGGAGTCACATTTTATCTCATTTGGGGTAAACCCTCTCAAGAGGGGAAATATTAATAAATCAGTAGTTACAGATACAAATAAATCTTCTGAACCCCACTGTACGAAGTGGTCGGTAGTAGTAAGTGTCAGAATTTGAGTGTCGTAGCACTGTGGAATAGGTGCATTAACCCGGTAACATCAGGCTACAGCCTGTGAAAAGATTTGTAACTTATGGAATAAAAAATTACCTTTGGGCTATTCGGAAGATTCATTCTTAACGCATACAAAACGAATATAAACAATGGAACAAAATCAACAAATACCTGTTGTAGACCTGTTTTCGGATGGAGGAGCAGATCCTAATCCCGGTAAAGGGGGCTATGGAGTTATACTTTCTTATAAAGGTGCAAGGAAAGAGTTTTGCCAGGGATTTAAAGAGACTACTAACAACCGTATGGAGTTGTTGGGGGTGATTACCGGACTTGAAAAACTAAACAAAAGGGCCATTGTGAATGTGTATACGGATTCACAATATGTTGTAAATGGGATTGAACAGGGTTGGGCTAAAAAATGGAAACAAAATAACTGGTATAGAACGAAGAAAGAAAAAGCGATTAATAGAGACCTGTGGGAGCGGTTGTTGGAATTACTTACACAACATGAAGTACATTTCCATTGGGTGAAAGGCCATAACGGACATGCGGAAAACGAACGGTGTGATGCTTTGGCTACACAGGCTATCAATCAGGAAGAATTATTGGAAGATGAAGGGTATAAATTGCAGGAAGAAGTCAAGGCAGAAAATGCAATTGCATCCAGAAGAGTTCTTAAAGAGGGTGATCTTTGTACCAAATGTAATACACCTGTCATTAAAAAGCCATCTAAAAAAAGAACAGTCAAACCCGGTCAGACCCACTATTTCGAATATTTCCTTTCTTGTCCCGCATGCCATCATCCTTACATGGTGGAAGAAGCGAAAAGACCGATTGAAGAGTTTAAACCTCCTCAACTATTTTAATTTACTTTCCTCCCGGGAAGAACTGGAAGCGGTAGATGAAATAGACCATGAAATAGCTGGAAAGGCTGTTGTATTCGGATTCGGAGATGTAATTGGCTGTTTCGGTACGGGAAATGTTGCTCTGTTGTTGCAGGATGTCGTATATTTTGAAGCGAACGGTTGCCTGTTTGTTTTTCAGGAATGATTTGGATGCCGAGGCATTCCATAATACCTCTTTTTCCCGAACCCATCCGAATAACCTGCAGAACCGGAGTAATAGAGATCGCTTTCGATTTTGAAATCCAAAGGCAGGTTAACGGTGGTGTATCCACCTATCTCATAATTCCAGATGGTACGGTTATTTTGTGGCTGCAGGCTGTTGGTTGAACTGTTATACCGGACCATACTGTTCATTCCCACATCGAACCGCTCAGACCGGAAAGTGAGGCTTGCCATCTCGTGGATAGAGAATATTTACTGTTACTTTTCTCCGTATTGATAAATCCGTTCCTGTTATTATAGCTTACTGTTGTATGGCTATTCAGCAAAAACTTCCTGTTTTTAAGAGGGGTATTCAGCATAAGGCGTCCGTTCACATGATAATTCCCGTTCACATTCCCATAGGTCGTTACTCTGTTACCGCTGCCGTCGTCCGAGTATTCTGTTTTATTTGTAATATCGTTTGCCACATATTGCCAGTCCATAGAGACCATAAACACTTGTTGTTTTTCCGGGATAAAATGATGAAACGTGAGTGCAAGGGTACTTCTGTAAGAGGGTTTCAGATCCGGGTTCCCGATCCGGGTCAATGTGGGGTTTACGATTTCCGGTATTGCCTGCCGGTAATGGATAGGGGGCTGATTGCTTGATCCCCTGTATGAAATCCGCAGGTTACTCCGTGTATTCCACCGGTACATAAAATAGCCGTTTGGCGAATAATTCACCGTATGGTAAGAAATATAGGACAGTGTACTGTCGCCAACAAATGTATAGCTATTATTATAAGAGGGATCGATGCTGACACCAATCTGGTAATTGTACTTCTCTTTTTGGGCCCGGAAACTGATGTGGGCCCGGTGAGCACTTGTCAGAGTTTGTGTACTTCTGCTGTATGCACTATCCAGCAGGGAATATGTCTGTTTCTCATCTTTCGTATACGTGTTCCTCAACGCATCCTGTTTGTTATACTGGAAGTTGTACTCTGCCTGAATAAAGTAATTCTTTCCCAGCGGTTC
Source organism: Tannerellaceae bacterium (assembly GCA_021203545.1). Taxonomy (GTDB): domain Bacteria; phylum Bacteroidota; class Bacteroidia; order Bacteroidales; family Tannerellaceae; genus UBA4116. The sequence continues at coordinate 19,002 of JAJQAZ010000038.1, read as the reverse complement.
TACCCACGAAATATTGGCATCCAGGTTTTTACCTTCCGTGTTGTTGTGGAATACCTGGTCCAGTTCTTCTTTGTCAATATCGTCTGTACGTAGAAAATATTCCGTCAGTGAGTTATTTGTACCGTCTTCCGTTGAGTAATTCATTCTACCCGATAGGGAAATATTTAACACCCTCCCTTTGGAGTTCATGATCCGGTTGAACTGCGCAAAACCTCCGGCTGTTTGACTGTGGCCGTTACTTTGGTTCATCTGTTGAGTCTGGTTAATGGCCTGCTCCTGATTGTCATATAAATAGCGTTCGGACCGGGATAAACTCTCATTCCAGGAGTAGTTAAAATCCGGACGTATATAAATGGAGGTCAGTGTATCCGGTTTCCATTCAATCCGGACACCTGCTCCGGTACTTTTGGAACTATTTTTACTCTGACTGGATTGGTTTTCGAATGTGGAACTATCGGCCAGCAGGATATTCTCCGTATGGCTTTTGTGGCTGTATTCCGTATGATGATGATCGAAACGGGCATCACCATTCAGACTAAGTTCCGGGTTGAATTCTTTATTAAAAGAGGTACTTACATTCCCGGTGGTGGAAAGTCCCGTGCCTCCGTACGAGCGTCCCATGCCTACTCCGGCATCGTTCACTCCGCGGCCATTGGCATTATTCATATTGCCGGTAACCGATAGGATATCGTTTCCTGCAAACCTGTTTACGATGGCATTTCCTTCGTAGCGGTCTTCGCTACCATATCCGGCGTGTGCATTCCCAAACCAGCCCCCTCTTTTCTCAGGTTTGATTGTCAGGTTAATTACATTCTCTTCGTTTCCGTCGTCGAAACCGGTCTGGCTGGCTTTATCGCTCTTCTTTTCATAGGTCTGGATCTTCTCTACCATATCGGCAGGTAAATTCTGTGCGGCTGTTTTCGGATCGCTCGAGAAGAATTCTTTCCCGTCTACCAGTATTTTACTGATTTCTTTTCCGTTAATTGTTATTTTCCCATCTTTATCCACTTCTACACCCGGCAGCCTTTTCAACAGGTCTTCCAGTACTGCCCCTTCGGTTACTTTGTAAGCATCGGCATGATATTCGATTGTGTCATTCCTCACTACAATATCCGGAGCTTTGGCTGTTACTACAGCTCCTTCCAATTCGATACTACCCGGTTGCAGGCTGATAGTTCCCAATTCCAAATTTTGCTGTCCTGCCTGAATTTCTTTATAGAAAGGAGATAAGCCCAGATAAGTTATATGAAGGATATACGAACCCGGCCTGACTTTTTTCAAAGAGAAGCTACCCTGGGAGGAGCTGGTAGTGCCCTGTATAAAAGCACTATCGGTTTGATTGAGTAAACGGATTGTAGCCTGTTCAACCGGTTCTCCCTCTTCTTCATTCATTACCGTTCCGTTTACTTCAACCGTAGTTTGCTGGGCATATCCGGAATAGCAACAAAATATAAAAAACAGGATTAAAAATAAACGCATTTTTTCTTTTCTGGTGCGGGCATTAATTGATATTTTTTCCAAAAGGAGTCAATGCCAGCCCAGCCATCTTAAAATGTTGTTTCCCAAAGGGGATGCCTATAATTGTAATGCAGAGGATAATTCCCCAGAACAGGTGAGTCAGGCAGATGATCAAGCCACCGGTAAAAATCCATATAATATTAAAAATAGTAGAAAAACAGCCGCCGGCACTACTGCCCTGAGTAACTACACTACCGAAAGGCCATAAAGCCAGTATGCCCAGTTTTATTGCCTGCAAGCCAAAAGGTATACCGATGATTGTGATCATTAAAACAATACCACAAATAAAATATTCCAGGGCGGTTATAAACCCTCCGCACAACAACCAGATCAAATTTCCTATAAATTTCATTTTTTCTCTCTCAATCAGTTATATATTCATTTTATTCTGTAAAAGCTTCCGTAGAAGCCAGTTTTCCGGCCTGTTCTAACCGGTAACTATCCATTTCGGCCAATACCAGTTGCCGTACGAGGGCAAAACTATCCTGTAGTGCCGGTTTGACCGGTTCCGAAGGCGGAGCATCCATTTGCAACGGATCAATAGGTGTACCGTTTTTATGTACCCTGAAGTCCAGGTGAGGACCTGTAGACAGCCCGGTGGAACCCACATAAGCAATTACATCTCCCTGCCGTACCCGGCCGCCTACCTGCAATCCCTGTGCAAATTTGCTTAGGTGCATATAGGTAGTGGTGTAAACCGAATTATGTTTAACTTTCACATAATTACCTCCTCCTTTTTCGTATCCTTTGGCAATGACCGTGCCGTCACCGATACTTTTCACCGGAGTTCCTACCGGAGCCGCATAATCTACACCGTGATGGGCCCGGTACCGTTTCAAAACCGGATGAAAACGGGAGTTACTGAAACGGGATGTAATACGGTAAAAATCCAGCGGGGCTTTCAGGAATGCTTTTCGCAGGCTATTGCCCTCTTCGTCGAAATATTCCGCGACACTGTCCTGCTCGAAAGGTATTGCCACAAAATCTTTTCCTTTATGTGTAAAAACAGCTCCCTGGATAGAGACAATATTTACCGCCGTCGTGTCGTCTATATAAGCTACATCATAGATTAACCGGAAAGCATCACCTTCTTTAACATCAAAGAAGTCGATTTGCCAGGCAAATACATCTGCCAGTTTAAGTGAGATCAGGGGATCGGCGCCACTCTGTTTCAGTGTATTCCACAAAGAGGAATTCAGTACCCCTTCCGCATAGTGGCGTTTCAGCGTAACCGGTTTACTGTATTCGTATGTCCGGATCGTATCTGTCGTAAGATCTATAATTGCATAATCTGTTTTTGACCGGGCAAAGGCAATGTAATTCACTTTCGATAAACTATCATTGGAACAGAGAGTCGTATATCCCATTCCGGCACGTATTTTGGTGGGGGGCAGTACATCTGCCGCCGCCTGAATAATCTCATTGCTCTGTTGGGCACTAAAACCCAGCCGCGAGAAAATCAGGGAGAGATTTTCTCCGTTTTTAATTGTATAATCAGTCAGATAGAGCGAATCTATAGGTATACCGTATTGATAATTACCCGCAAACAGCTCTTCCTCTTCTATTATTCCGGCTGTTTCGGAAACAGGTTGTTTGGTTTGTTTGCAGGTTGTATTTATTCCCAGTGCTACCATACAAATAAATATGATAATCAAAGGGTAGTATTTTTTATTCACTGAATTCATAATAAGTGGGTTTGTCTGTTCGTTTTACAAAGATAGCCTATTACAAACAGATAGCCTGTTGGCAGGTAGTTAAAGAACACAAAGGTTTTTTAACAGCACCGGATAAATTGTGAATAAGTGGTTTTTGTTGTACCTTTGTACCAAACTCCTAACAATGCGAAAAGTACATTTGATCTCCGTTTCCGAACCGCTTATGGTGGATCTGGCGCTGGCTATCCGTGAGAAAGGATATGAAGTAACAGTATCCGGTGTAGGTTTGTCAGAGTCTTTGCTGGAAGAATTATGTGACAGTAAATGCAAATGCTATGGCGAAGGCTGGTATCCGGAGAAATTGACAAAGGATATAAACTTTGTGGTATTGGGCGCGCAGGTAAAAAAAGATAATACGGAACTGTTGCGTGCACGCGAACTGGGTTTGTTGATTCAGTCGGTACCTGAGTTTGTTTACCAACGGACCAAAGAGAAGACACGTGTAGTTGTAGCCGGTTCGAAGGGTAAAAAGTCTATTATTACCATGGTAGCCTATGCATTGGCTAAACAGAATTTACTTTTTGACTTTGCTTTATCAGCCGGATGCCCTGTACTATCGAATCTCTTCAAGATGAGTTACGAGGCACGAATTGCCCTGATAGAAGGAGATGCCCTGGTGACATCTGATCTGGAAAAGCGTTTTCAGCTTGAGTTTTACCGTCCCCATATTGCTGTTGTAAGCAATATGGATCCCGGATCGTATGCTATTTATGACTCGTTTATCCAATCCATAGAGCGGGAGGGTAAACTGATCTATTTCAGTGGCGACGAAAAATTGAAAGAACTTGCCTTGAAGGTAAGAGAGGATATAACGGCCATGCCTTATGAAGAACATCAGGTTACGGATAAAGAGGGTACTCATTACCTAGTGACCCGGTACGGGGAATATCCGGTATATGTGCCGGACTGTTATTTCCTGCTCAACCTGAATGCCGCACGCCTGGTATGCAAACAGTTGGGAGTGCAGGATAAGGATTTTTACCAGGCGATATCCGAATATAGTTTAACTTTGCGTTCATAATGATAGTAGCGAAACAATTAAGAAAACAAAATATTATACAATACCTGCTCTATATGTGGCAGGTGGAAGATCTGATCCGGGCCAACCGGTTTGATCCGGAAGCGATTCGCCGGAATGTTGTGGGCCGGTATGACCAACCGGAGGAAGCAAAGAAAGAAATTGTTCAGTGGTATGAAGAATTGATTGAGATGATGCGTTCCGAAGGGGTAAAAGAAAACGGACATATCCAGTTGAACAAGAATGTAATTATTGCCCTAACCGATCTGCACCTGAGATTGCTTAAATCTCCGAAGGAGATGGTTTATAGCGGGATTTATTATAAAACGTTGCCCGTAATAGTACAGTTGCGTACCAAATCGGGAGGGCAGGAACTGCCGGAACTGGAAACCTGTTTTTCGGCTCTGTATGGGTACCTGATGCTAAAGATGCAGGGAAAAGAGATTTCTGCCGGGACGTTGGAGGGTATACAGCAAATCAGTGCCTTTCTGAACCTGCTGGGTGAGAAGTACCATCAGGATATGGCCGGCGAACTTGAATTGGGAAATTAAAGAATCAATATGAAGAAAATACTGGTAACCGGAGGTAACGGACAGTTGGGATGTTGTATCCGGGCAATTGCCGGACAATATCCCGGATATGAATTCCTGTTTACGGATGTGGATACACTGGATATTTGCAACCGGCAGGCGGTGGAAGAGTTTGTGGAAGCAAACCGGGTTGATTACATAATCAATTGTGCGGCCTACACGGCGGTAGATAAGGCCGAAGACGACGAAGCTACAGCAATACTGATTAACCGGGATGCCGTGAGTAACCTGGCTGAGGTGGCAGCCCCCAGAGGTATTAAAGTAATTCATGTCTCTACGGATTATGTGTTCGACGGAACTTCTTACCTGCCTTATACTGAAAACGCTCCGGTTTGTCCGGTTTCGGTGTACGGATATACCAAGCTGGCAGGCGAAAACATATTACAGGCTACCTGTCCTGGCTCTGTCGTTGTACGTACCTCGTGGCTCTATTCGGAGTATGGTAATAATTTCCTGAAAACTATGATCCGTTTGGGTAATGAACGGGAGGAACTGAATGTTATTTTCGACCAGGTGGGTACGCCAACTTATGCCGGCGATCTGGCACAGGCATTGATGAAAATAGTAGAGGCCGCAGCACAGGATGCTTTTTGTCCGGGTGTATATCATTTTTCGAACGAGGGGGTATGCAGCTGGTACGATTTTGCGACAGCGATTATGAAGGTGGCCGGATTAGATTGTAAAGTATGTCCGATTGAAACAAGCGAATACCCGACACGGGCTGCCCGTCCGCATTATAGTGTACTGAATAAAACAAAAATAAAACTCGACTATAAACTACATATTCCCCACTGGGAAAAGAGTTTATATAATTGTTATGAGAAATTAAGTAAGCAATCATGAGTCAATATACAGAAGAAATACAGAGAAGAAGAACATTTGCTATCGTAAGTCACCCGGATGCGGGAAAAACTACCCTGACTGAAAAATTACTGCTCTTTGGGGGTGCTATCCATGTGGCCGGAGCAGTGAAATCAAATAAGATTAAGAAAACGGCTACATCAGACTGGATGGAGATCGAAAAGCAGAGGGGTATCTCTGTAGCTACTTCTGTTATGGCGTTTGATTATTCCGGACATAAAATCAATATCCTGGATACTCCGGGTCACCAGGACTTTGCGGAGGATACATTCCGTACACTGACTGCGGTGGATAGTGTAATTATCGTGGTGGATATCGCCAAAGGAGTAGAAGCGCAGACACGGAAGTTGATGGAAGTTTGCCGGATGTGTAAAACGCCGGTGATTGTTTTTGTCAACAAAATGGACCGCGACGGGAAGGAACCGTTTGACCTGCTGGATGAAATAGAAGAGGAACTAAAAATAAAGGTACGTCCGTTAAGCTGGCCGATTGATATGGGGCAGCGGTTTAAAGGCGTGTATAATATTTTTGAGAAAAAACTGGATCTTTATACGCCCAGCAAACAGTATGTAACAGAGAGTGTGGAGTTTACGGATATAGAGAGTCCGGAACTGGAAAACTATATTGAGCCTACCCTGGCACAAAAACTACGGGAAGATATCGAATTGATAGAAGGAGTTTACCCTGAATTTGATGTGGATACGTATCTGGCTGGTGACATTGCCCCGGTATTTTTCGGTTCGGCACTTAATAACTTTGGGGTAAAAGAGTTACTGGATTGCTTTGTCCGTATTGCTCCTTCGCCCCGTCCGGTGCAGGCTGTGGAAAGAATTGTAACTCCGGAGGAAGATAGTTTTACCGGTTTTATTTTTAAGATTCACGCCAACATGGACCCAAATCACCGCAGTTGTATTGCTTTCGTGAAGATTTGTTCCGGCCGTTTCGAGCGTAATGCTAACTATAAACATATCCGTTTCAACAAAATGATGCGCTTTAGTAGCCCTACGGCTTTTATGGCACAAAAGAAAGAGACGGTTGATGAGGCTTTTGCCGGTGATATTATCGGGTTGCCGGATACCGGAAATTTCAAGATCGGTGATACCCTGACGGCTGGCGAACAACTTCATTTCAAAGGATTACCTAGTTTCTCGCCGGAGATGTTTAAATACATAGAAAATGCCGACCCTATGAAGGCCAAGCAGATGAATAAGGGTATTGAACAGTTAATGGACGAAGGGGTAGCTCAGTTGTTCGTAAACCAGTTTAACGGCCGCAAGATTATCGGAACCGTTGGCCAGTTGCAATTTGAAGTAATCCAGTACCGGCTGTTACACGAATACGGCGCGCAATGTAAATGGGAACCAATCAGTTTATACAAAGCCTGCTGGATAGAAAGCGATAACAAAGAGATGCTGGACAATTTCAAAAAACGTAAATCCCAGTATATGGCCCTCGATAAAGAAGGCCGGGATGTATACCTGGCCGACTCCGGCTATGTGTTAACTATGGCTCAACAGGATTTCCCGGATATAAAATTCCACTTCACATCGGAATTCTGATCCCGGTCAAATCTCCGGATGACAGAATGTCAAAGTAACTGCTTATAACAAATTGTTATTTAAACTCCGTGAGAATCGTTTATTCCTTCCCTTTATACATGTGGGAGGAAAATATTCGATTCTCATGGAGTTTAGTTTTTTCACTTTGTTTGTGATCTGTTTTTTCCGGTACCAAAAAGAAAGCACAAAACGAAAAGCATAGGCAGCAATTTCTTACGAGTGATAGGTAAAGAGCGGAAATGGGTACTTTTTGTTATCCGGATAGAGGTTGTATTGTCGGAGCTTCTGGCTTTAAACCGGGTCATAAAATGGGAAAAATCAGATCTCCGGCCCTCTTTCTTAAAAGCATCAATGCTTTTTACCCGAAGCATTGATGCTTTTGGAACAAACCACTGGTGCTTTTTCCCTCTTTGATCTCCATTTTTCCTTTTGACAAATGTACCTGAATTGACTTAACTGCATGTATCTGTATTTTCTTTTTTTCCTGTTTGTTTATTTTGTAAAAAGGCTGTGTTAGCTAAAAGTGCAAAATTGTAACAATGTGTTACTGGAATGTTTTATTTGCAATCTTTTGTTTGGTGTAACCAGAATACCAATGTCGCGGGCTTAAGAGTTTTTGTTTTCGTGTTTTCGTGTTTTCGTTCGGCATAGCGTCCTCGCTATGTCGCTAAAATGGGTGAAGCTCCTGCTTCACATGAGGCTGGAGCCTCACTTTTTAAAACGACGTAGCGAAGACGCTACGCCGAACAATTTTATGTATCATTACTGGTCTCTTCCGTTTTTTTAGGCACAGATTTAAATCTGCGCTAGCATTACACAATTACGGCATTAAAGCAGTAATAAGTTGGTAATGGGGCTGTGATGAAATAGGGGAAAGTTATAGGATTTGTTTGATTTCTTTGAGGGTGGTGACTGTGTAAGTGGGGATAAATCCTTGTGGAGGTAAACCGGAGGGGTTTAGCCATAGTTGGTCTATTTTGGAGTTGTGGGCACCGATTATGTCGGCCTCCCAGCTATCGCCGATCATGAGGGATTCTTTGCGGCGGGAGTTGGTGTTTTTTAGTGCAAAATCAAATATTTCTTTGTGGGGTTTCTGGATGTTGGCATCTTCGGAGAGGATCATTTTCTCGATGTATGGAGCCAGTCCGGAGTTTTTTAGTTTGAGGTATTGTACTTCGCGGAAACCGTTGGATAGGATAAACAGGCGGTACGAAGGACGCAGGTATTCCAGTAACTCTATGGCTCCGGGTATCAGGCGGGTTTTGGTTGTGGTACGTTGCAGGAAATCGTCGTTGATTTTCAATACCTCTTCTTTTTCTACTATACCCAACGGGCGGGTTACAAAGCGGAATCTTTCGAGTATCAGTGTCCAGCGGTCTATCTCGTTCCGTCTGTATTGGGCCCATAATTCCAGGTTGTTTGGCATATAAATATCATAGAATGCCCCGAAGGAGGCATAATACCGGTCAAAATGATAATCGGTATAAATTTCTTCGAGGCATTCCCGGTTATTGGAACAGGTGTCCCATAGTGTATCGTCTAAATCTATAAAAGACTTTTATACATTACAGTCCGACTTCAATTACCAGGTATTTACCCATACTCCAGAATTCTTTGTAATCTGTGATAAACAGTGTGAGGTTTTTCTCTTCGTCTGTCACCAGTTCGTATGAATTGTCCGGATGGGTAGAGAGCAGTTTCGCTTTGCGTGCAAAAAGGGGAATTTCTTTTAAGTCGCGGATATCCACAGAGATGAAATAGTCTTTGTTAAATCCATCCTGCAATACTTTCGCTTTACCCAATAGGCCGTTTTTCATTAAAATTTTCTGGTCTTTCAGCTCTTTGGCTATACCAAAACAGTAATAACCGGTATTGATTTCTTTATCCTGGCTTTTAATTTTTTCGGACTGCGACAGGTTGGTCAGTGCCATATCCTCCAATTCTTCGTTGAGCCCGGTCAGTTGTTCGCCCATTTCACGTATCTGCGAATCTTTTTGTGCTAACTGTTGTTGCAGGGAAGTAATCATCGCAGCCCTGTCTTCCAGCTCTTTGGTAAGCCGGGTGATTGTTTTCCGCAGTTCGGAAGATTGAATATTACTGCTTTCCAGTTTTTTATTTAATTCGGCTATCTGTTGCTTGTTTTTCTGTAATGTTTCTTTTACGAGCAACATGTTTTGCCGTAGCAATTCCCGCTTTGTTCCTCCCAGCTCTACATCATTCTGGTGGATAGTCAGGTAGTTTTCCGCATCGCGGATTACCTGGAAATCGTCCTCTATTTCATTTAATATGGAGAGCATTTCGTCCATTTGAGCTGCATTTTTTGCATTTTCCAGTCTTAGAGAATCATTTTCCGCCTGAAGTTGTTTGGACTCGGAGGATTGTTGTCCGCATGATGCTAACAGCAAGATACAGATCAAGGATGCAAATACTTTTTTCATATGCTACTAATACTTTTAATTTATTCTTTTTCTTCTTTATTTCCGGTGGATAGTCCGCCCAGAATAATTACAAATTCGCCTTTCGGTTCATGTTCCAGAAACCAGGAATGTACCTCCTGTAAAGTGCCGCGTACAGTTTGTTCGTACAGTTTGGATATTTCGCGCGATACCGAAACGAAACGTTCCGTACCACATACTTCTATTAGTTGACTAAGTGTTTTGACCACCCGGTAAGGCGATTCATAGATAATAACTGTCCGCTCTTCGGCTGCAATCTCTTTCAGCCGGGTCTGCCTTCCCTTTTTAGGAGGCAGGAAACCTTCGAAACAGAATTTATCGTTGGGAAGCCCTGACTGTACTAAGGCCGGAACAAAAGCTGTTGCCCCAGGCAGACATTCTACATCAATTCCTTTTCTGACACATTTGCGAACCACCAGAAAACCGGGATCTGATATGGCCGGAGTACCGGCATCGGATACCAGGGCAATGTTTTCGCCACCCAGAATACGTGCGGCCACCGCTTCAACGGTTTTGTGTTCGTTGAATTTATGATGCGACTGCATACGGGTTTGTATGTCGAAATGTTTCAACAACTTGCCTGTTGTACGCGTATCTTCGGCCAGAATGGTATCTACCTCTTTCAATATCCGCAACGCCCGGAGGGTGATATCTTCCAGGTTGCCGATAGGGGTAGGTACAATATATAGTTTAGCCATGGAGTCCGTTTTTTATAAAAATCTTTTTTCCAGTAAACAGATAAAATCCGCCACCGGTTTGTCTTCCGGGTTCCATCTCATTTTATTGTTGATGTAATCCAGTGAATCTTCCAGTGATTCTAATTCGTTCAGGTCTGCAATCGCTTCGTTCATTTTGCTATCGTCGTTTGCAAATAACTCGCGCCTGAAATAAAAGCGATCGTTCAGACTGAATGCTTTCCTGAAATCGGCCAGGTTTTTCTTTTCGATAATGTCGCCCAGACAAGCCGTGTTTTTCTCAGCAGGACTCAGAGGTTGTGAGGAAGGAGCGTACTCTCTCAACAGTTCTTCGATTGTTTTTTCGTCCCGTACGGCAGATACCGGTCCGGGTCCGGGAGACGGTTCTATTGTTTCTCCGGCTTCCGGTTCCTGTAGGGTTTCCGGTTCTTCTTCCAGTCCGGATGCTATCTCTTCCTGTGTATCTTCACTTACTGCTTCGAGTGCTTCGGACGATATTTCATCTTCGTTTGGAACCAATTCTGGTTCAGGTACCGGTTCCGGCGTTGGTGTTTGCAGGAGGATTTCCTGCAACATCGCCTGCCGGACTTCCATCTGTTTGCGTAATGTTTCTACCTGATTGGCTTCTATCTGGTACAGCTCTTTCAGGAGTTTACGGGTAAGATCAAACGATTGATCAAAGAAGGAAACCGGGTAGATCGCGGCATCCTGTATTCCGGCCAACAGGCCTTCCAGCCTTTTTACCTCTTCCAGTAAATATTTTATTTTTCTGTTTGTGACATCTCTTTTTACTTGATTAAGTCCAACAAATATATAGATTAATCCTGAAATATAGTTTTCGTGAATGTTTAAGATTCTATAAAGCTTTCCGGAACGTTCACCAGGTATAGTTTTTCCGTAGCCCGTGTCATAGCGGTATAAAGCCAGCGATAGAAGTCTTCGCCCATCATTTCTTCGGTAAGGTAGCCGAAGTCGAGGAATACATTTGCCCACTGTCCGCCCTGTGCTTTATGGCAGGTAATGGCATAGGCATATTTAACCTGTACCACATTATAGTGTGGGTCGGCTTTCATTTTTTTGTATTTTCCTGCTTTGGTAGGTATATCTTCGTAATCTTCCAGAATGGTGTAAAATAATTTATCGTTCAGCTCTCTGGGTAATGAAGGTGATTCGGCCTGCAGGGTATCAAGTAGTATTTTGACATCCATTTCCAGGTCGTAGTCTTCAAACTGTACGGATACGTCTGCAAACCGGAACCCATATAGTTCGTAGGTTTTACGGACCTTAATAACCTCTACAATTTCGCCGTTGGCGATGAAATCCATTTCTTCGTATTTCTCCGGCCAGTAGTAATTGTTCTTCGCAATCATCAGGCGATCGCCAGATGATAATTCTTCTTCCCGGTATAAAATCCGGTTCCTGACTCCGTTATTATAGATGTTGGCCCGTTTGTTAGAACGGGTAATGATGATCGTTTCTTCTATACCCACTTTATTATAGGAGGAAGATATTTCTTCTATTAACTCATCCCCGTTTACCTGAATAATGTCCGGGAAAGCTTTAACCTGTAGTTTCGGAAACTGAGATACTATACCTTCTTTCAGTGCGTTACGCAATGAAGTGGCATTGAAAAGAATACCTGAATCCTCGTTCTGACGGATTACCTGCGTTAATTGAAATCCCATAACCGTCAGGTTGTACCCTTCCAGTATATACCTGTTTAGTGCCGGGCTTTCAGTCTGGCCTACCGGAGGTAGCTGTGCCTCATCGCCCATCAGAATCAGCCGGCAATTCTCTCCGCTGTATACGTACTGGATCAGATCGTCGAGCAGGCGTCCGGTGCCGAATGCGTACGAATCAAGTCCATCGTTGGATATCATAGAAGCTTCATCTACAATAAAAATCGTATCTTTATAGAGATTATCCGCAGGCTGGAATCCGGACATTTCGTTTGAAAAGGCTTTTTGGCGGTATATCTTTTTATGGACAGTATAAGCTTTCTGTCCGGCATAATTTGAAAAAACTTTGGCGGCACGCCCTGTAGGAGCCATCAACACTGTTTTCTGCTTAAATTCTGTTAATGTTTTGACCAAAGCCCCGATCAATGATGTTTTACCTGTACCGGCGTATCCTTTGATCAGTAAGATTGAATCGGGGTCGGGTAAAACTAAAAAATCAGACAAAATCCGGATTCCTTCAGACTGATCTCCGGAGGGTGTATGGGGGAAATTTCGTAAAATTTGAGTTGTCAAATAACTATTTATCATTTTGTTTGTAATAATTTTGGCTATAAAAGTAGTGTATTAAAGATTCTTTTTTAAATTTGCCAAACGAAATAAATTATAAAAATAATATACACCATGAAAGTAACTTTAAAAATCTTATTAGCTGTTGCAGTTCTTGTGTTGGCCTATATGTGCTACAGAAGCATTAGAGGACCCATTGAGTTTAATGAAGAAAGGGAAACACGTGAGAAGGCTATCATTGCCCGTTTGATTGATATTCGTAAAGCGCAGATCGAATATAAAAACGTTCATAAGGAGCATGCGGGTTCTTTTAATGACCTGATCAAATTCCTGAACGAAGAAAATCTTCCTTTCCTCGTTAAAGAAGGTGCTCTTACCGACGAACAGTTAGAGTCTGGTATGACTGAGCAACAAGCTGTAGAAAAAGGTTTAATCGTGCGTGATACTTTCTGGGTAAACGCAAAAGATACATTGTTTGGCCGGGGATATAATGCGAATGATCTTCGTTTTGTTCCGGGAAGAGAACCTCTCGAATTTACAATGGATACCGCTACACTGGAATCAGCATCCGGTTATGTTGTAAAAGTATTCCAGGCAGGCGTATTGTATGACGATTATCTGAGTGGTCTGAACCCACAGGAAATATATAACCTGAAAGACAAAACTGAAAAGCTGGATAGATATCCGGGGCTGCGTGTAGGTTCTGTTACAGAGATCAACAACAACGCAGGAAACTGGGAATAATTGTCTGATATATATGATTATCAGTTTACCTGATAAATATACTGTAGAAAATTCAGAAAAGAATATATTGTCCATCCGGCTTCAACCGGATGGACTTTCTTTTTCTTTATATGATCCGGTGGTGAAGGAAGACTATCACTATCAATCTATCGTGTTTGATAAGTCCCAGTCCTATATTACATCTCTGAAGGATTGTTTTTTTGAGAACCGTTTTTTTACCTGGCCTTTTGCCCGGATCAATATTATAACGGAGTCGCCGGTCTATGTGATGGTGCCGGAACTATTTTTCCGGGAGAAGCAACAGGCCCGTTTCCTCTCTTATAATTTCAGTCACCGTATAGGTGAACCGTTATATAACAGGCCGGACGGAATGGATGCAGTTTTGTTGTTCCAGTTGGATAAGGAGATTTATGAGTTTTGTTCCCGTTCATTTATTCATCCCGGTTATTATCATCATCTGTATCCGCTGTTGCCTCTGTGGAGTAAAGAGAGTTCCGCTTCTCTGCAAACCCGGATGTATGTGAATCTGCATCCCGGATTTATAGATATTGTTTGTTTCCGGCAAAAAGAACTCTTGGTTGTAAATTCTTACAGGTATTTTCATATCAATGATATTTTATACTATATATTATATGTATGGCAGCATACCGGTTTAAACCAGTTGAACGATCGTTTGCTGTTATCCGGATTGCCGGAATTACAGCACGAACTGATACCCCAACTGGGCGTTTACCTGAATGATATACATCCTGCCGAAATCCCATCGGAGGCTTATCTGAATAGTGGCGATATGCTGAAAGCGCCATTGGATTTAATTGCTTTAACGTTATGAGAATTATAAGTGGTAAATATCGCCGGCGCCGTTTTGATGTACCTTCATCGTTCAGCGCACGTCCGACAACTGATTTCGCGAAAGAGAATATTTTCAATGTGTTGAATAACCTGGTTGATCCGGAAGGGTTGGTAGCATTGGATCTTTTTGCCGGGACCGGTAGTATTTCGTTCGAATTGCTGTCCCGTGGATGTAAACAGGTTGTGGCTGTAGAGAAGAATAACCGGCATGCTGATTTTATAAAGAAGGTGGCGGCTCAACTAAAAGATGAAAATCTGAAACTGTTACGGGGAGATGTTTTTAAATATCTGCAAAGTGTACCGCCGGGTAGCTTTGATCTTATTTTTGCTGATCCGCCCTATGCTCTTCTCGAATTAGCTAAAATACCGGAGATTATTTTAGAAAGAGGATTGCTGAAGGAAGGTGGTATACTGATCATGGAGCATCCGCGTGAATATGATTTTTCTGCTCTGCCTTACTTTTCCCAACACCGGGTGTATGGTTCGGTAAATTTCAGCCTTTTTATTAAAGAAGAGGAGAGAACAGACGCATAAAAGATTCGGCAACTCTTTGTTTTAAAGGTCGTTTCAGCCAGCGCGCGGGTACCAGTTTTTCGCAATTGTGCATATCGTGGTAGAATACCTTTTTCATTTGCAGGGCAAAATCTTCGTCGTACACTACTGCATTTATCTCAAAATTGTGTTCAAAACTCCGGAAGTCCATATTGGCAGAGCCAATACAGGCTACCATATCGTCGGCCAGTACCAGTTTGGCGTGCAGAAATCCCGGGTTGTAGAAATATACTTTGGCACCCGATTTGACCATATCGTCAATGAAAGAGTGGGAAGCCATGTTTACCGAAGGTGCATCCGCCCGTTTGGGTAGCATCAGCCTGACATCTACTCCTCCTAAAGCAGCCACCTGTAACGCCTGGTTAAGTCCTTCAGTAGGCAGAAAATAGGGAGTCTGGATATATACATATTTCCGGGCGGTAGCAATTACTTTGATCGTAGATTGCAGGAGTACCCGCCATTGACCTACCGGGCCACTGGTTACGATCTGCATCAGATTGTTACTTAATACCGGAACCCTGGGATAATAAACCTGTCCGTTCAGCAATTGCTTTGTAATTACATACCAGTCTATCAGGAAAGCAGATTGTAATCCGTATACCCCTTTCCCCTGTATTTTAAAATGCGAATCTCTCCACGATCCCCAACTGGTGCCAACACAATACCGGTCGGCAATATTCATCCCTCCGATAAAGCCTATACTACCGTCTATTACTACAATTTTGCGGTGATTCCGGTAATTTACCTTACCGGAAAGTACCGGTAAAACTACCCGTAGGAAAGGGTGTACCTGGATACCCGCGTTTTTCATTTCCCGGAAAAAGCTTTTTTTGACGTTCCAGCATCCCACATCGTCGTATAGAACACGTACTTCAATGCCTTCGCCGGCTTTCCGTATCAGTGTATCCTTTACCCGGTTGCCTATCTCGTCGTCGCAGAAGATATAGTATTCCAGATGAATGTGATGGGTAGCGTTTTCAATAGCTTTGAGCAATGCCTCAAACTTTTCTTTCCCGTTTGTATAAATATCAATTTTGCTCCCGTGTAAAAGGGAGAATTCGTTGCTTACTCCTAACAGGTGGGCAAGGGGTTTGTATTGTTCCGGTACGGGATGGGTCTCTTTCAACGGACTGACCCCGTGCGGACGTTTCATAATACGTTTATAAGTTCGCCGCGAAATGATTTTTTGTTTGCGGTTGTCCTGCCCGAACAGGAAATAAACGAGAAGTCCTATACCGGGTAAAAATAAAAGCACAAGAATCCAGGGGATGGTTTTCAGCGGATTACGGTTTTCTGTGATGATAACCAGTACCAACCCCAAAATTGTGACACAATAAGATATAAATAGTATGGTGCCGACAATGGTTTGAACTCCTATCTGGATTGCACTTACCATGTATGGTTACGTCCTTAATTACTGCTAAAGGTAAGAAAGGCATTCTGAAAAAACAAATACTTGCGGGCAGATGTTCTTCATATCAAATTCTATTGTATATTTGTTAGGATGTTAACCAATGAAACAACATATCTTGAAGAACTCAAAAATGGTTCGCATGAGGCCTTTACCTATTTCTACAGGTCGTATGCCGACCTGTTGTATAATTTTGTATTGATGCATACCCGTTCGGCTCTACTGACCGAGGAGGTAGTGCAGGATACTTTTATAAAAATATGGGACAACCGCCGTTTTCTCCGCACAGATAAATCGTTTAAGTCTTTTCTTTTTACAATCTCAAAGAACCGTATCATAGATGAGTTCCGCCGCCAGATTAACCAGGTAAACTTTGAAGAGTACATCGCTTTCACCGGAAACGAAACCGAAGAGGGAAGTGATACGGATGCCCTGTTACTTTATGAAGAGTTTCTGGAAAAGCTGGAACGGGCAAAAGAGGAATTACCCCAACAACAACGGCTCATTTTTGAGATGAGCCGCGAACAGGGATTGAAAAACAGAGAAATAGCGGAGAGGCTATCTATTTCTGAACAGACTGTAAAAAATCAATTATCCGGTGCTATGAAAAAGTTAAAAGATAAACTGAAAGATTTTAATGTTCTGTTTGTCTTTTTTATCTGAATACCTGTCTTTGATTCAGATACTCGAAAATACGTTCATGTTTTCCGCGGGTATGGTTTCGCAGGTAATATAATGCTCCGGATGGGCCCCTAAAAACCAGCGAATCGGATGTTGCAGTCTGTTTTCCTAATGAGTACCATTCTCTGTTACTAAAATAAAATAATTCATATAGGTCATCCTTACGAATAAAATTATCCCGGTTACGTGGAACATATACTATTTTGGTAATCTGCCGGGCTTTTCCCATATCCAGGCCTACCCAGCCTCCGTAATGTTCTTTGTAATCAAAAGAGGTATAAGGATCACCGTCCAAAGCATGCTGGTACTGATGAGTTCCGTCATTGAAATTACTCCCAGGGCTACCAATTGGTTTTCCTTCCAGCAGTATATTACCCCCCCCGGACCTGTATAAAAAAGCAACCTCTGACACATTGCAGAAACTATGTGGTGGTCCATAGTAACGAATATACCGGTATTCTTTACCTGAAGTCAACCAGACCGGGGTATATAAACGTTCCGGCGACTGTGGTATTACATATAAGGTATCCGAGGTTCGGAAATCCGGATAATTACTTCCTTCAAATACCCCTCCTGCCATACGGTACAGGTAGGTTTCTTTTTTGATGTGTTTGGATAAAACAGTTATATCTTGTAGTTCGTCTGTAGGTCGGATAAAACGGACATCTCCACCCGGTTCTAAATAAAATGGATCTGTAATAAGTTGCAATTGGTTATTCTGCCACACTGCCAGTAAAAAAACACCATCTGTATCTACATCTTTAAAAGATATAGAATCCCCCTTCCGTTTGCTCCAGGCAACCGGAAGCCACTGATTATATTGGGAGTTACATAGGTGTATTATTTCAGCTGGAGGCAGTTGCCGGTAAAAAGAAGAAGCAGGAATGACTAAATCAACCTGTATGCTATCTTTATAAATAGCTGTAACATCTTTGAACAATGGTACGCTAAAAGAGGGATATATACCTCCTTTCATTTCTCCCATCCGTATCACATCCTCTGAATTTAAACCGAATGTTTTCCTGTACACTTTGGCCTTTCTCATATTCAGATTAGCAGCCGGACGTATTAGCGTGTCCGGAAAATCATATATGTAAATATGTCCCTCTTTATCGGGTATGTAAGTCCACAAATGGGCCTCGTTACTATCACCATATATCAGAAAATAATCCATACCACAAGGGATGCCAAGTGCTCGTAATACATAAATCACTATATCAGACATTTCACGGCAGGTACCGCTTTTCCACTTTACAAGCAGGGGACCTACATGTGGGCCCTGGGGTAACGAAGTAGTCCAGTAGGCTCCCTCTTCTGCCAGTAATTCAATGATTTTCCGGGCGGCCAGTAATGGATTTTTTGCCTCCGGTAGTTTCCTGAAATCATCCAGCAACGGATTATAATGGTTGTATAATTCTTCTCTCCATATAGATAATGTTTCATTACCGGTACGATAAGGTAAAATCTGTTCACAAAACTCATCGAATGAGATATTTTTCCCCCAGGGTTGCTCCTGCCATACTTTAAATGCCCATTCTATGTTTCCTGTCAGATACGCTGAGTCTACCTCTTCTATATCTTTTTTCAGTACCCAACTTTTAGAATAGAGGTCGCCTTCTTCCTGTTTTATTTTTTCATAAACTTCCTCAGGGGTATATCTACCTGTTCCATAATATTCGAAATATTTGTTGTATATCTCGACCCATTCTCCTGCACGATATTGGTGATAGATCATATTTTCAATCAGGAAAACGGCCGCCCGGTATTTTAATTCGTCATGTTCATACTTTTTCAATACTTTCTCCAATTCAGACCTATTTTCTCCAGCCATATAGAGTGCTTGTTGCAATGGGGTTACAGGACGACAGCAAATCAGTGAAAATAGAAAAAAAGAAAATAACCAGATAGTGATTCATAAGATAGAAATAAGTGTTATATAATGCAAAATTATAAAATCTACGTTTTATTCTTTTAAACGGAGAAAATAAAAACCATTTGTGTTCAAATTTATTCCTTTTATGTTCAAATTTCCCCATTGAGCTGCTAACGTGATGGTACTTTTGTATACACACAACTAATAAAGTATAACACATATGAATTATTT
>JAJQAZ010000098.1 GCA_021203545.1 Tannerellaceae bacterium | reverse complement strand
ATTATAATAAATCAATAATATATTAGAGTTATATATGTCACTCATATTCAATAAAGAGCAACAGGAAAAAGCAACTTTTATTTTGCAAAATCCTTTAGCTAAATTATCCGAACTATATTCTAATGAAATAAGAGACCAGGCAATAGTCTGGTGTTATTATTCAGGGAAAATAGAAGGTAATACTTATACCTATGTAGAAACAGAAGTATTGTTGAAAGATGACATTACTTCAGAAAAACGGTATCAGGATGCGATGATGCTTAAAAATCTCTACCATACATTTATGTTGGAAGTTGAATATATCACTAAAAAGAAGAATCAGGAGATTATAAATGAGCATACTCTTTTCAGAATTCACCGGTCCATTTCAAACGGATTGTTTTCTAATGATAAATCAGGTGCATTAAGAACATGTGCTGTTCGTATTAGTGGAACAGAATATACTCCACCTAAAAACCAACAAGAAATAGAAATCAGATTAAAGGAAATTTTATTTAATCAGGAAAAATATACCAACCCATTAGAAAAAGCAATCTATCTACATTGCAACTTATCTCGTTTGCAACCCTTTATTGATGGGAATAAGCGAACTGCACGGATGATAGAAAGTATCGTATTAATGAATGCAGATATAATACCTTTATATTCAGTAAAAGACGCTGATATTCGGAATTATAGAAAAGGGCTGCTTACCTTTTATGAAACAGAAGATTACACAGAGTATACAGATTATTTTCTTAACAGGCAGGTAGAGCGTATAAAAGAGATAGAATAAAAAGGAAGTATCGTCTTTTTTCACCAGCAATATCGGACGTGTTTTGTATGATGCAAGGCGACCCCGTATGGGGTTTGCTAACTAAAATCACTCTTTCGCTTCGCTCATAATGATTTTAGCTGCAAAACCTTGCATCATACAAAACACATCCGTCCCTTGCCGGTGAAACAAAAGACGATTTGTTATTTAATTACAAGTAATTAGTCTACAAGAAATAACAGTCAAAGATTTAGTCTTTCTTTTAGAAGATTAGTCCAAAACCATTCTTATAGAAGAGAAAAACAAAAAATTAGTATGTTAAACTAAGATAAATTGAAGAGGAATAATAGACTTGATCTTGTTTCATTTTTTAGGCATATTTTCATCAAAAATAGGTGTAAATAGATAAGAATAAATCAT
Organism: Tannerellaceae bacterium; assembly: GCA_021203545.1. GTDB lineage: Bacteria > Bacteroidota > Bacteroidia > Bacteroidales > Tannerellaceae > UBA4116. The sequence continues at coordinate 24,880 of JAJQAZ010000098.1, read as the reverse complement.
CTATGGATATAAAAAGAAATAATTAATGCTGGTCCCGTGCTGGTCCCAATGTGAAAATTAGAGTCTAATTCATTGATAATCAATGGTTAGTTGTGGTTCGCCAGGAACCTCAAAAATGGATAAAATCAAAAGATTTTGTTCCTTTTTCTATTTATATTTACACATCAGTCAAAAACAAAAAATATATGTCACTCCTATTCAACAAAGAACAACAGGAAAAAGCAGCCTTTATACAGCAAAGCCCGTTAGCAAAATTGTCTGGGCTTTATTCTAACGAAATAAAAGACTATACTCAATATGCCAACTATTTTCTGTACAAACCGATAAAACGCCTGAAAGAAATAAGGTAATATAAATTAAAAATCCTTAGAGAGTATCCAGAAATACCCTGGGTAACGGATTAAAATAATGAAGTTGTGGACAATTCAGCCTGTTTGTTGGTATAATACACTATTAAAAAAAGGTGTGATGACAGGAGATGTTAAGTACATAGAGCCTGATTTTATTCCCGCTTACGATTGGCTTATACAACAAATGATTGAGCGAATAGGTAATAAACCTGGTGATGTTCAATGTCCAATATGGTCATGGTATCAATATTTGAATGAAAAGAAAAAGAAACCGGATTTAAGATATTCTCATCTTGGACAAAAAGGAGAAAAATGTGTTTTAATTGAGATAGAGAAAGATGAAAAAGATGTTCTGTTGTCAGATTTCACACTATGGCATTATCCGTTAGGGCTTCCATACTATATTGGAGCTACTCAAGAGGATGCTTTTGCATTTGAAAGTGAATTGGAAAGTTTGGGGTACGAGACTTGTTTATCGGATATTTTACCAACAAAATACCAGCAAAGGATTATAAAATCATGGAATAAGATTTTTGATATGAATTTTGACGATCCATATTTTTCCAATCCTCTTTCAGAGAAAAGCATACAAGCTACATTTTGGCAACTACATTTATCAGAAGTTGTCTCTGTTAGATATTTTATGTGCAGGTAATCCATTTATTTTACAAAACCAAAGGTAATAAGATAGGCATACAGATGTAAGTCCTAGAACTTGTTCCTGCAGAAATGCATGGCTACGTTGGGCATGCCCCAACAAAAACAAGTTCGATAGCTCTTAATCCTTATCACTTTCTATTTCCCGGCCGTAATGGTCATAGTAGGTGTCATTGATCCTGTATTTTCGTTTGTCGTTATTAGTATTTAGAGAAAAGTTAGAGGATGTCAAGGGAACTATTATTTCACCTTGTTTATTGATTAAACCATATTTCTTATCTTTTCCCATCAGGATCACTCCATTTGAAAATTCATGTACAGTGGTATAACCAAAAGGAATTACGATGTTTCCTTTTGTATCAATATAGCCCACAAATCATTTTTACATACAGCGAGTAATCCTTCAGTCAATTTTTTAATTTCATCATAACAGGTGAGATTAAGTACCTGTTTGCCTTTCGTGTCTATCAGCATCTTTTCTCTGGCTTTTTTATAGACCACAGCGTATCCATCTGAAAAATCATCGAATCCTGAATAGATAAGGGGAAGTATTATTTGTCCGGATGAATTGATAAAACCCTACATATCTCCCAGACGGACAAATAACATCTCAGTCTCATCCCAGGAGGATATATTATCATAAATATACCCTGTTTATTTCCTTAACAGGCAGCTAGAACGTATGAAAGAGATAGAGGAATAATAAGGTATGGAAAAGAAAGAGTATAACAGCCTTTTTTGAAGGTGTATCGTTAAAAATTGAGGAATTAGAATCTGAATTATGCATTCGATTCTTTTTTATAAAACCATTTTTTTGTTTTTTCGGCAAAGAAGATGTACAGGGCTACAATGCTTAACATTGCCGGGTAAAATATGAGCGGTAAGGGAGTGAATCCTAATAGTCCGGCAAAAGGAAGATTAGGGATTAGCAGGACAAATCCGGCCACAACAAGAGAGGCAGTGAGCAAAAGTTTACCGGGACGGCTTTTGTAGAATGTACGCCTCGTGCGTACTACCAATACGATAATGGTGGCTGATACGACTGATTCGATGAACCAGCCGGTCTGGAATTCTTTTTCTCCGGCGTGTAACAGTAATAGCAGTACACCGAAGGTGAGATAATCGAATACGGAACTGAGGATACCGAATACAATCATAAAGTGTTTAATGAAGCTTAGATTCCAGCTCCGGGGTTTCTTTATCCATTCTTCATTTACATTGTCGGATGAGATTGCCATGGAGGGCAGGTCTGTCAGTAGATTGGTCAGCAGTATTTGTTTAGGTAACAAGGGGAGAAAGGAGAGGAACAGGGAAGCTCCCGCCATGCTGAACATGTTACCAAAATTGGCACTTGTTGCCATAAAGATATATTTTTGTGTGTTGGCGAAAGTGCGTCTGCCTTCTTTTACTCCTTCTATCAGTACACCAAGATCAGGGTCGAGCAGCACAATGTCGGCAGCTTCTTTGGCTACATCTACCGCGGTGTCTACCGATAGTCCTACGTCGGCTGCATGAATAGCTGAAACGTCATTGATTCCGTCGCCCATATAGCCACATACTTTCCCGGCTTTTTTGAGTGCCAGAATGATTTTTTCTTTCTGGTTGGGTTCTACTTCGGCGAAGATATTGGTATCTACGGCTCGTTTCATAAAAGCTTCGTCGCTCATTTGGGTAATTTCTCCCCCGGTAAGGATTACCGGGTTGGTGAGTCCGATCTGTGTACTTACGCTTTTTGCAATCAGAGAATTGTCGCCGGTTATTATCTTGAAATCAACTCCGTATTCTTTTATTTCCTTCAGGGTAGCAGCGGCTCCTTCTTTGGGTGGGTCTGAGAGGGTAACGAATCCGGCAAAGGTCATGTTGGCTTCGTCGGCGGGAGTGATTGTTGTCGTTCCGGTCATTTCTTTTGTAGCTACGCCTAAAGTACGGTAGCCTTGTCCGCTTAACTGCTCGTAAAGCTTTTGAATGGTATCTGTTGCCTGTGCAATGGGTACTACATTACCGTCTTTATCTATTGCCTGTGTGCATACCTGCAGGATGCCGGATACGGCTCCTTTGGTAATTAGTTGGGTGCCGGACTGATTTTTGACAAGCAGGCTTAACCGTTTGCGTATAAAATCGTAGGGTATTTCGTCTACCCGTGTATAGTTTTCTATTTTTATTGAGTTTACTTCATTAAGGGCTAAATCAATGGGGTTTTTAAATCCTTGCTGAAAGGCTGCGTTTATTTTTGCCAGTAACATGGTGCCGGGAGTTTCGTTGCCTTTGTAGTCTATGGCTTTGTTTGCAATGATTTTCCCTTTTGTAAGTGTGCCTGTTTTATCGGAACACATGACGTTCATATTACCGAAGTTTTCTATGGAGTTCAGGCGTTTGACGACGACTTTTTTCTGTGCCATTTTTTTGGCTCCCTGTGCAAGGTTGACGGTTATAATCACAGGAAGTAACTGGGGGTGAGTCCTACAGCTATGGCAAGTGTGAATAAGAGAGAGTCGAGTATAGGTTTGTGTAGCATGACATTGATTCCGAAAATCAGGATTACCATGACGAGAGTTATCTCCATCAGGAGATAACCAAACCGTTTAACGCCTCTTTCGAAGTCGGTAAGGGGAGCTTTGCGGGTGATGCTTTGGCTGATATGTCCGAATTCAGTGTTCATACCGGTAGCCATGACAAGGGCTGTGCCTGTTCCACTCACTACGTGCGAACCCATGAACAAGGAGTTGGTGCGTTTGCCTAACGGGGTTTGCTCCGGTAGTACACCTGCTTGTTTTTCTACCGGAAAGGTTTCTCCCGTAAAGCTGGCTTCGTCTATGAATAGTTCGTCTTCGCTGATTATAAGGGAATCTGCCGGAATGACATCTCCGGCACTCAGGTTGATAATGTCACCCGGCACTACTTCTTCGATAGGTATTTCTTTTTTTTCTTTATCGCGTATGACTGTACAGGTGATATGAATTAGTTCCAATAGCCGGGCCACAGCATTTCCGGCGGTTCTTTCCTGCCAGAAACCAAGCAGGGTACTAAACAGGATGATAACCAGTATAATCATAGCGTCTATATGGTCCTACAAAAAGAAAGAGAGGATAGCAGCAAAGAGGAGAATCATAGTTACAGGACTTTTAAACTGGCTGAAGAATAGTCCCAGAGCGGTTTGCTGCTTTTGGGCGTTCAGGGTGTTTGACCCGTATTGTGTAAGTCGTTTGGTGGCTTCTTCTGTTATAAGTCCTTCGGCCGTAGCGGTTATCTGACTCAGGGCCGCCGGGATTGCCAGTGTCCAGAAACCCGGTTTATTATTTTCTGATTTATCCATACTTCTATTCTTTTCCGGTTATTTAAACATGTATTGGTAAAGGGTTGTTTAAATGCTCATGAAAGGAATGTTTCGCGTGAAGAGCAGAAAAGAAGATTTATTAGCCGTGTGAGTGTGGATGATGCTGTGCGGTTGTGCATGATGCGGAGTCTCTTTTGACGAACAATTTCTTTTAATTTTTGTTTTTATTAATATAATCAACATTTATTTTTTACTATCAAATAATACAAAACAAAAAAAGTATGAAAAGAGTTGTTTTTACATTTGCAATGACTTTAGTGACCATGACCTCTGTATTAGCCCAGGAACGTACGATGTGGATTGGTGGAAGTCTGGGAGTTTCTCACAGCGAAAACAAACTGGACGGAACCGGAACAAATACGAAGCAGACCAATATTGACATTCTGCCGGAGTTAGGGGTTTTTGTGTCGGAAAGATTTGCTATTGCGATAAGAGCCGGTTATGAACATACCAAAGTTAAAAGCGTTGATGACGGCATGGAATCAAAAAGCAAAGGACATGATGTGGTAATTAATCCTTTTGTGCGCTACACTTTTCTGAATGGTACTATCGGTTCACTGTTTGTAGATGGTGGAGTGGGTACTAAATTCGGTAAATCAGCCGGTTCTACATTAACTGAATTCTTTGTTGGGATTAAACCCGGGGCCATGATAAATATTGGCAACGGTTTTTCTTTATTGACCACTTTTGGTAATTTCGGATATAATCATACTACTCTTAAAACGCATCCGAAAACGAAATACAATGATTTGAATTTTGGTTTTAACCTGGATAATGTTACGATGGGATTGATATACAATTTCTAAATGAAAATATTCTAACTTTAATTAAATGGTAAAGGGGCTATCTAATCTTCGATAACCCCTTTTTAATACCTATGAAGGTTTTCCCCGATAAATTATCCCGCTAACGTACCTCCATCCACCGGATAATAAGCACCGTTACAGAAAGAAGCACGGTCACTGCTGAGCCATAATACAAGGTCTACGATTTCTTCTATTTTACCCAGCCGTTTCATCGGACTTACATTGATCATCATTTCATCCGCTGCTTTTTGTTGTGTCATACCATGTGTGAGATGTGTATCCACCCAGCCCGGCCCTATACAATTAGCCCGGATGCCCTGTTGCCCGTATTCAAGTGCAACGTTTTGAGTAAGTCCTACCACACCATGTTTGGCGGCTACATATCCACTGGCTCCGGCAAGTCCTACTTTACCCAGTACGGACGACATATTGACAATCACACCCCCTCCATTCTTAAGCATTTGAGGGATTTGATAATGCATACCATAGAATACACCCGACAGGTTGATTGCAATAATTTTATTCCATGCGTCAATTGAATACTCTCCGATGGGAGCGGTATCTCCTCCGATTCCTGCGTTATTAAAAGCAATATCCAGTTTGCCATACTTCTGCACGGCCTGTTTTACCAGATTCTCACAATCTGCCGGATTAGAAACATCCGTCTTTACAAACAACGCTTCTCCGCCTGCTTTTTTTTATCAAATCAACTGTTTCCTGTGCCTGTTGTTCAGTAACATCTGCCACCAGTACTTTAGCTCCTTTTTCAGCATAAAGCTGTGACATGGCACGTCCGAAACCGGAACCTCCTCCGGTTACAATAGCTACTTTATCTTTAAACATATTCGTTATCTTTTAATGAACTATTTTACACTCCAAACGGCTCTTATCTATGGCCACCACCGCCATGTATACCGCCACCCATACCGCTTTCACGCATACTTCTACCGGCCGGACCGAAGTCATGCATAGGGGCTTCACGGGTAGGCAGACTTTCAATATTACTACGCTGACGGTTGAAATCAGCCTGTGGCCATCCCTCGTTTGCACGTAATGGATTACTATTAGCTGCATCTATTGTACGAACCGGTATGGTTTGATTGTTGGTTTCCTGCGGACGGGTTACCTGCGGACGGTAAACCTGTTTTTCACTATTTGCATTCAGACCAACCGGTGTTACAGACCTTGCCGTATTTGTTGCCCGCATTTCCGGCTGACGATCCGCATCTGTCAATCGTACAGGTGTTACATTTTTTCCAATTGCACCGGATACGGCATGGTTATCAGGCCCTACCGAATAATAATGGTTTGCCGTATTATGTTGGAAATTATTTAGCAGCGAGATCCTGGAAGCATTGTTCCGGATATCATTTTCTGCTATTAAATGGCTGCTTATATTATGGTCTGTAATGTTGTTTTTAGGAACCATATTCCAATAATAATCATGGTCTGGCCGCCAGTTATCCCATCCATTAACCGCCAGGTCAATACCCGGGCCGATAGGTGCCCATGCATAATTATCGTTATATTTGCCCCATGTTACCCATGCAGGCGCCCAGTCATATCCGGGAATCCACAACCAACCATATTGGTCGTCATAATCCCAGCTACCATAGTGGAATGGCGCCCATCCCCACTCATAACCAGACTCCCAGTACAAACCTTCATCCGTATTTTCCCAATAACCATTCGTCGCATAAGGTCTGAAATCAGCCACGTTAGGATGCCAAACATTCCCATATCCCGGATAATTTATCCAGCTACCATACGGTGAAAGAGCATTGTAAAAATCCTCATAATTAATAGTAACATCTGCTTTGGTATTTGTGGCAGTAAGATTTAAACTGCCTATCAGCATCATACAAGCAATAAACGCATATATTTTTTTTATATTTTTCATCTTCCGATAGTTTTAAATTACTTCTCTCTTTAACATATAGGAAAAGTCATTGTTCAAAGAATCAGATACTTATTATCGTTTCTTGTAAATAGTTAATGCTTATTTCTGATACCCCAATAGATTGAATTAAGCCGGTTGCGTATAGATGCCACAGTGCGGTTATACTCTGTTAAAATCTTACCCTAAACTATACTTTATCTTAAAAAACATCGGCACACCGGAGTTGTTTTGAACATTGGGTTATTCTTTTGTTTTATAAGTTGATTAAAACTACGTGGGTAGATCCTACCCATTTGTTTGATAATAATTAAAAAACAATTGATATGAAAAAGATATTTTTTTCCGGATTACTGATGATGAGTATCCTTTGTAGCGGTACTGCCTTTGCACAGGAAGTAAAGAAAACGGAACGTGAAAAGAGAGTAGAAAACAGAGAAGAAAGAAATGACGAAAGAGAAGAAAAAGACCGTCTGAAGAAAGATTCTAAAGATACTAACAAGACAGAAAAAGACCGTCTGAAAGCGAAAGAAAAAAGTCTGGACGATAAAGAAAAGGCTTTGAAAAAAGAAGAGAAACACCTGAGAAAAGGTGCTGAAAAAGATGAGTTGAAAGATGAAATAAAAAATGTAGAGAAGGAGAAAAAAGAGGTAAAAAAAGAAGAGAGAAAACTCTGATTATAAGAAATAGCCGGAGAAGGATAAGGTATCTTCTCCGGCTGTTTTAAACAGATTGACTTTATTTTTTGGACTCCGGATGTTCTTTCAGCCACTGCCGGAAAAGGGATATATGATGTGTTTCATCTGCTATTAATTTAGATAATAGCTGGATAGTTACAACAGTTGTTTTATTTTCAGGGAGTTCTCTTACTTTATTTAGTATTTTATTATATTCGGCAATGGTGCTGGTTTCGGAATCAATGCCTAACTGCACGGCTTCATGTGCAGTTTTTCCATAAGATACGCATTGGGTATCATATGGCTGTGTTACTTCCCCTTTTAATGCTAATATAAAATCGCCCAGTTTATCCATGTGTTTCATCTCTACCAATGCAATTCCCATCATTAGTTCTCCTATATCATCAAAAAGAGCTTCCTGCGATATATACTGATGGACGGCTGTTAGTTCCGAAAAATTATTCGTTCCCCTGTATACATCGTAGAACCATTCAGCTTCTACGCCTTCACCGGGTTTCACTTCGCCAAAATCAGGATAAAGTATATCCGAATTGCTGTATTTCATGGCATTGACAAGTCCCAGGGTGAGATCATCCAATTGATTGGTTCCCTGTTTTTTTATAAGTGCATGCATTTCTTTTGAGTTCTTCATACCCTGTAATTTTGAAGATGATTAAATTGTTATTTCTATTATATTAAAAACAAGCGATTTCTATAAAGGTTGGGATATTTTTCAAATTCATTTCCGTTGATTATAATACCCAATAACATCCTAAACCGGATATCGTTATCATTTTGATTTCTATTTTTTATTTTCGCTGACACTGAGATAAACATTTAATCTTCATTCAGGGCAATTCCCGGTAAGATCAAAAAACGGGGGGAACGGGTGATAACAGCACTAAAACAGATCCTTTTTTGCTCTTTTTTCTTCTGGTTGCCCTTTTGAGACAAACATAGGTGAATTTGCTTTTTTAGAGAATATACCATACTTTTGGATGGATAAACTCTAATAACCATAAAAACATGCGAAGAAGGAATTTTCTAAAAACAGGCCTAGCCCTTGCGGCTCTGCCCACCGTGAATAGTCTGGCTGCCAAACAAAGAATGGCAGGAAAGTCAAAAGAGTTTTATGAATGGAAAATCTATACACTTACGGATAAAGGAGATTTATTAGATACTTTTTACCGGGATGTTCTTATTCCGGCCTACAACCGTCAGGGGGTAAAAGTCGGTGCTTTCCGGCCTTACAAAAAGGAAGATAAAAATAAAAAACGGTATTATCTTTTTGTGTATTCATCCTGGGAAGCACTACGGGATGTACAGGATAAATTATGGGAAGACCCTGTTTTTGTAGAACAATCCCGCTCTTTTTACGGGCAAACAGCACCACAACCTGTTTATTCTGAATTTGACACCTATATCTGCGAAGCATTTGACCGGATACCACAATTGATTATGCCCCATAAAAGCCGGACCCTCTTTGAATTCCGTTTCTACCATAGCCCCAACGAAGAGGCCAATCGCCGTAAAGTTCGCATGTTCAATGTAGAAGAAATTGATTTATTTGATAAAGTGGGAATTAATCCTGTCTGTTACGGTGATATCAAAGCTGGCCCTAATATGCCGGCTTTGATATACCTGACCTGGTATGTGGATGAAGATACCCGCCATAAAGTATGGGGAGAGTTTTCAAAGCATCCCGATTGGCATGCTATGCGCGACCGTCCCGAATATGCACATACCGCCACCAATAACACCTCCACATTCCTGTCTCCAATGGAGTATTCCCAGGTTTAAAAGTCATACCACCGGTGGTTTAAAACAAAAGGGTGCACCCTTTTTACAAAAAGGATGCACCCTTTTTTACAGAACCACTGGCCTTATGATTTTGATTATGCTATTTATTCCATCAAAGCAACAGCACACCACAGATAAGGGGCCTGTCCGTGGAAATCGCCGGCAAGGCGGGGACGGTCATAGTAGTACTGTTTATCGTTCTTTTTACCTGTGCCGATGCACACTTCGGTTACGTTGTTGCGCTCATCGATATAAGGAATCAAAGCTAACCATGCTTTTCGTGCTGCCGGAGCATATTCATTTGCATTTAGCCAACCCTGTTTGACCCCGACAATAAATGCATAGGTAAACATGGCCGAACCTGATGTTTCTGCCCATGAATCAGGTTCGTCAATTAACTGGCCCCATATGCCATCCGGACGTTGGTATTTTTTCAGGTTTTCCATCATTGTCAGATAACCTTTCATAATACGGGGGCGGTCTTTATGGTTTTCCGGCAGGTTGCGAAGCAGATCCGCCATGCCTACCGCCATCCAACCGTCTCCACGTCCCCAATAGTAAGGCACATCAGGTGCATGATAGAACAGTCCATTGGGCCGTTGTATCTCATCCAGATAAAGTACCATCTCTTTGGCCGCACGGTCAATATACTTAGAGTCTCCGGTCACTTTATACGCTTCTGCCTGTACGGTAGTAATCATATACATATCATCAATCCATAAACGGGTTTGCCAGGAATAACCTTTCTCTGCCCAGGCTTTTTCTTCCGGTTTTGCATTCTCCGGTACAGTCCACTTGGTATCGGCATATTCCATACCCATATCCAGATACCGTTTATCTTTTGTTATTTGGTAAAGTCGTAAGGCTAACCCTCCAAACATGTTATAATCAATATGGTTCATAGGAGGCAGTAACGCCTTTTCACTTGTAAAGAAAGGTTCAAATTTATTTTGCAGAAGAGTAACCAACTCCTGATCTTTTGTCATTAAAGCGTAATCGAACGAGCCGGTCCAGGTACATACTTCCGCATAATGGATGTATCTGCCGGCATATAGTTCATGCCTGTCATCCACAAAATGGTAAGCCAAACGTTTACCAACCTCTTCAGGTGTAAATCCTTCAGGAAAATCGTTCAACAAATTTGTCCGGGCCAACAAGAACTGAAACGGCAGCAATAAGAATACAACTAATTTTTGTTTCATGGCACTATAATTTTAGAGTAACTGTCCCACCTCTTTCAGGCGGGTTCTTAATTTGGGTATGTCTACAGAATGAATATCGGGAGTGCGCGACTTTACTATCTGCCCGGCGGCTACTCCTACAGCCTCGCCTGTCACCAGGCAGGGAGGCATTACCCGGAGGCTGCCGTGTGCATAATGATCGGTAGAAATACAACGTCCGGCTACAAATACATTTTTCAATCCTACCGGGAGGAGGCTACGGAAAGGAATACTGTGGGATTCACCTTTTCCATACCGGTGAAATTCTTTTGCATCCCTTTTATGTACATCTATATAATAATTGTTACGTCCGATGCCATCTTCAAACTCCCGGCGTGCCAACCAATCATCAATTGTAAAGGTATAATCGCATTTAATCCGTCGGCTCTCCCGGATACCCATCAGGGAAGCGGTGCTTGCCAGGTACGAGGCAGCAAATACTTTCGGTTCGTACTCTGCCAATCCTTCCTGAAACTGCTGGGCTATTTTACGTCCTGTTATCATGGCCGACGAAAGAGAAGCCGGATCGGTACTGTTTACCGTAACATGTCCGGCATTAAACATCAGATATCCGGGTCCGGCATATTTATCATTGATATGATTATCTTTAATCAGGTTATATTTACCCGACTCAAGCATTTTGTAGATAGGTCCATCTTTCCGGTTGGAATGTACACTTCCGATCAGTGAAAATTCGTACGGGTCCACATTCGACAACGCAAAACAAAGCGTGCCTTCCTGTACATCTCCTTTATCGTCGCCGGTTTCAAATTTTGCCCCGGCCCACGTAGCCAGGTCTCCGTCGCCGGTACAGTCAATAAACAGTTTCGCTTTGTAGGCTGTCAGGCCTGCTTTATTAGCTACAACAATCGCATCTACTACCCCATTCTGTTTCATTTCCACAGCAGCCATAGTGGTAAAAAACAATACGGATACTCCTTCGGATAATACCAGATCGTCGTACACGACTTTCAGATATTCTGTGTTGATCGGGACCCAGTCGTATCCTTTTACATGGGGCACTCCTTTCATCGATTCCAGAAATACTTTTTCCGCGATTCCTTTGTAAATAATTTTTTCTTTATCGGTAAAAGGGCACCAGGCATTTAACAGGCCGGATGTACCCATTCCCCCCAATGCTCCGGTTCCTTCTATTAGTAATACTTTTGCTCCTTCGCGCGCAGCAGCGGTAGCCGCTGCACATCCGGCAGGGCCACCTCCTACTACTATAATATCCCATTGGTCGTCTACTTTTATGCCCGCTTTCCGCGAACTGATTTGTGAAGGTACGGCTTCTACGGCCGAAAGAGAGTTAGTTGCAACTGCTGCCAATCCCAACATACCCGCATTGCGTAAAAAATTTCTTCTTTCCATGGTATTATTTTTTCACTTTACTAAGATAATTCTTTTTGCCTGATTAACATTATAACCTTTCAGAATCAAAGAGTAATTTCCTGCCGGCAAGTTCTTTTGATCCGTTTCGATTGTTATACTGCGGCTCTCTCCCGGCATCATATTGAAGAAATTATCGGTATAGTACGACGGACGCACCGGTTTTCCCTCAAAATCAAGCCATTGCAATTGGGTAAAGAAGGCAATCGAACGATTTGTGTTTTTCAGTTCAATGTCAATATAATGTTTTCCCTGTTCGTTACGGGTTTTATATTTCATGGACACACTGGCCGGAGCCAGGTCTTTGATACCCTGAAAACCTGCCGTAGCCGGTCCTGTCATCGAGTTCATTCCTTCGTATACACTTGTTGAACGCCAGTAGAAATTACTACCTACTTCTTTTCCGGTATTATCCAACAGACGTAGTTTGATAAAATGTACAGGCGATATAGTTGCAGGAAAATCAATTGTAAATACATCGTTTACGACTCCATCTTCGGGAAGATCAACAGATGCCTGTTTTTTCCATACCTGTTTTGAGTTGATATCAAACACCTCAGCAATTACTTTATAACCGGAAAATGCCTGATAGTAATCGTTTACTACAGAAACAGTATTTTTCAGGTAATCGAATTGAGGATGCAAAGGTTCGCATGCATTGGCTGCTGCATAGAGTGCCGCAGTCGGTTCGAGCGACCAATCCCACATACGTCCGCAAACCTGACGGATGGGAGAATTGTGATACCAGAAAAGGAATCCTGAAGTATAACGGTCGCCGTAATTCAGTTTATTATAATTCCATATTTCCCAGATGCTTTTATAGTTCATCGCACCCACAAATTGTCCTTTCATCGCAAATTCTTCTATGCTTTCCGGTTGGCCGTATTCATTTACCAGATCTACATACAGGGATGACATCTGATGAAATCCGTTCCCATCGCTGTAATCCCATACTTCCGTATTAATGGGCCACAGGTCTTTTTCGGGCATCATTTCGCGCAGGCATTCAACTGTAGGAAGGCAAGGCGCACCATATTCAGGGTTGAATCCGTCCACACGGCTTCCACGGTCGGAAGCGGTATTCTCGTAATGGCGCATCGGATTAACTGTTTTATAGGGGCTACCGTCATGAATTCCGCAACATTCGGATTCCATCTGGTAGCCACGTGTGCCGTCTATACGCTCAAGTAATTCTTCTATACCGGACATTTCGGTCGATTCGTTTGAACATATATAGTAAGCCAGCGAAGGATGATTGCGGATGCGTTTTACTGCCGATTCCGCATTTTGCAGGTGCAATCCACGGTCAATAGGATGTTTGGTGTCGCCTGTCATCCAGAACTCTTTCCAGACTAATATGCCCAGTTCATCACACAGATCAAAAAAGTAGTCTGATTCGGTGATACCCCCTCCCCAGAAACGGATCAGGTTAACACCCGATTGCGCACTGTAACGCAGTTCGGCATAAGTACGTTCGTCAGACATACGTAACATATTTTCGGGTAACCAGTTGGTTCCTTTAATAAAGAGGTCTTTCCCGTTTACTTTAAATGTGCGTGAGCGATCCGGTGTATTTGTTACGGACGTTATTTCCCGGATACCAAAACGGGTAACGATAGAATCTGATACTACACCATTTACTTCCGCTTTGACCGAAAGTGTATACAAGTCCTGCGGCCCTTTATTAACCGGCCACCACAGGCGTGGGTTATCCATGGCCAACTGTGGAAAATCCGAAGCATTAAATTCTACTGTTTGTGTCAGTCCCCGTAAAATTTCCACCTCCTTTTCGAAAGTGATCCCCTCCCCTACTATTTCACCTTTTACTTTTACCTTTTGCGTCCGGAAGCCGGGATTGTGCAGGTCTACACTCACTGTCTGGCGTGAATGATCGTAACCGGGTTTGCGCAGGTCGCTCTTCACAAACGGATGGTTAAGCGAAACGACTCCTGTCTTAAAGAAGCTGATATTTTTCCATATACCTGTATTGCGGTCGCGGATGCCATCCAGAAAAGTAAAATCCCACCCTACAGTCATAAGCATAGTCGTATTTTTTCCGATCTCTCCGTTACCACCGTTACGGAATTCTCCTAAAGCGCCCCACGATTTGGAAACACCTTCGCGTGGGCCACCCGGTTCATCTACCGGATACACTTTTACAGCAAGCACATTTTTACTACCGGAGTTGATATAATCTGTTACATCAATGAATTCCTGGCGGAACATACCGGCTATATTACCCACTAATTTTCCGTTGAGCCAGAATTCAGCCCGGTAGTTTACACCGTCTACCTGCATCCATATATGTTCATTTTCCTCCCGTTCGGGTCCGTCAAACTCCGTACGGAACCAATAGGTGTAGAAATCGCGTCCCACAGTACTTAAATCCGGAATTAATCCACTAGTTATTTTATTGTTTAACCCGAAATAAGGTTCCGGATAAACATCCTGTGCCACCAGCGAGTTGAGAACGGTTCCGGGCACAATGGCTTCCGTCCATCCTCTGGTAACATATCCCGGCCGGGAAACATCTTCCGGCCTTTCGGCAACATCTCCTGCCTTTTGCATCAGCCATAGTGCATTACCACCATGCCCCATGCCGGATTTTAAAGAAAAGAGATAGTCGCGTCCCTGCCCAAACGCCGGCCCGCAACCTATCAGAATGATAAAACCAACAATCAAATACTTATTAAAAAACCTCATTGCATTTTATTTATTATTTTGTTTTATTCCATTTGTTAGGCGTAGCGTCTTTGCTACGCCCTTGTGAAAAGATGAGCCTCTTGGCTCATGGGAGGCTGGAGCCTCACTTTTAATAGAGGCGTAGCGAAGATGCTACGCCCAACAAAAGTCCTGCAATCAAGCCGGGGAACAAATCCCCCCTTTAGGGGTTATGGGGTTAAGGGGTTTTTACAAACTATCCCACCCATTGGGTTGTTGCGGATAGGGATCGCCTACTATTACCGACTCTATTTGTTTTTGTGGAATCGGCCGTAAGATATGGTAATCCTGTATATTATCCTGCGGTAACGTATGATTCAACCATTTATTCGTGAAGTAACCATACTTCCGTACCCGTTCAACCAGTTTTTGTGTACGTACCAGGTCAAGCCAGCGCAACTGTTCCCCACAAAGTTCGCGTGTCCGTTCATCCAGAATATAATCAATGGTTACATCTGCTTCGGTAATCATCAGGTCGCTGATGTATTCCTCTTTCGTTGCCGCTCTTTTACGAAGTTCGTTAATATAATAGGCAGCTCCGTTGGTTGTAGAATTATTACCCAGTTTGAAAGCGGCTTCGGCAGCAATCAGATAGGTTTCAGCCAAACGGTACACGATAATGGAACGCCGGGAGTCGAACGAAAGATTGGTACGGTTAGGATCCAGAAACTTTTTCATGGTCGGGAACGAAGGATCCGTATAGTTTTCCGGTGTAATTACATAGAAATTCGGAGTCTCAATTTCCTCCTTAGTCAAATTCTTACCCGGCAAGTATCCGGCAAGCTCACCCTGTTTTCCACTTCTGAAGACAGAGTATTGATTTTCGCCAACCCAGAACTCCTGTTCTTTATTCTCGAAATCAACCGGAGCAGTCCACTCACTCTGGAAAGAACCGTAATAACGTGAATCTTTATCTATATCTCCGAAAGCCTCATTATACAGCCAGTTCGTTCCGTGATACCGTGCGTAAACACGTCCGTCTTCTATCTGTTGCACATTTCCACTACCGTTGAAGTTGAAATAACCCCCTACAAAAAAGTGGGCAAGACGGTTCATTCCATCATCTTTTTCCGGTACTCCATAAATCGCATCCTCGGTCATCTGTACATTAAAGAGTACTTCCTGATTATCTTCATTGCCCGGTTTATGTATATCTTCATACTTTTCCATCAGCCTGACACCTGTTACATCCTGCTCCCTGATGAGAGTTGAAGCTATGTCGTATGCATCCTGAAAATCGGAGGATTTGGCTGCGCTGCTCCATCCCCGTGTCAGAAAGACCTTTGCGAGCAAATGCCGGGCTAACGCCTGGGTTACACGTCCGGGGTCCGTATCCTTCGGTCCGACCGGTAAATACCCAGAGGCCGTACAATACAGTAAATCTTCAATAACAAACTCATATACATCTGCTATCGGGTCGCGTTTCGCAGTCTTTACAATGGCATCATTATAGGCACGGTTTAATGTTACATCTCCATAAAACTGTACCAGCCGGAAATAAAGCAACGCCCTGAAAAAACGGGCTTCAGCCAGCATGGTTATCTTTTTCTCTTCGGTGATATCGGTCATGTCTTCACCAAAATGGACAAGCCCATTGCAGGTATTGATCAGTGTATACGAATCTGTCCAATAATCATAGATATATTCGGAATTGGGTTTATAATTTGTCGTATAATTGCCAAAATCATAAATATCACCCGAATTGCGGCTATAGAATTCGTCTGTTCCGGTTACAGTAATCAGGTGAATAGCATTT
This sequence comes from Tannerellaceae bacterium, assembly GCA_021203545.1. Lineage (GTDB taxonomy): Bacteria > Bacteroidota > Bacteroidia > Bacteroidales > Tannerellaceae > UBA4116. Next base: position 8,270 of record JAJQAZ010000098.1, on the reverse strand, counting down.
TCAGGGCCGTAAAATTTCCTCATTCCTCCGTATACACCATTTAACCCCAGTTCGAAACCCTGTGCCGTACCAAACGACTCGGGTGTCATTTTTGAATGATTTTCCTCTGTCAGGAAATCAGAACATGCCATACATAAAAACAGCGGAAGGCATATCAATAAATATATTATTTTTTTCATTTGTATGTCGTATTTAGAAAGTTATATTAATACCGAATAACATTTGCCAGGACGGGAGGCCTGCGACATCTACCTGACGGTTGGTTTCCGGATCAAGTCCGTTGTACTTATTTACATACTCCGAGAAGAGTGTAAAAGGATTGGTTGCTGTAGCATAGACACGGGCCTTACTAATACCTATCACATTAAGTACATTATCAGGTAAAGTATACCCCAATATCAGTGTGCGTATTTTCAGGTAAGATGCGTTGAACAACGTCAGAGTTCCTTTATAAGGTATAGTCTGAACCCGGTTGTTAGGTGCCGGCCAGCGGGCGTCTGTATTTTCCGGAGTCCAATAATCTACATTGATATTGTTAACATAACCACCCATCAGTGAGTTGGTAGACCCCTGATAAAGTTCAGACCGGAACAAACCACCCTGACGGAAATTCATAACTACAGTAAAGTCAAAGTTTTTGTATGCCAGTGTATTCGTCCATCCACCTTCAAAATTAGCCTGTGGACTTCCCACTACTTTTCTGTCGTAATCGTTAAGAACCCCGTCAGGTTCGCCATCCGGCCCGCTGATATCTGCAATTTTAATGGTTCCTATTACCGAATCATCGCCCGAAGTCTGTAATCCGTAACTTTCAGCAAGTGCCCTGTCTTCCGCCGTATCCTGCCAGATACCTAACCCTACATATTCATAAAAAGATCCCAGCGTATGCCCTGCAAAAAGGTTATCGGAGATCAATTCATTAACTCCTTCGGTAAGCTGTACAACCTTGTTTCTGTTGAGGAAGAGATTAAAATCGGAAGTCCACTGGAATTTATTTTTTCCATCTCCATCAAAAACATGCATACGGACATTAAATTCAAACCCTACGTTTTCTGTTTTCCCTACATTGTAAGGAATGGCCGTACTGACACCACTTGTTGCCGGAGGGGTAAAGTTCATCATCAGGTTATTAGAGTATTGTTTATACACTTCAACAGAACCCGAAATACGGTTATGCAGGAACCCATAATCCAATCCGAAGTTATAACTGGCAGTACGTTCCCATTTAAGATCACTGTTAGATGCGGCTGTCGGATAATATCCGAGTACACCCTGGCTACCGAAAATGTATTTGTTACTACTCATATTTCCCATGGTATCGTAAGGGTTTACATTGGTATTTCCTACTTCTCCATAACTAAGCCTTAGTTTCAACTGCGATAATATATCGGTAGTTGAACTCATAAACTCTTCATTCCCTATGTTCCACGCTAAAGCCACAGAAGGGAAAGATTACCATTTATTGCCTTCTGCCAAACGGGATGATCCATCTGCACGAAATGTGGCTGTTAAGTAATACCGCTGGTCGTAATCGTAGTTGAGCCGTCCCATATACGAGAGCATACTCCATTTATTGAAACTTCCGCTTCCTTTATGGTTTTCGGCTGTACCGGGATTATAATATCCGACCTGGTTGGTAGGTACGTTTTCATATTCCATTGCAAATTTTTGAGAGACTCTTTCTTCTGCACTGAACATAGCCATCCCATTGAAAGTATGTTTTCCTACTTTCTTATCATACGTTAACAGATTCTCAATGGTATAATCTTTAACAGAAGTAGATTCGTTAGAACCCTGGTTGGCTGCCTGGCGGCGTTTGGTGGTTCCCTGCTGGTAGTAACGCTGCAATGTGGTGGATGATAATTGCATACCCGCATTGAGCCTGTATTTGAAACCATGTGTAAAGTCTACTTCTACATACGCTGTTGTAAAGGTGGATAATCTTTTACGGTCGTCCTGAATCGCACCTTCCCGGAGGTCCATTAACGGATTGCTCATCTGGTCATTGGGATGTACTTTTTCCCGTATGGAGCCATCGTCTAAATGTGTGGAGAGAAGCGGACTGAGCCTGAGGGCATCACTCATCGGATTCATACTTTCTCCCCTGCTGATATAATAAGTGTTTAACGAACTAAGCCCGAGTTTTATATATTTGTTTATGGTATGGTCTACAGTCATTTTCAAAGTTGTACGCTCCATGCCCTGCAGTTCATATATACCTGTTGATTCATAATATCCCAGTGATGCGGCATACTGGGTATTTTTGTTTCCGCCTGCCAGGCTTATCTGATGATTGGTTACCAAAGGATCTCTATCATAAAGTTCTCTTTGCCAATCGGTATCTACACCTCTTTCATAGCCTTCTATTTCACCATCAAGCCCCCCTTCGAATACTTTTTGTAATACTCTCGGATCGTCAAGTCCGGTATAATTCTCCGCATTTTTATACCGGTTATACATAGACCATTTACGGAGTTGCATATACTCTTCCGCATTCATTACATCGTAGTACCCTAACGGTTTACTAAAACCTACATATCCATTGTAACTTACAACCGCTTTAGACGATTCCATTCCACGTTTGGTTGTTATTAGTATAACTCCATTGGCACCACGCGAACCGTAAATTGCAGTTGATGAAGCATCTTTTAGAACAGAAACCGATGTAATGTCTTCTGGCGAGATATTGTTCATCATGTCTAAATCAAAAGGAATACCATCTACGATCAATAGCGGATCGTTGCCGGCAGCGATTGAACGGGCTCCGCGGATACGAATTTCGGGAGTATGTGCCGGATGGTTGGAACCTCCGCTACGAACAATGTTCAGACCTGCTCCGGCTCCCTGCAGAGCCATTCCGATATTCGCGGCAGGCGTGTTGCGGATGGTTTGTTCGCCTATCACATTCACGGCTCCTGTCAGGTCGGATTTTTTACGGGTACCATACCCTACTACCACAACAGTTTCCAGACTTACAAAACTGTCTTGCAGTAAAACATCGATCCTTGTTTTTTCACCTACCGGAATTTCCTGTGTTGTATAACCCAGAGACGAGAATACCAGTATATCATTACTACCGGCCTGGATCGTATACTGTCCGTCCAAATCGGTTATTGTACCTATTGTTGTGCCTTTTACCGCCACAACAGCACCAATTACAGGTTCACAACCCGAGGTAATTACACCCGAAATAACACCTGCCTGCTGAGGCGTTTGCGCAAACACAACATTCGCTGTCAGGGATAAAGTAACAGCTACGGTTAACACCAGAAACTTTTTAATCTGTTTCTTTACTCGATTTTTTTCATAAATAATAATAGTTTTTCATGATAATAAAATTGTTTTAACTAAAACTTTTAAGAGTAGATCAGACTATCTGCCTGCTGCAAATATAGAGAAGTCCCTATGGCTCAAAGTCCACATTCCGGCATTAGTTGTTTCAAAATAGGATATGGCAAAAAAACACACTATAATGGCAGATATGCATACAAATTGAAGGCTCGGGGTACACTTTATTTGTATAAACAATATATTTATGCTTAGAATGAACAAACTCTCTTTTCTGACGGCAATTGTACTCTTTACCCTATCCTTCCCTTTTACAGGGTATGCATATAATATTCAACAGATATCATCCCGTGATGGACTTTCCTCAAGCGCAGTAAGATTTGTAACAATGGATAGTTACGGATTTATGTGGTTTGCTACATATGATGGCCTTAACCGGTATGACGGATCGTCGGTGAAAAGTTATTTACCGGACGGACGGAATAATTCGTTGCCGGGTAATGTAATCCGGCACATTACCGAAACCGATCCCGGCATGCTGTGGCTGAGGACAAACCATGGGCTCTGCTTATTCGATTCACAGGCCGGTACATTCGAAAATCATCCGGATATAAGAACGGTGTATTGCCAGGCTAAAAGCCCGGACGGTACTTTTTTCATACTTTCTGAAAACGATTCGGTTACTGTATATAATAAAATCAATTCGCAGTTCCATAAAATACCAACCCCGGGAGTAGTGGCAAACCGAACCCAGTGTTTCTCCATCTGCAAAGATGATATTATCTGGGTATTTAGTTCGCTGGGGCAGATTATGCGGTATAAGATAACAAAAGAAGAGGGTATGATAACCGATACTTACCGGTTAATGGATTACGAAATCAACCTGCCTGTTAAATGGGCTTTCGAAAAAGGTACTGATGTGGTTTTTGTAGATACCCGGTCCGACCTGTATACGCTTGATATCAATACCGGGATCAAAGAGTTTGTAATGAATATCAGTCAGGAGGTACCACCTAAGGAAAATATGAGGGATGCCCTGATTGCCGGCGATGATATTTTTATCGCTTTTATTAACGATGGAGTCAAAATAATAAGACGTAATTCTGATTCCGGCAGGAAACCACATATTGAACGTACAACCCTCAATTATGGTGTTTTTTGTATGGATTACGATCCTATCCAGCAAATTGTATTGATAGGAACCGATGGATACGGGGTCTATATTTATTCTGAAGAAGAGTATACGATACGCTCCTCTATGTTATACGAATTTTATCCCCAGACCAAAGTACCTATACGCTCTGTATCTCTGGATTCGCACAACAATTTATGGATTGGGACAAAAGGTGATGGACTTTTCCGGATTCCTGATTATAATCCGGATGAACCTCTCCCCGGAAAAGAAGTAGATCATTTTCATATCCAAAACTCTTCTCTTGCCGATAATTCGGTCTATAATGTCACGGAAAGCAGGCATAATTTATCGTGGATTATAAGCAGCGGGCCAGGTGTTAATTATTATTCTTATTCAGACAAACGAATTCATAAGTTACAACAACCAGCCGGAAGTGCCCCTATGCATCATCTTTGTTCTGCTATAGAACAGAATGCCAATACATTGTGGGTAACCAGTTCAGGAGCGGGGCTATACCGTCTGAAACTGGGGTTCAATAAAGGTATTCCACAAATAGAAAAGATTGATAACTACAGGTTTTTCAAACAGACAATGTGGTGTATGACATTGAGTTTGAAAACGATTCTATTTTATGGGTTGCCAGCAGAGGAGAAGGATTGGTACGGTTTAATCCGGAAACAGAAGAAAAAACAGGGTATAAACTTACAAACGGAGAGAATCAACTGGTAAATGACATACTGGTTGTATACCGTGACAGCCATGACAATTTGTGGTTGGGTACGAGTTTCGGACTTTGCCGGATTACGGAAGTAGGAGAAAAGAGGCTGGAGTATATTAATTATACTACCGAATCCGGGCTTCCCAACAATACCATACACGGCATAGTAGAAGATCCGAAAGGATACCTTTGGCTGAGTACCAACAAAGGGCTGGCCAGATTGGATCCACAGACCGGCGTTTTTACGAATTATACCAATCCAAACGATTTACGTGTACTTGAATTCAGCGATAATGCCTATTCCATCTGCCCACAGAAAGAAACATTATTCTTTGGGGGCATTGACGGATTTACCTCTATACGTACCAACGATAAAAATATGCCGGTCTTTACACCGAACTTTTACTTCAACTCCCTTAAATTGTATGGTACTGAGGTGGCAATCGCGGATTATACGAAAACCCGCGACCAGGCTAATGTAATTGAGTTATCACACAACCAGAATTTTTTTACCCTTTCATTCGTTGCTCCGGACTATGTGAACGGACATAAGTATACCTATCAGTATTCGTTGGGCGGACATAGTGATAAATGGATTGATAACGGAAATTCCAACACCATTACCTTTACCAATATGGCTCCCGGAACATATTCATTAAAAGTGCGCTTTTCTGCCAATAATATTTTTGAGGGTCAACCTGTTTATACCCAACATATACGGATTCTTCCTCCGTGGTATATGACTACACTGGCCTATATTTTCTATACTATCATAACAGGTTCGGCAGGAGTATTCTTTTTAGTATCATACAGACGTAAAGTGAAACGCAGGGAGCGGAGGGTATATGAGAAAATGGAGCAAAAGAAAACAGAAGAGATTTATGAATCCAAACTGCGCTTTTTTACAAACATAACACATGAATTCAGCACTCCGCTTACCCTTATTTATGGCCCGTGCGACCGGATACTTTCGTCCGTCGATGAATCATCGCCATTGTACGATTATGCTTCGCTCATCCGGCGCAACGCAGAACGGCTGAATAGCCTGATACAGGAACTTATTGAGTTCCGCAGGATAGAAACCGGACATACACAGGTGGTGATAGAAAAAGTTTCTATGGAAGAATTTGCAGGCAATATATTATCCTCTTTCAGGTTACTGGCCGATAATACACAAATAAATTATGTAGTACATATCGAAAAGAAACTAATCTGGCAAACCGATCCCGGATGTTATTCAAAGATATTGACAAATCTGGTTTCCAATGCTTTTAAATATACTCCGGAAGGAGGAGATATCACTGTAGAGATTACTACCACCGGACAGAGGCTTGTTACGGTTGTATCTAACACGGGAAAAGGTCTCAACCCGGAAGACCTACCTTTCATATTTAACCGTTACCGGGTATTGGATAATCTGGAAAGCAGGCATGACAGCCGTCTTTTTTCCCGCAATGGGTTAGGTCTTTCTATTTGTCATAGCATTGTAAAGCTATTGGGTGGGAATATAGAAGTAAAGAGTGTACCCGGGCAAACAACCTGTTTTACAGTTACACTTCCTATACAGGAGCTGACCAACAAAAATGCCGAATCTACCAGAATCGCTACAACCATTCCTGTACAGATCCCGGAAAAGAAGCAACTTACTTTACTACAACCGAATATAATGAAATCACGCCCCACTATTCTTGTAGTGGATGATGAAGTTGAAATATTATGGTTTGTATGCGAAATCCTGAAAGACCAGTATAATGTGATTCCGGTGAATGACCCGGATACAGTAGAAGAAATTCTTTCCAAAACGAAAATAAGCCTGCTTATTTCTGATGTAATGATGCCGGAACGCAATGGTTTTGCTCTTGTGCGTATGTTAAAAGAGTCCCGGGCTACTTCCCATATCCCGGTTATCATCTTATCCGGCAAAACCTATACGGAAGACCAGCTGGAGGGACTTGATGCGGGGGTAGATATGTATATTTCCAAGCCTTTTGATGTACAATATCTTAAATCAGTTGTTAAACGCCTGTTAAAACGGGAAGAGGAAATAAAAGAATATTATAATTCGGCGTTAAGCGCCTTCGAAATCGCAGAGGGTAAGATCTTACACCGCGAAGATAAAGAATCCTACGAACGGGCATTGAAAGTAATAGACGAAAACGTTAAAAACCCGGCATTTACAACGGAAGAATTTGCTTCTCAACTCAACGTAAGCGTACGCCAGCTCTATAGAAAAATAGATGCTGTATATAAAAGCGGCCCCGGTAGCCTGATAAAAGATTACAAATTGAAAATAGCAGAAGGGCTGTTAATTAAAACCAACATTTCTGTCGATGAAGTAATTTATCAGTCAGGATTCAACAACCGGAGCAGTTTCTATAAACTATTTTCGCAACGTTACGGTGTCTCTCCCAAAATATTTAGAGAAAAACATAATCAGGAGAATAAGCAGGATGTTAATTCGAAGTAACTACAATATCGGCTAATGGTTATAAGCAGTATTATCACTAAAACTGATTTGAACTGTAAAAAACAATGCATTCTCATTGTATGAGACCTGTTTTGTTTTGAAACAATAGGTGTTATAGATAATAATGATATTTTTTTCTATAAATTTAAATTAAATATTCCCTTAATGTCTTTGAATATATTTTGAAAAGAATTAATATTGTAAAAATATTATTTGTCCAATATTCAGGAAATTAATGGATATTTTTATTAATTACTATTCAAACTATCATATAGTTCGCTTAACAATTAAATCTACTTATAACAAGTAAAAAATAATACTGTGAAATTTTGGCTATACAGTAGCTTGGAGTTCTAAAATTCTCAAGAAAGAGCCATGTAATTTAATTTTTGCAATATGAAAAGTCTAAAAAAAATTCAATTGAAAGGACTTAATCCTGTTAAACTAAATGACTCCCAAATGAAAAAAGTTATAGGAGGAAGTGGGTCTTCACCAGAAAAAGCGTGTGAAAAGATAGCTGTGGTGGACCTTGTACTTATAAAATGAATGGTCTGGAGTATAATGGAGATTGTACTTGGGCTGAAACTTCAGGTTTTTAGTATGTACATGTAAACTTCCTTAAAAAATGTAAAATCCCCTATCTATATGTCTCTTATACACAT
>JAJQAZ010000009.1 GCA_021203545.1 Tannerellaceae bacterium | reverse complement strand
ACTCTATATGAATATTCAACAATTGGAGTATATCCTGGCGGTAGATTCGTATCGTCATTTTGCCAAAGCAGCAGAGCATTGTCGGGTTACTCAACCGACATTAAGTATGATGATCCAAAAGTTGGAAGACGAATTGGGTACGAAAATTTTTGATCGGAACGTTCAGCCGGTTAAGCCGACTCCTGCCGGGAAAAAAGTGATAGACCAGGCACGTAAAGTGTTGCATGAGGCTTCTCTTATAAAAGATATAGTAAATGAAGAGGAACAATCTCTGAAAGGGATTTTCCGTTTGTCTGTACTTCCTACGATTGCCCCTTATCTGTTACCCCGCTTTTTTCATCAGTTGACGGAACAATATAAAGATCTGAATATAAATGTTCAGGAGTTACAGACAGCTCCTACTATTGCAGCTTTATTGAAAGGTGAGATTGATGTGGCGATTATTGCTTCGCAACCTACCGAAAACCAGTTACAGGGCGATACACTTTATTACGAACAGTTCTTTGGATATTTATCCAGAAATGAATCTTTGTTCCGTAAAGAGGTGATACGCAGTGCTGATATCAGCGGGGAACGTCTTTGGTTACTGGATGAGGGACACTGTTTCCGTGACCAGTTGATGCGTTTCTGCTAGATGGAAGAGGTAAAATTACGCCAAAGTGCTTACCGGTTGGGTAGTATGGAAACTTTTATGCGTATGGTAGAAAGCGGCAATGGTATTACCTTTATCCCTGAACTGGCAGTCGACCAGCTGAATAAAGACCAAAAACAACTGGTACGTCCTTTTGCTATACCTAAACCTACGCGCGAAATAGTACTGGTCACCCGTAAAGATTTTATCCGGCATTCCATCGCCCGCCTGTTGTTTGAAAGCATCCGCCACGCAGTCCCCAAAGAAATGCTGACCCTGCAACCGTATGAGAAGGTAGTTTAGGGTAAGTAGTTATCAGTCGCTACGCTCCTTAGTAGTCAGCTCGCTTTGCTCGCAGTAGTTATCACTCATTGCGTTCGTTAGTAGTTAAGTAGAATATTTTTATTCTTTCTCTATCTTGCTACTTGACTACTAAGCTACTAAATAGCTGATAACTACTAAGGAGCGTAGCGACTGATTACTTCTAACGAACGAAGTGAGTGATAACTTCTTGACTACTTTTTTTCGTTATATGAAAAAAACCTCTTTCCCCTTTGTATTTTATAGAAAAGTGTTACTTTTGTCACGAATTCAAAACGAATGGGTATTTATGAATCGATTTAGCTTTACATACTTTTATTTTTACTTTTACTTTAGCAGAGTGAAGGCAGGAATTTGTATGTAAAGAATTGGTTAGAAAGTGAAACATCAATGATACAATATAAAGTCCTGCCGGAAACGGTGGGACTTTTTTATTACGGTAAACAGAGAATTAAAAAAAGATGAAGAAGAAAGTTGCAATTCAGGGAATAGCCGGGTCATACCACGAGATGGCCGCCCGGAATTATTATGAAGGGGAAGAAATTGACATCATACCGTGCATTACGTTTAAAGAGGTGATCAGTTCCATTAAAAAAGATCCTTCCGTGACAGGGCTGATGGCGATCGAAAACACCATTGCAGGTAGTTTGTTGCAAAACCATGAACTGATCCGTGAAAGCGGCTTTCATATCACCGGCGAATACAAATTGCGCATCTCGCATTCTCTGGTTGCCCTGCCGGGTAGTTCGATTCATGACATCAAAGAAGTCAATTCGCATCCCATCGCCCTCATGCAGTGCAACGATTTTCTGGATACCCTGCCTAATGTGAAGATCGTAGAGAAAGAAGATACCGCCCTGAGTGCCCAATGGATTGCTGAAAACAACCTGAAAGGACACGCTGCTATCTGCGGGAAACATGCGGCGGAGATCTACGGACTGGACGTGCTGGCCGAGGGGATAGAAACCAACAAGCATAATTTCACCCGGTTCCTGTCCATCGCCGACCGCTGGACAGCCGATGAAATCATGCGGGGCGCACCCAAAAACAAAGCCTCTCTCGTATTCGCCACCCCACACTCCGTCGGAAGCCTCTCCCAAATCCTCTCCATCTTCTCTTTTTACGACATGAATCTTTCCAAAATACAATCCCTGCCCATTATCGGGCGCGAATGGCAATACCTCTTCTACGTCGACCTCGTATTCTCCGATTACGTCCGTTACAAACAGGCAGTCGACGCGGTCATGCCACTCACAAAAGATTTCCGAGTATTAGGTGAATATGCCGAAGGCAAACAAAGCATTTAAAACAAAGAGCGATGAAAACAATTATACCGGCTAACCGGGTGAACAGCGTTAGCGAATATTATTTCTCAAAGAAACTAAAAGAGGTAGCCGAAATGAACGCTGCCGGAAAGAATGTAATCAACCTCGGCGTGGGAAGTCCCGATATGCCCCCTTCGCCGGAGGCAATCAACACCTTCCGCGAACATGTTAAGAACGCGGGCGAACACGGCTACCAGCCTTACGTAGGTATCCCCGAACTGCGCCAGGGATTTGCAGAGTGGTATAAAGAGTGGTACAACGTAGACCTCGACCCCAAAACAGAAGTCCAGCCCCTGATCGGTTCCAAAGAAGGCATCCTGCACATCTCCCTTGCCTTCCTCAATCCGGGAGATGGCGTGTTGATCCCCAATCCGGGATACCCGACCTATAGTTCAGTGAGCCACCTTGCGGAAGCCACCCTCATCCCTTATGAATTAAAAGAAGAACTTGGCTGGCAGCCCGACTTTGAGGAACTCGAAAAGCTCGACCTGTCCAACGTAAAACTGATGTGGACCAACTACCCCAACATGCCCACCGGAGCAAAAGCAACGATGGAATTGTATGAGAAATTAGTTGCCTTCGGGAAGAAACACGGCATCGTTATCTGTAACGACAATCCGTACAGCTTCATCCTCAACGATACCCCGCTTAGCATCCTAAGCGTACCCGGTGCCAAAGAAATATGCATCGAACTCAACTCCATGAGTAAATCCCATAACATGCCCGGCTGGCGTATGGCCATGCTCGCTTCCAACCCACAGTTCGTAAACTGGGTGCTGAAAGTAAAAAGCAACATCGACTCCGGCCAGTTCAAACCCATGCAATACGCCGCGGTAGAAGCCCTCAAAGCAACCCGGGAGTGGTACGACGGTATGAACCGTGTATACCGCAGCCGCCGTGACCTCGCTGGACAAATCATGACTGCATTAGGTTGTACCTATGACGAAAACCAGGTAGGCATGTTCCTCTGGGGAAAAATACCCGCCACCGCACCCGGCAGCGAAGCCATCGCCGATAAAGTACTCTACGAGGCAAACGTATTCCTTACCCCCGGCTTTATCTTCGGCAGCCAGGGCGAACGGTATATCCGCATCTCTCTCTGCTGCAAAAACGAAGCACTGGCAGAAGCACTCGAACGGGTAAAAAAGATTAATAAATAACTCCGTGTCTCTGTGTCTCCGTGTTGAAAAATAAATAAAATAATATAATATAAAATGGAAATGGAATTAGAATCAATTATTTTACCGGGTGTATCCGAACAGCGCCCGTTAGTGATCGCAGGCCCTTGTAGCGCCGAAACAGAAGAACAAGTACTCGAAACAGCCCGTAGCCTGGCCGCCAAAGGTGTAAAGATATTCCGTGCCGGCATCTGGAAACCCCGTACCAAACCCGGAGGTTTTGAAGGAGTAGGCGCAGAAGGGTTACAATGGCTGAAAAAAGTAAAAGAAGAAACCGGGATGTATGTCTCCACCGAAGTAGCCACCAAAGACCACGTATTCGAGGCCCTCAAAGCCGGCATCGACATCCTGTGGATTGGTGCCCGTACTACCGTAAACCCCTTTGCCGTACAGGAAATAGCCGACGCACTCAAAGGCGTAGACATCCCCGTACTGATCAAAAACCCGGTTAACCCCGATTTGGAACTATGGATCGGAGCCATCGAACGCATCTACGGAGCAGGTATCCGCCGGATCGGCGCCATTCACCGTGGATTCAGTTCCTACGATAAAAAAATCTACCGCAACCTGCCCCTGTGGCACATCCCCATCGAGTTGCGCCGCCGCATGCCCAACCTGCCGATCATCTGCGACCCCAGCCACATCGGAGGCAAACGCGAACTGATCGCTTCCCTGTGCCAGCAGGCGATGGACCTTAGTTTCGACGGACTGATCGTAGAGTCACACCGCGACCCCGATTGCGCATGGAGCGACGCCTGCCAGCAGGTAACCCCGGATGTACTGGATTACGTATTGAACCTGTTAGTGATCCGCGATGCAAGCCAGACCACCGAAAACCTGTCCGAACTGCGCCGCCAGATCGACCAGATCGACGAACAACTCCTTGAACTGCTTGCCAAACGCATGCGCATCTCCAAAGAGATCGGTATCTATAAAAAAGAGCACAACATGCCGATCCTGCAATCGCCCCGCTATAACGAGATCCTCGAAAAACGCTCCGTCATGGGGCAGGATTTGGAGTTGAATACCGATTTTGTAAAAGAAATCCTCACTTCCATCCACGAAGAATCCGTGCGCCAGCAAATGGTAATCATGAACGAAGCATAACGTACCGATATGAAAATATTAATATTAGGAGCCGGCAAAATGGGCTCCTTTTTTACCGATCTGCTTAGCTTCGACCACGAAGTAGCCGTACTCGAAAGCGATCCCAAACGGATGCGCTTCATCTACAACGCGCTGCGGTTCCAGCAACCCGAAGAGATCGCAGAGTTTGCCCCCGAATTAGTCATCAACTGCGTAACGCTCAATTATACGATCGACGCGTTCAAAAAAGTGTTGCCCTACCTGCAACCCTATTGCATCATTTCCGACATCGCTTCGGTAAAGACCGGATTACAGGAATTCTACAAAACCTGCGGTTTCCCGTATGTCTCCACCCACCCCATGTTTGGCCCCACATTTGCCAACCTGGGCAATCTGGAGAAAGAAAACACCATCATCATCTCCGAAAGCGATCATCTAGGAAAAGTCTTTTTCAAAGACCTCTATGCAAAACTGAAACTCAACATCTTTGAATATACCTTCGACGAGCACGACGAAACCGTCGCCTATTCCCTCGGTATCCCCTTCGCCTCCACCATGGTCTTCGCAGCCATTATGAAGCATCAGGATGCACCGGGTACGACCTTTAAACGTCACATGAAGATCGCCCGCGGCCTGCTTTCCGAAGACGATTACCTGTTGAGCGAAATCCTCTTCAACCCCCGCACTCCGCACCAGATCGAGCGCATTCAGGAAGAACTGTCCACCCTGCAGGAAATCATCAAAAACAAAGACTCCGCCGCGATGAAAGACTACCTGACAGGTATCCGCAAAAAGATAGAATAATCTTGTAGAAGAAAGAACAGATGTTTCCTTCGGAAACGAAACCATACAAAAAGAGCCGGATTTGAATAAACCCGGCTCTTGCTATCTCTTACCGTTGCAAAGCAACACATTTTTTTCCCTTTATTTCTGTGGTAACAGAAAATCATTGATTTGCTGAACAAACTGGTCCTTTGACAGGGCACCCATAGAAACCATCGGAGTACCTTTAGCAGGAACAAACAGTAGGGTAGGGATGCTCTGGATACCAAACGCCATAGCCAGGTCCTTCTCCTTATCCACATCCACTTTGTAAACAATAATATCATTTTCATACTCCTTCGCCAGCTCTTTCAGAACAGGAGCCACCTTTTTGCAAGGGCCACACCAGTCAGCATAGAAGTCAATAATGCAAGGTTTGTCGCCTTCGTAAATCCATTCCGTCGTGTTCGTTTCATAATCAAACACCTTCGTCAGAAATTCGGCTTTATCAAGTAAAACTACCTCACCTTTAGCAGCAGTAGTAGCTTCGTCACTATTTTTTTCATTTTTTGCCGACATATTACAGCTCACCGAGAACAATACCACCAGCAAAACCAATAAACTCCTTAACTTAGTCATATACAAATTGTTTCTTAATTCAGGCTACAAAAGTAACAATTAAAACCCACCTTACCCAATCCAGACCTATAAAGAAAATTAATACCGTAAACAGAAAAAAATACTCCGAACACTTGCAAAAACAAAATAAATCCCTACCTTTGCACCGCAATCAACAATAAAGGTTGCGCAACATACTGGAGAGATGGCAGAGTGGTCGATTGCAGCGGTCTTGAAAACCGCCGTACTGAGAGGTACCGGGGGTTCGAATCCCTCTCTCTCCGCCAGATGATGTTAAAAATCAACCCAATACCCTGTAAATGAATCCATTTACAGGGTATTTTTTCTTCCTATTCTGCAAAAAAATGCATATTGAAGTATATTCGAGGTGGAAAAATCGGTGGACTGGATTTGTTCAGAAAAAAGTCCACCGATTTAGTAATTAATGCTTTGATAAGCAGCTTTTTGCAAATCCTAAAATGCACTTGTCGTTATTTAATTTGTAATCAAATTTTTAAAGCAAGTGAAAAATGGAAAGAACAACGTTTAGTGTCCTTTATTTTATTAAAAGGACGAAGATTAACAAAAAAGGAGAATGCCCAATCGTAATGAGAATTACAATTAACGGGGTACGGGTAGAAACTTATCTGAAAAAGTATATTGATCCTGCACTATGGGATACAGTAAAAGGTAAAGCTATAGGGAAAACTGATTATGCCAAACAACTTAACCTCTATTTGGATACAGTAAGGGTTAATTTGATGAAAATAGAACATCAACTGGCACTTGAAGGACAACAATCCACAGCTCAAAAAGTATTAGACCGATTTCACGGTAAAGATGCTGCAGTCCGTTATACACTGATTCCACTATTTGAGGAGCATAATAAAAAATGCCGTAAACTTATCGGTATAGATTTTGCTCCAGCTACTGTAGAACGATATGATACCTGTCTAAAACACATTAGAGAATTCTTGAAGAAGCAGTATAAGAAAGAGGATATCTATTTGGATGAAATAAATGGTCAGTTTATAGAAGATCTGGAGTTCTGGTATAAAACAGAAAGGAAGTGCAGTCATAATACTACTACCAAATATTTAAAAAACTTCAAAAAGATTATCCGTATTGCTTTATCAAAAGATATGATGAAGAACGACCCGTTCAGAGATATCAAATTTCATTTGGATGATGTGGAACGTGACTTCTTGGAAATGAAATTGCCCAGAAGATGATAAGCCGCGGACTACAGCCTACTTTTGAGAATTGTATGGAAGAATTTAATAAACATATTTTTTTTGAATATTTCACTTTCAATTGTAATTAGTTCCATTTTTTGTCTTTTAAAGTTTTATACAAATATCACTTCAAAAAACTTTTTTGTGATTATAGATGTAATAAATCTTAGCTAAAAATTATTGACAAATAAGATTTTGGACAGGCAGGGTAAATTAAAGAAACTTATATGGTTGGAATACTTGGTAAGATAAATAGAAGGGGTGTTTCTTTGTGGTTGAGTATCCGGATCCTGTTTTATGATCAGGATCCTCTAATTTGTTGTTATTTTATTGGGGATAAAAGGTCATAAAACAGTTCTTTGTAATTATCATATGCAGGTTTCTTTGTTAAACCTAATGAAAATTGTTCATCCCAAACGCTCATGAATAGAGAAAGGATAGGCCAAATTGAACTTTCATCCGATGGGTTAAATAGTCTTATTGCGTTTTGTAATCTGGTGTCGACATTGGGGTGTTTTTGCCCTCCGTATAAATTAGTTTTGAAAAATAACATGGAGGCAAGTCCAATTATTATTGCTAATTCTGATACTTTTTTTCTCTTGTATTAACTAACATTAGTTCAATAGCCCTTGTATCTGCATCTATTTCAAGGGACTTTCTTTCTTCAGGTGTTAAGCTTGTTGTTTTTACCTTTTTTATATGTTCAAATTCTGCATGTGCTGTTTCATGGTATAAAATAAAATTGAGTACTTCCACGTATAAGTTATTCACCCGTAATATATACCAACTCTCGGGTGTTTGTTCATCAAAATATTCAGGATTAGGTAAATGTTGTTTATCCCAGGGAGAGAAAACCCGAATTAAAGATTTACCATAATCAAAAAGTTCTTTTGCAGGCGGTAATAATTCCGGCGTGGGTGGTTTTGGTGTGGGTAAATTCCTTCTTATGCAATCGGGTATAGCTAATGCTTCTTCGTGAAGTACAAAAAAATAGTAGCAAACAATCCACACATAGGACAAATAAGTCTCATGTAGGTTTATTGTTCCTTGATCATCAATAAATGGAGTTTGTTTATTGATTAGGGGTAAATCTGTGATATGGTATTTTATGTATTTGTTTAATTTAAAACCGGATTGTAATGTTTTAATATACTCCTCATTTCTTTCTGCTAACCGGGTAGTCAGATTATGTTTTAATACCCGGACGGGTTGTTTTCCTGTATGGGTATTTTTTTAACACTTTGTTTCATAAGAATAAATTTTACTGTTTAACTGGATTTTATATTCCTAAATACTTGGCTATGAATGAACCTAAGATTCCGACTCCAACACCTTTGGCTATTTTTATTATGCCTGCCGGTATTTTTTTCAGGAGTTCAATTAATTGAAGTTCATTTTTGTTATTGGCAGCCTCAATTGCCTGTTTTAATAACTGGATCTCATTTTCTACATTCTGGTGGCTATGTGAAAGTTCACGTATTAACGCATTCAATTCATCAGACAGTCCGGCATAATTTATATTACCGGTTTCTGTACTGTTTTGGTTAAAAGTGTTGTTCTGGATTTCTGCATAATCTCCGGTTGAAACGATGCCTATTTGATTGTTGTCAAATTTAATCTCTTTTTTCCATGATTGATAAAGTATTAATGTTAATATATATGTTTCCTTGTAAGGATAAGATTTCCCATTTGTTTTCAGGAGTAAGGGCATTGCTGTCGTTTATCCTTTCTATAATGTTACGATATGTTTTCTGGATATCGACTATCTCCGGGTCATTTGTTTCTGTTGTTTGGAGTGTAGTGGAGAATTTATGCATGATCCTGTTGAATTCCACATCCGAGAGGTCATCGATAGTTTTAAAGACTATTTTAATCCGGTTGTTTTTTCTGTCCCGGTTAATATTTACAGATAGGTTAACGGAATGCCATCTCCTGAAGTACCGGGTGATAAGGTGGACAAAATCTTCGATTATATTTGCTTTGATAGCACTGTAAGGGTATTCATAGATAACCGTCAGTCTTTCAACACAGCAAGATGGATGAACCTGTACAAGACCTGAGTCTTCCAGGTCTTTTACACTATCGACAAAAGCGGTACCCAGGTCTTTTATATTGCAGTAATCAAAGGTTACATGTCCCAACTCAAAGAAACAGTCTGGGGTTAGCTCTATTTTTGTTTTTGAATTGAAAAGCATATTATCTTCTGTGCCGATAAATGCTGTTTGTCCCAGAATAGTTGGTTGCAGGATTTCCCATGAATATTCCTGTGTGAGTTCAGAAAAATTGCAGTCTCCCTCAAAAGAGCAAGTGTCAAAACAGAGGTGTGCGAATACATTACGTGAAAAATCCAACCCTCCATCAAAATAACAGTAGAAGTTGGTTACGTAGTCTGATTTTTCAAAATGGCAATTGTCTATTACGCTGAATTCTTGGATTTTAAACCCATGGAAATTGGTGCGGCTGCTAAATTGTGAATCCAGTATCCGCAGTCCACTGTATACATGGTTTATCCCATCTGTTACCAGATACTTTTTAAATACTGTTTGTTCCATGTATAAATCAGCTCCTGTTGTTAAGTTTTCAACGGATACGCTTTGTTTAAATAAACAGTTATCCAGTATCAAGTCGTATTTGAAAATAGTTCTTTCTAGCACAACAGGATCTATAAATCGGCAATGCTGTATCCGTAAATGGCTTGTGCATAAGGTATTTTTTATGTAGAAAATGTTTTCATCCGGAAAATCTATTTTGTAGGCATGTTTGGGATAGGCCTCTTCGAGTTTCTGGTTTCCTACCATTATAAAATCTACTAAGGCAATATCCCCATTTTCTTCCGGATTGCTGTCGTTGTTGAGGAGATATACCAGTTCTGTTAATCGTTCAACAAAATGGTTTTTTCTCTTCCAATCAATATCTTTACTGTGGAACAGGCAAACACCCTCTTTGTCATGTGGCAGATCCGGATAGCTTATTTCTTTTATGAGGGTGTTTTCATAAATATTCTCATAAAATTTATCCCATTCACAAGTAGGGGTATCTGTAAAATCATGTTTGTAAATATGTTTACACATAGGTCCGGTTTGTCTTTTTGTTTTTGTAAAATTAAAAATTATCCGGATATAGATGTTATTTCTTTTTTTTATTTTAAGAAAAAAATGGATATGACTAAATATATTTGTATGTGATTGCTTATTAATATTAAACGTAAAACTATGATTGATCAACAATACTGTAATTATTATATAAGTTTATTCTTTGAAAAAAGGAGGTGCTCTTTTATACAAGAAAAGGCAAGGTGTAAAGGAAAGAAGGAGATGGAGCCAGTTTTAATTAGGAACAGTAGTGGATAAGGTCTTTTATAATGGCAGAATTTATAGATGAGATGACGTTAAGTTAAAATTTCTTTTATTTTAGGATGAAATCAGGAAAGTAGATAAATTAAATCGTGAAATTTTTCATCTTTGGGAAACATTGTTTATAGCTACAAAAGCTATATTTATTTTTTCAATATATCTAATAGGAGAATTGTATGAAAATCAAAAATATAAGGCAGTATAGGTCGGAGTATAAGGTGAAGAGCCGTGGTTTGGGGAAGACACGGGATGAGCATTTTGTGGGGACTTTTTACCATGATGACCAGGATAATAAGAAGTATGGTTGGTTTGATATTTACCACGGTGATAAGGAGGGATATGACCGGATTGAAGAGGGAATTGGGAATTTCCTACAGAGTTTCCTTGATATGGCGAAGGATGGGCAGGCTGTGTATGAGTTCTTGCAGAATGCGGTGGATGCAGGTAGTTCCCATTTTAGCATGTTCTGGGGTGAGGATGAAATAGATGGGAACCAGTATGCCTTGATAGCCAATAATGGGGCGATGTTTGGGTTTGATAATGTACGGTCTATTTTGAATGTGGGTTCTTCTACGAAGAGTTCTAATTCGCATACGATTGGGAAATTTGGGATTGGCTTTAAGTTAGCCCACCGGTTGGTAGGGAAAGAGAATGGATTGGATGAGTTGTTGGCTAATTATTCCGGTCCTATTTTGTTCAGTTGGAAAAATAATGAAATAGAGCAGTTAGCGGCTGCGGAGGATATTGAGCCGGTGGATGTCCGTTTGACAAAGAGGGTCGATAATCCGAGGGAATATGAGATTAAGGATGATAATCCGTGGTTATTTAAGATTTTACTGACCTGTTTTCCCTGCCTGCCAGAGAATGATTTTGTAACAGATGAAATCAGGTTATTGGAGGAGGAAGGGACGGCATCTGATATTTTTAATAAGCAGGAGTATGAGGTTTTTTGCCGTTGGGTACGGAAATATAGTGATATATTAAAGGCAAATGATTACAGGGAAGGGAGTCTTATTTTTATCAAGCTGGGGGCTGGTAAAGAGGCGGACCTGGCGGATCAGAATTTAGCCAGTGGGATTAAGTTTTCATTGGCTGTATTGGAAAAAACGGCGGATAAAACCTCCGGTGCGGATAGTGTTTTAAAAACGGTCCAGTTAAACAGGGACCATGTGATTGAATATCCGGAATTAAATTACCTGCCTTTTTATATTTCCCGGGAAGGGGAAGACCGGAACGATTATGTGTATATCCGTTTTGGATTGGATAGCGATGCGGAACTGACGGAAGAGCAGTTGAAGATTTTAGAAAAGGAGACGGATATTGAGGTCTTGTTTGGGTTCCGGGATTTTGATAAGATTGATGATTATTTCAAAGGGGCTCCCAATTTTTACCTCTATTTCCCGTTGAGTGAAGAGGTACATAATTTTAATTTCATATTGCATTCGAATGCTTTTTATAAAGCCAGTTCCAGGACTTTCCTGCATAAAGGGACTGGTACGGACTATGGGATTAATGAGCGGTTGTTATCCAAAATAACCGAACGGGTCGATAAAGAGTTATACCGGTTGTATGAAGTGAAAGATTCCAATTTTATTCACCTGTATGTTTCTTTGCTGACATCTGGGTGTAGTATGAACCAGGAACGGGACTGGATTAAAGAGCCTTTTATTGATAAAATAGAAGCTATTTTGATGAAATATATCCCGGTGAAAAGTGAGGATGGGTTGGGATATGAAATCCGGGAGAAATCCGGGGCTATTTATATAAAAGGGACAAAAGTGGATGTGCCTTTGGATAGGGAAGTTTATTGGTTCTATTTTGAGCAGGAGGAGATTACGTGGGAAGCAAAGGAAAAATTGAGGTTGAAAGTATTTGATATCTTCCAATTATTGGATATTCCCGGTATATACACTTCTATCAATGAGTGGATCGGTACGGACCCGGGGAAAATAGGACTTATCCTGCAAGAGTTGGATCAAGGATTTTGGGCAAAACCTTCAGAAACCCAGAAAATAAACCTGTTAAACCTCCGTTTGTTTAGCTTTTCAGATGGCAGGTTTGCTTCCGCTTTAGAAGTTGGGCAGATACAGGAAGAAGGGTACCTGGTTGCTTACAATAAAATAAGTGAGGTGGCTAATGTGGTACGTAAAGGGGGGCTACATGTGACTTCTATTGATTTTAACCGGTATAATTTTGTTCCGAAGATCATGTCTTACCTGTCCAATACGCACCAGCTTAAGAACCATGATAAAACTGTGGAGGTGTTTAGCCGGTGTGTTAATGAGGAGGTATTAGGCACATTGCCTGCCGGGGAGAAATTAGCTGTATTCAGAGCACTGCGTGATTTGAATGATGAAAGGAAGCACGACCGTATCAGTAACCTGAAATTATTAAAAAACAGGGCGGGAGAGTATGTGCCGTTCAAGAGCCTGCTAAAAAAAGCACCAGCCGGATGGCTCAAAAAATATGAAGTAGCGGAAGGTGAATCCCATCCTGATTATGCTTCTTATTTACTGGATGATGAAGCAAAGTATTATGAAAGGATTATTTATCCTTATTGGCAGGATATATTGGGAGACCTAATTACGTCTCAGGAAGATGTCCGGTGGAAAATGAAGCGGGAAATTAGGGAATTGTATGATAGATGTGATTATGAAGATAAGAGACAGTTACTATTAAAAAATCAGGACTTTATACCTTATTTAGGAACCGTTATCAAAACAAGCGACGTTTTCTATCACAATGAACCGGATAAAATATATGTAGAGCAGTATGAAGGAATCCAGCAGTTGGTTGAGAAATTATCCGGCGTGTATATCCCGGACTATTTTTACCTGGATTTCATAGATGAAGATCCTTTTGAGTTAGAAAAAGTGGAGGTGGGCCTTCCGGAAGAAATGACCTTGTCAGGAATGGAAGCCCAGCAATTGTTTATTTTCCTGCACGCTGGTGAGGAGAAGATATTTGAAGAATATGTAATAACAGAGAATGAAACCGGTGAGGTTGAATTAAGGGAGAGGAACTACGATGAGTATGTTTATTATACGGAGTCCGGACCGGTAAAAGAGTATATAGAGACTTACCATGCTGGAAATTTCTTTTTATGCCCGGAAAAGTATAAAGAATTTACTGGGTTAGGGGTAATAACTAAAGAGCTCCTGTTTAACCAATTAATCGAATTGTTGGATGAATGGGACGAAGGACAGCGGATTGATTTACTGGGGATTTTACCCCATTCGGAAGAACTACAAAAGATTTTATTTGAAAAAATAGATTCTTTTGTGTTGGATGTAGCTTGGAAGAAAGAAAAGGAGAATAAAGCTTACCTAAAATATCTTTCTGCACTTATCTGTAATGATATTATTGAGGATGGGGAGGTACAGGATAAAATAGAGTTCAGGAAAGGGAATGCGACCATTTACCTGAAAGGAATAGATACGGCAGATGATGAAATTGAGCTGGTGATAGGGGAAGATCAGAAATGTGCCTTATCAAAAACGAAATTGTTACACCTTACAGATGAGGTGGGAATAACGGATATCCGGATGTTTGCCGCAGAAGCTGTCCGGAGGGATTGTATTACGAAAAGGCCTGTATCCAGTTGTTTAAATTACGGAAAACAGAAATTGATGCTAAATTAATCGGGTTATTTAATAAGAAATTGACAGACAAGCAAATTGAAAATGTCCATCAATTGGTTTTTGTTCTTTGTTGTCCACTAATTCCGAAAGAAGAAGTTTCTTCTTATAGTGTAAAAGCTTTAAATGGGACATGGTATGAGCTTTCTGGCAACTGGATGCTTCCTTTTGATAACTCCGGAGGGTTGTATAATGATTGCTATATTTTATCGACAGAGTATGAAGAGGTACGGGACCTTTTAAAAATCCGGGATGGATTTGGTTTGTTTTATGGGGATGAGAATACGGATGAAAGTAGGGATTATCTTTTTTCCCATTTTAGGTTCCGGAGTGGATGTAATATAGAGGTTTTTAACGAGGATGTAGATACAGTTTCTTTGCTACAGGAGTTGTGTGAGTGTTGGAAAAAGACGAAAAAATCCGGTCTTATTAATTCTAAAGAGTGGAAGTGGGATTCCATTTTACATTTTAACCCAGGTTCAAAGATATATGATAGCCAAAACCGGATTGTAGCAGGAGAAGGATTGGCACCGGAAATAACCGCGTGGTTAGAGGCGGAGAGTGAAAACCTCCCATTTGCGGTACAGGCACTGGGGCTTCATTCGGAAAATAGTGCAATCCTGAAATTAAGGGAAGGATTGCTAACAGGCTCGAAGGCTTTGGAGGATGTAGATATCTATTCCATTGATCCTTTATTCTTACAGAATACATTGATTGGGTTGGCAGATGGTTTTGTAAATGGGCAGACAATAGGGACATATCCTAAAAACAGCAAGCAGTTTGTGGTTATCAATAGTATCATCCAGCGGGTTCTGAATCTTGAAAACCGGGATATACGGGTTCATGTATATACAGGTTTGGAAAGGTTTACATTGGGTTCGGAAAAGGAATCTTACCCTTTCTATCTGGATCAGGGAATGTTGGAATTAATAAGTAAGGATAACCGGAATAAGCCCTATTTAAAGAATTTATTTAAAAAGGTACAAATAGTTTTTGGACAGGACCTCTATAAAGAGTATGTTGAAGAAACGTATAGGGAATTAGAAGTGATGCAGGATTTTATAATCAATGAGGAGTGTCTGGAACATACAGAATATTATTATAAAAAATGGAAAGAGAAAACAGGTATACGTTTATTCAGGGCCAATTCTATATGGTATAAAGTATCTGTAGAAATAGATGACATTTCTTACGAGTTGGGGGAAATAGAAAGGATTGGGCCTTGGTACCATCTGGATATTGAACAAAAGGTTCTTTATTATCTTAAATGTATAGGGTTAGAGACTTTATCTGAATTGTTGAAGGAAGATGGGTAACAGATTATACCGATAAAATAAATAGTTTAATAGAAGGTCGGGAAAGCCTGTTAATTAATTTATCCAAAAACCTGGATGAGGACGATGAGGCGGATTTGAAGAAGTTATTGGATGAGAAATTTGAGGAGCAGGGAAAAGAAGAAAGAAGAAAAGAACTGGCTGAAGAGATCGCTTCTGAAACTCCTTACTCCCACCGGTGGTTTGAGATTTACCTCGAATACCTGGCTACGTTTGAAGAGACGGTAGATACGTTTGTGCAAAAATCTATTTCTTTCCAACAAATTACTCTTTTCGTTAATGCCAAGGGAGTCGTTTCTGCAAATTATTTTTTGTTGAAGGGGGCTAGTAAAATAATCCCGGTGAGTCTGGAGTCGTATACTGATTTTGAGATTGAGTTATCTTTTGGGCCTAAGAAGAAGGTAAAAATAAAGGTGGAGAGTGTATCCAAAAAGGGACAAGACCTACTTGTTTTTTGTCCCGGTGGTATTGATGAGAAGATTAAGGACGATTTTGACAACGTAAAGAGTGTCGCAATCTATTTCCGTCCGGGAGTCGAATTGATAAAAAAATTACAGTCTGAATTCTCTATTTTGGAGCCATGGGAGGATATCTTAGCTGATACGCAGCCTTTGTATTTTGTTTATGGACCTCCCGGAACCGGGAAGACAACCGTTTTGAGTCATTACTTGATTCGGGAATCACTTAACAACCCGGAAGGGAAGGCCCTGGTTTTAACGCCTACCAATAAAGCGGGGGATGTACTTGCCGGAAAAATCCTGAAAGAGTCTCCTTCTACGAAAGTAATCCGGTTAAGTCCTGCAACGGATCCGGCATTGGATGAATGTATTTACAGGAGTAGTATTAATGAAGAGGTGTTAGAGCATACAAATATTCTTATTTCCACTATCCACCGGCTACCTTATACACAAGTAGAATTGCTATCTGATGAATTTTTGAAATTGTATGATGTGGATTGGGATTATGTGATTTTTGATGAGTCTTCTATGATCAGCCTGCCTTATTTTGTGTTTGCTTTGCAGGCCGTGAAAAGGAATAATCCGGATGCTATAATTATCATAGCAGGAGACCCCAAACAGATTCCTCCTATTGTAGAAGCAACGGATAAACAATTGGAAGAAATGGACCTGAGTGATATTAGTATTTATACGATATTTAATGTTCAGGATTTTAACAAGCCATCTAAAGGTCGGAAATGTGATAAAGTTACCTATTTAGATACCCAGTACCGGAGTGTGAAGGAGATCGGCCAGTTATTCAGTAATTTCTCTTATGGCGGGAAGATAAAGCATGGCCGGGATATGGCCTTGAAACCCCGTAAGAAGTTACCAGCCAAATTTCCTGCAAGCCTGAAAAAGCCGGTTGTGTTTATTGATGTTCCTGTAGAAGATGATAATTCGATTACATTGCCTAAGAAGTTGTTTTATAGTTCGTACCATATTTATTCCGCCTTGTTTGTGACTGAGCTGGTGAAAAACTTAGCGGGTAAAATGAATGGAGAAGAGTTTTTGCGGATTGGTATCATCAGTCCTTATAAAGCGCAGGCGGTTATTATGGGCAAACTGGTCACCTATTTGGATATTCCTTATAACCTGGATGTACGTTGTGATACCATCCATGGATTCCAGGGGGATGAATGTGATATTATAATCTATGTTGTCAACCCCAATAATAAGTCTTTTACTAATAATGATAGGTCCTTGATTAATAAGGAATATATTTATAATGTGGCTATCAGCCGGGCACAAGATTACCTGTGGATTATCAATCCGTTTGTGACAGGGAACCCCCATGTGGAGGGTTTAAAGGAGGATGCTTTTTCTATCATGAAAGGTGGGGAAATTGTGGATTGTCAGAAGCTGGAGAAGTATTTCCTGAAAAGCGAAAATTTCATTACCCGGAATAGTTATATGACCGGTCATGATAATGTGAATATTTTTGGGTTTGCTGAGGATATGAGTTATTATATTAAGGCGGGAGAGAATACAATTGATATACAGTTGAAGAAGTAAATAGTTATTTTTGTGGAAAATAGAATAATATGAAAGACAATATGATTTCAGAAGAATTTCTTCCGGTTAGTATCCGGGTGATAAAAGTGGGGAAAAAAAATTGACTAAAGAGTTCTTGAAACAAATCCCATTAAAGCATTTTATTCAACATGTTTCTCCGGATTATGACTGGTTGTTGCCCGGAATAAGATATTGGGAGGATATAGAAGGAGGAACCGGTACAAATATGGATTTTATATTGAATGGAAACTTAATAGGGTATATGAATTTGAATATGGAGAGTGATCTTTGGGTTGAAGGATATATCCGGGATTCCCACAGGAGTGGCTCTAAATTTTATCTTAATCATATTGAGAAAAACTATTATCATATTTTATTTGTCGATAAAGAGGGAGATTTATGCCGAAGTTATATTTCCGATGAGCAGGCGGTGGATGCTGGTCTGGAATTAAGGCGGTTTTATGTTTTATGATAAAACTTCTGATAGGATGATAAAAGCAAATTAATATAAAGATTACTTATCTAAATCCCTCAATTGAAGTCAATAGCATTTTCATTCGCTTTTATGAAGTACTTCATTTCTATTTGGCCGAAAACATTTATGTTATCGTGGCCGGTGACATAGCTGTTGGTTTCAATCCATATATTTTCGAAACTAATCCATTTCCAGGCAAGTGATATATAAAAGATACCGGGAAATATTGCAGGATGCAAATTCCGACTTCATACCGGAGGAAGAGGTTTAATCTTAGTACTACCTAAGCCAGATGACTATTTTAACGATTAAATTCTTAATTTTACCGACATATATCATTATTTAACACGAAAAGGTTAATGAAACGCCCATTTATAATATACTTGAAAAGCAGTAAATCTCTGAAGTTTGAATATAAAAGTGATGTCTCATCAGTTATTCGTACGGATAGGGGATATCGTGTCACATTTAATAACGGAAAAAGCTATACTTATGGGGCCGAAAAGGTTAAATATTATCCGTTTAAGTCAACACGGAAAAATGTTCGCATATATGAAAACGGCAGATTAAATAACAGATATAATACGGTTGATGATTATGGGCGTTATTTGATTTTCAGAGGAGGTGATAACTGTTCCTATCCAATTGAAAATAGTGCTGTTATTGAAATCTGTGATATAAAAAAGAATATAGGGGAAACAAAATCAGTTATTGATTACTTCAAATATATACTTAGGAAATCCGGAGGGGTGTCGTTTGAAGTTCCTACGGAGGAGACTGAAAACAAAAATCCCAATCAAATAAGTGCTGAAATATTACTTAAAGCTCTTGAAGATATCGATTTATTAGAGTCAAGGTCAGCATTATCCAACTATATGGATGGGATTAATCCTGCTATCAGCCTTCCTGAAGAAAACCTGATTTATCCTTTCGGGTGCAATGAAAGTCAGAAACTTGCAGTTGAAACTACGCTTAGAAATAGTATAAGTATCGTGGAAGGACCTCCGGGAACAGGCAAAACTCAAACAATCCTGAATATTATAGCGAATCTTATTGTACAGAATAAAACTGTTGCGATTGTTTCAAACAACAATTCTGCCGTGTTCAATGTGCGGGAGAAGTTAGAGAAATATGGCTATGGAATGGTAGTAGCCTCTCTTGGAAATAATGAGAATAAAGCTTCATTCTTCGATAATCTTAAACGGCAAACAATTAATCCGGGTTTTAAAATATCGAAAGAACAATTGAAAAATGCAGGGAATGAGGTGCAGAACCTGGATTCTATACTAACAAAATGCTTTCAGTACCGCAATAAATTAGCCACTTTAAAAACGGAATTATCAGATGCAGAATTGGAGTTTCACCATATAAAATCAGAGCAGCCCATTGAACAGCATATAAAATTCGTACTTGATAAGATTTTCTATCGGAAATGGAATTTAGGAAAAGCCCTGAAATTAAAAAACCTGTTGATGTTCACAGACATTCGGAATAAATTGTCTATTATAAACAAGTTGAAATTTATTCTGTTATATGGTCTATTTGATTTTAAAACTATTAGTCAATACAGTGAAGAATTGCCTGTTTATGTGAATCACAAATTCTATGAATTATACATTGAAAAAATAAAAAATGAAATCCGGGACATTGAAAACTGGTTGCTGTCTAATAAGGAAGAAGATAATCTGAAACGTTTTATTGAGACCTCTAAAAAGGTATTCAATGGAATGCTATTTGAAAAATATAATTCTTTAGAGAATCTGGTATGCAATGTTAGCGATTATCGTAATAAGTTTAATGACTTTACTAAGCATTATCCTGTTATTTTAAGTTCTACTCTGTCGCTGCATACGAGTATTCCAAAAGGATATCTTTTTGATTATCTGATTATCGATGAATCTTCTCAGGTAGATATTATAAAGTCGGCTGTATGCTTTTCATGTTGCCGGAATGTAGTGGTCGTAGGAGATAGTATGCAGCTTACTCATATTGTGGATAAACAAAGTGAAGAAGCAGCAAAACAATTTCAGGAAGAGTATGCAATTTCTCCTGCGTATGATTATATTAAACAGAATATTCTGAATTCGCTCAAAAGCTTATATGGAAAGAACATACCAGCTGTTTTGCTAAAAGAACATTACAGGTGCCATCCTATGATTATCGGGTTCTGTAATAAGAAATACTATAATAACAAACTGGTTATTATGACTGCCGGGAATAATCATCCCTTTAGAATCATCGAAACAAATATTGGGGGTGGAAGAGACAATTATAATCAAAGACAGATAGATGAAACGGATTTGTATATCCGCAGGAACTATGCTGGTAACTATACAAATGTCGGTGTGATTGCGCCGTATAGGTGTCATGCTGATAGGTTGCAAAAACAACTCCCGGATGGAGCTGAAGCAGATACGGTACATAAATTTCAGGGACGTGAAAAGGATGTGATTATATTCAATACAGTAAGAAATAAGATTGAGACATTTATTGATAATCCTAATCTTATCAATGTGGCTGTATCAAGAGCCGTTAAAGAATTTATTGTGGTAAAACCGGAATCAATGGAACTTCCCCATGGAACAAATATTGGTGATATGATACGCTATATCTGCTATACTACTGACCCCAGGGAAACGGTAATTAAAGGAAGTATCCGTTCGGTTTTCGACCTTTTATATAAAGAATATAATAAGATTTTTGTTTCATTTTTTTCATCCAATAAGAATATACCCAGTTCTCCTGCGGAGATTATTATTCATAAGCTTTTAAGTGAGAATATATTATTAAATAATATTCAATTCTTATCTATTGGGATGGTTAGAGAGTACTATCTGAGCGACCTCGTTAAGGGTTTACAGCTATTTTCTGATGACGAAAAACAGTTTATAAAGAATGGTTCAAGCATCGATTTTCTGCTCTATAATAAAATAGATAAAACGCCAGTGCTTGCTATCGAGGTGGACGGTAGGCAACATATTGATGAAGTACAACAGAAAAGAGACAGAAAGAAAAATCATATTTTGGAGCTTATCGGATTACCATTGCTACGGTTATCAACCGATGGTCACAACGAAGAGGCAAGAATTATTGAAAGCCTGAATGTAGCAATGGGGTTGTCAGTGAGATAAGAAAGTATTTCTATAATACGGGCTATGAATACCGGAAGAGAAGATGACAAAAGAGGAATTTTTACTATTTTTGAAATAAATAAAAAAACAGATGGATAAACCTAAACATATATCAGCCCGGTTAACCTGGCATAATAACGGCTGGGACGGAAAAATTTGTGATGACCCCGAAAAAAATAGCTATTGCACAGGATAATTCTCTTATCCCGGTGAAATGTATGAGAAAAAACCTTGCAAAAAATAGAAGCCCAAAAATACGCAGGGTGTCCCTGCAATAAAATCAGTGACCAATACATTCCCCCCTGCTGTTTTAGCAACAATGCCTTTGGAAAAGACACCACAACCGCACAAGTCGAATCTCCGGCCTGGTATGCAAACAAAGAAACCCGCAAATGGGACATGCCCCCGTTCACAGTAAGCCTCTGGCCTTACGAAGAAATGTACTACGAAGACGATAAAAACGAAAACGGAACATTCAATTACGAAACCAGAATAAAAAACGTAAAAGCATTTATGAGCGAGGTAAAAGAAAATACCTCACTCATCTTTTATTACAGCAACTACAGCAACCCATTATCCGGAGAAGATGATAAAAATATGTCATAGTAGGATTAGGACGCGTCCGGAAAATACATGACTATATGAATTATGAATTAGCAACCCCCGAAGAACGCAAAAGATATGCAGGCGCTTTCGTCTGGCAAATCCCAATAACCGCAAACTATCCAGAAGAAGGATTCCGCATACCCTACCACAAATACATAAATCAACCCGACATATTAGAAAAAATTGCCTTTTTCCCCGAAAACTCCCGCAACTTCAAATATGCCATGCGCCATGTTACAGATGACGACGCATTAGAAATCGTAGAAAGAGCCTTAGAAATCATAGACATCCTACAATATGAACTAAAAGACGATTCGGAAGATTGGGACAACAGAAGAAAATGGCTCCATCAATTAGTTAGCGAACTATGGAAAAACAGAGGAAAATACCCCGGTTTACCACAAGTACTAAACTACTTAGACCTACCTGAATTATCCACCTGGTTCAAATCCGAAACCATACAGGGAAATGAAGAAACAGCCTATAAAACAATACTCTCTTTTCTGAAAGAAGGAACACCAATACCAGAAATAATAATTGATTCAGATAGACTAAACAACATAATAGACGAATTTGCAACCAAAGAAGACGATGAAATCAAATTTCTTCTGGAAATCCTGCCCAGATTTGAGATAGAAGAATCCAAAAAACTAAAGCAAATCACACAAATCGTTGCACAAAACAGACAGCAAAACGGACTAAATGTGACCATCCAACAACTCTGCCAAAATCCCTATTTACTCTGTGAAAAATACGTAGGAAATGGCCCGGACGACCACATCACCTTTGCGAAAATAGACCATGGTATGCTCCCGTCACCCGATTTAGGACTGCCACCCTTAACCACCAAAGGAAGCGCCATACGTTTCCGGGCCCTCTGTATCAACAAATTAAAAAACATAGCACCCCACACATTCCTGGCTGCCGAAACCATATTAAACGGAGTAAACAAATATATCTCCTATCTAAGTAACTGGCGGCTATTTGAATTCAAAATGAAAAACTTTGAATCCTACGCCGAAAAACTCCAGGAATCAC
This sequence comes from Tannerellaceae bacterium, assembly GCA_021203545.1. Taxonomy (GTDB): domain Bacteria; phylum Bacteroidota; class Bacteroidia; order Bacteroidales; family Tannerellaceae; genus UBA4116. The sequence goes on along the minus strand of JAJQAZ010000009.1, from coordinate 3,287 downwards.
TCGTTTTACGGAAAGACAAAGAAGAAAAACTATATCTCTACCTAAGAGAAATCTATGAAGACGAACGATTAATAGAAGAAAACGTACGGCAATTAGTAAACCGGCAAATCACCACCTTCAAAAGTCCGGTCACACAACAAAACTGGTTTAACTTCTTATATGTCGCCAAATCTAAAATCGCAGAACTTAACCCCGAAGATTATGAAGAAGCAGTCAAAGCACAAGCCATCGTCTGCGAATCCATCTTCGATAAAGGATTAAGTGTCATATCAGGAGGAGCCGGAACCGGCAAAACAACCGCAGTCAAATCAATCATCAACGGAATCGAAAAAGCACACGGCGCAGGCACCTCATTCCTCCTCCTTACCCCAACAGGCAAAGCAGCAGACAGACTACGCGAAAAAACCGAAAAAGAAGCCAAAACCATCCACTCCTTCTTAGCCGAACGAAACTGGATAAACGACAACTTAACATACAAAAGAGAAGGAGGAATAAAAGAAGAAAACATTCGCATATTCATCATAGACGAATCCTCCATGATTGACCAATCCCTGATGGCCACCATGTTTAGAGCCATCAATTGGAATACCGTACAACGAATCATCTTTGTAGGAGACCCCAACCAATTACCCCCAATCGGATACGGAAAAGTCTTTGCAGACCTAATCCAATGGCTGCCCGAAGAAAACAAAGGAGAACTAAAAGAAAACCTCCGGCAAAGAGAAAACAAACTCGAAGGCAAAGGAACAGGAATATTAAGCTTAGCCTCCATCTTTATCCACACACAAATAACTGCAGCCGGTATAGAAACAGCCATAAGAAAAGCACAACAAACAGACTTATTAAAAAGAATACAGGAATTAGACTTCTCCAACGACCTAAAAGATATTCAGATACATTTCTGGGACACAGAAAAAGAACTCAATAAACTAATGTTTCAAACATTAATAAAAGATTTAGAACAAGAACACCAGTACCCTTATAATGAAGAAAAATACTGGGAACTCCTAAACAAAGCCTTCGATGACGGAGAAAACAAAAAAAGAGCAAACAAATTCCAGGTAATCTCCCCATACCGTTCAGAATTATTTGGAACCGACGCACTCAACACCTTCTTCCAAAGTAAATTCAATAAAATCAGCTTCGAGCGCCAACAATTCATAGACGGAATAGCACTCGGAGACAAAGTAATCCAATTTAGAAACCGCACAAAATCAAACCCCATCTATGGCTTCGTACCAGGAGAAGGTATAGTACCGGTAAACATTTACAATGGAGAATTAGGTTTTACCAGACCACATAATTTTGATACTAAAAAACATTATGACCAGACAGAAAACCGGTGGTATAATTTCAAATATCAGGCACCCTCATTCAGACTCCAACGATTCGTCCTCAACATAGAAGGACGAGAAGTACATATCCCTATGGGAAAAGAATTAGGAGATTACACCACCCCAAAAGGAAAAAAGCGAAAACTACCCGAAGAAAAACCAATAGACAACCTCGAATTAGCCTATGCCATATCAGTCCATAAATCGCAGGGAAGCGAATTCGACCACGTATTTTTAGTACTACCGCGGAATAAAAAACACTACTATCCAAAGAACTAATCTATACCGCTGTCACCCGCGCAAAAACAAAACTCACCATATTTGCAGAAAAAGACATCTCCGCATTTCTGCAATTAACACGTCCCGAAGCAAATAAATTAGACAAAATAAACGCCTCCCTATTTTCCTTTAAACCACTTTCCCAGGAACTCCTAAACATGAAAGAGTGGTACGAAGAAGGAAAAATACATAAAACACTCTCAGAATACATGGTACGCTCCAAATCCGAAGTAATCATAGCCAATATGCTAACAGAAAGAAACATCCCCTTCTGGTACGAAAAAATATTATCAGCACCCGACGGAACATTCTATCTACCCGACTTCACACTAATCGTAAAAGGAGAAGAATACTGCCTCGAACACGTCGGCCGGTTAGACCTTCCCCAATACAAAACCCATTGGGAAAAGAAAAAACAATGGTACGACAAACACTTCCCAGGAAGATTATTAACTACATTTGAAAGCTACAATCTCAGTGAAGACATACACAAACTAATTAACGAGATAAGCTAAACTTAAAAAATAAACGGGGGACTTTTGAAATGTAAGTCCCCCAAACAAACTATTCTTCCTCGAAAGCACTATCCTCATTCCCTTTCTTATTCGTCCGCCGTGTAGCCCGTGCCTTCATCACCGCATTTTCCTGGTCAATAATCTGATTCAGCAAATTAATCGCATCCTGTACCTTAGAAAAGTCAGCTTCCAGAAAAGCAATAGAATTAAGAGCCTCCACCATGTTGCGGTAGGCATTATCGGCAGCTTGCCGGGTGGTTTTGGAGATACCTGTTTCCTTAAATGCCTTTTCTCCCTCCCGGTTGGTTAGAAGTTTGGTAAACCACTCATTGGCACGTTTGAGTTCTTTTACCAATTCGTCGATGCCGATTCTTTTCTGGTTGGCTTCCACTATCATCTCTTCGAGGTCGGTGACCAGGTTTTTTAGTATCCCTGTCTCCTCCGTGTAGGCTTTTTTGGTGGGGTCGCCGTAGGTATTCAGAATGTCGTCTGCTCGTTTGGCTATGGATACATTCGTATCGTGAAAGTGTAGTAGTTGTGCATTTACAGTAGCACGCAGTGCCCGCCAGGTACGGTCGCGTTTTTCGTCTTCTGCTACAATTGTTTCCGTATGCTGGCTTTTCCGGATGGGAGTAAGAGCCAGGTCCAGTGCTTTGTTTGCATCTTCCAGTGCCGTAATGTAGGGTTGGAATTGTTCGAGCCGGCAATACTTTGCATACTTGATTGCTTTGTTGTAGAACTCGAATGCTTGTTGTTGGCGCATCTGACTGATACTGCAATTCTTTACTTTCATAGTAGTATGTGTTTATGTTAGACATTGAAATGTTTTGCGTTATCTTATTCGTTTTGGAAATTTGCCTATAAATTTATAAAAAATGGACTTATTGCAATATGTAATAAATATGTTATAGGGCAGTCATAGCACTTTATTTATACTTTTCCGGTTAGCGCGAAGCAACCCAAGCAGTTTGTCAGCCTCCCGCCGGCTCGCTGATACAGTCAAAGTAGTTTGTTTACTATTTTCAAACCGTCCGGAACCAACCAAAGTAGTTTGATTACTATTTTCCGGTCGGAGAAGTATAATTGGAGAGGTTTGGTATATTTTATTATATCAGAGATTTTAAAAAGTAACTTCATATTCTGTCTCTTATACACATAA
>JAJQAZ010000169.1 GCA_021203545.1 Tannerellaceae bacterium | reverse complement strand
CTAACATGCTCAATCGTCTTTTTCTATGCTCTTTCGGTCTCACTTCTATTGTAAGCCTACACATCACGTTTGAAGAGCAGGTGCACCTTGACCACACGAGCTTTATCGATGCCTCCATCCCCTCAACGCGCGTGCTCATAGAGCAAAAAGGGCTGGGTAAGGACTTGAAAAAGCCAATAAAGCAGTCCGATGCTGTATGTTATAAGCGAGGCTTTTCAAACGCCTTATATTACAGCGATGGGCAACTCATTTGTGGCGAATGAACGACCTGTATTTTCAGACACGAAAAGGAGCCAATATGAACGAACTGAAAGAGCGCATACACGAAAACGGTATCGACTATATTCTCTGCGGTGACTACTATATCCCAGATTGGAAACTCCCAACACCCGACCGTCCCGTTGGCCGGTATGGGCGTATGAGACAGTATTATCTTAAAGAACATCGTCCGGCGCTGTATGCTATGTACCTGATACACGGGACATTATACGGGCATTGTGCCGATGTGAACGAGCAGGCGCAGCAGCGGCTTGAGGTGATGATGAAACAGCTTATAGAGGAATGGGGCATCACAGAGGATTTAAAAGCCCGCGACCAAATGGGCTGGGTAAGTCAGATGAATCAGGCAAAGCACTGTGCAGAGGAAACCATTTTGAGGGAGCTAATCTACAACTGATAATTACATGCGGACACGTCCAGATTTTTTGGACGTGTCCTTATATTTACCGATGTTCCTTTTTGGACAGCTTTGAATACGGGCTTGGCTTTCCTCGCTGGCTTTGTTTCGGATTTTTCAGCAGCGTAGATTTGCCTAAAATACCGATAAGCGTCACAAACTCGTCTTTGGTGAGCGCATCATAGTCAACGCCAAGTGCGGCAAGGTATGCGCGAATTTGCTTCTCCTGCGGGCTGCCTTCAAATTCCATTGCCTCCTGCAAGCCCTTTTCAACTGTGTCAGATACCGAGACTTCGTCCGCTGTCGTGGCGTCCCTCACATGAGCGGTGCGGATGTCGCAGAGAATGGAGCTTATGTCCTCCGACACAACCTTTTCAAAATAATCCTCTGTCTTGACCTGTGCCAGCTCCAATGTGCGCATATGCAAATCATCCTCGTCGTGAGCGTACTTGTCCCGCTCCTCGTCGTTCTCATAATTGCCCAGCGCGGCCTTGGATAAGCCGGTTGCAGCCGCGAGCTGCTCCAGCGTCAGCCGCCGCTCTACCCGCAAATCCTTTAATTTTTCGGGTACGGTAAGTTTTACGTTCATATTCTCATCCTCGTTGAACTGTGTAGGTTATCTCAATTATATCACAGCTCCGTCCATAAGCGTAGATTTTTATGCGGTTTTAGGCAAAAATCCGACTTCTTGGATATACGGGAGGAGGCGCATTTTTTCGCTATGCTTCGCGCAGGGCGTTAGGGTCTTTAACAACTCCCGGATACTCAAGTATCCCACCCGGTGTCGCTCCGTTGGCAAAGAACTTAGCCCCGTACTCCTCACAGGCAATAGTCATACCGATGGCATTTTTCGCTATAGCTATAGGTGAGTAGCCCACCAGTCCGTCAAAGCCCAGTCCCGGAATGTGCAGCACCTCGGAAGGTTTCAGAATGGCCTTTTTGACCTGCGGCGCATCGTCGCCGCTGAGTGTGTACTCGTAATAGAGCCGCCCTTTATCGTCACGGTCAACCGTCATGCGGTTTGGCATCAGCGGATACAGAGCTATCACCTCGCCCTTACCGTTCCTGATTATCTGAGAATAGGCGTTGCCCCAGAGGAGCAAGTGCGTCATCATAGTTTCTCTGTACACGAACGATGACATCTCAGGGTTCGACTCATCATGGAGCAGCCTGTAGAGCGGATGGTTGAGAGCCTTTTCCTTGCTGCCATCGCCTGTGTATTTATACAGGTGGAGCGGGAGCTGCGCCACCGCCTCTGACAGTACACGGACGCAAGCATACACCGCAGCCACCTGCATACTGGAACGCTCGGTCACCAGCTTATTGGACGAGGAGCCGCCGAAGCGGAACATCCATGCGCTGCCTGCCGTGCTGTCCTTAGGCTTATCCCTCGCCTTGAACATACTCGAAAAAATACCCACAAAAAGCTCCCTTCTTCTAAAATTTTAACATAAGAAAAGAGCCGATTTCTCGACTCTTAACTGCAAATATATTTTTAGGTGGGACAAATTTTCTTATTAATAGAAGTATTTGTTCACCAGAATAATAATTATTCAGGACTGCATCGTTTTCCAACAGTTCTTTTTCATAAAAGAGGCAATAACCGAAATATCTTCACCCTCATAGTATTTTACAAGAAGTCGTTTGAACTCCGACACATGATTTTCGGGAATTACAAGGAAACCACCGCCATGAGCGATAAGATAGTGATTTGCGAAAATGACAGATGCCCGTTTATTTCCATCAAGGAATATCTGTGTTTTCATGCAATACAAGCACAGTTTAATAGCAATGTTGACGGCATCATCGACTTCTTCGGTAATTTCCCGAATTTGTTCTTTTACATCTATCTCAATGGGCAGAGGTGGAATATAGGACGAACCGCCTATGGTAACGGGAACCCCGCGAATGCGGCCACCCTCCGCAAAAAAGCCCTCATTAACGAGCCTTGCTATATGGCTGAGCATATAGTAGTCACTACGGCTGGCAATTACATCACGGTCAAGGATAAACTCCCATGCGTGCTTCAAATTCAAAATCTTCTGTACATCGGCAGCAGTCATGCCAGAAACTATGCCGTTTTCTATGATTTCTTCCGTTTGGGGGAAGGAGGTTGCAACGCCTTCCAAAACAGCTTGATCATAGATGTTCATTTTCATATTTGCCCGTGCAAATGAAATGTTGGTTATGACTGCGGCAGGAAGTTCATCCTCCGAATATCCGGCGGCGGCAAGTTGCCTTTCGATGCGGCGGAGTTCTTTGCGAATCTCACGGGTTTCTCTGGCATTGCGAAGAAGAAGATTATAAAGCTCTTCCGTGTACGCGCCAACATAAGTGGAGGTTTGCTTACCTGCCACACGCTTTCTGACATAGAGGTATTTCCCATCACCTCGTTCTTTGATTTCGGGGGTACCGTCATAGGGCATCAAATTCAGCCTTGCATGAAAATCGGCGCGGCGTCTAAGTAATTCTTGTATTTCATTGTATTGTGCTGCCATTGCGTTTCCTCCTCTTGGGGAATAATTATTGGCTATAGTATAGCATAATGCTCCCCAACAGTCAATATCTCTTGGGGAGCATTTTCTAAATTAAAAAGTGAATTATCCCCCCAACGCAACAGATACACAAAATAGTATACTCACATTCGGTTTTTGCATTCATATAAACAGAATACCGCGATGGTTATATATACTGTCGTCCGGCTCACTTCCGCAGCGTATTGCCCGATCGAGCGCCATGACAGTTGCCACCGCGCCGTCAATCT
>JAJQAZ010000141.1 GCA_021203545.1 Tannerellaceae bacterium | reverse complement strand
GGTCGCCAGCCACGTATCATGATCGCTAAAATGGGTCAGGACGGACACGACCGTGGTGCAAAAGTAGTAGCAACCGGATATGCCGACTGTGGTTTCGACGTAGATATGGGACCGTTGTTCCAGACTCCGGCCGAAGCTGCCCGCCAGGCTGTTGAGAACGATGTGTATGTAATGGGAGTCTCTTCACTGGCTGCCGGACATAAAACATTGGTTCCGCAGGTGATCGCAGAGTTGGAAAAGCTGGGCCGTCCGGATATCATTGTGATTGCCGGCGGTGTAATTCCTGCGCAGGATTACGACTTCCTGTATAAAGCAGGTGTGGCGGCCATTTTTGGCCCGGGTACATCGGTTGCCAAAGCGGCTGTCCAGATTCTGGAAATCCTGTTAGGAGAATAATCAATTATTTTCTCTCTATATAGTAAAGGGTATGTCTGTTGTTTCAGATATACCCTTTCTTCTTTCGTTACTATTATAAATTAAACTAAATGAATGAATAAATAGATGTAGGTTATAAAACTGTTTATGTAATAATTGATAGAGCCCGCAGATTACGCAGAAAGCGCAGAATTTCGCAGAAAAACAATAAAAATCTGCGTTTATCTGCGCCTTTTGCGTAATCTGCGGGCCCTTTAGCTTATTTGTAAACAGGCTAAAAACAGACATTTATTCCGGTACTAACATAGCTGCAACCAAAACCGTAGTCCACTTTATGTCCGGTATTATAAGGGGTATGGTGAAATTCAATGAAACATCCAACCAGTTTATATCTCACACTCACACCCCCGGACAAATCAAAGGAAACAACATCATGATAGTTTGTTTTTTCATCTCCATATTCATCATACGATATACCACTTTCTAAATTAGTAGAGAGAAAATTTATACTAAAATAAGTATAGGGTGTCAGGTGGATATCTTTTGCAAGAGTTATTTGATGCCGTAACCGTAACCCTATGGAAAGAAGAACATGTGTTTTTGTGTAATCATAATAGTTTCCGGAATAATAATATCTAAACTCCTGGCTGTTGACTGGGAATGCCATTTCAAAACCGCCGTCCAGTGCCGTATTTTTTGTAATGGGCCATCCTGCGTAAAACACGAAAGAAGGAGCTGCAACAAATGTGTTTTTTAAACCTCCTGTAGGTATCCATGTACCTGCGCGTACTTCAAACAAATTAATCCCTTCTTCTGCCAGTGATGAAATGCAGCAAAGAGTACACAGAAAAAGTATGTAGCAGTATTTCATATTTTCAAAATAAATTTTACTTTTGTAGTAGAATTTACTTTCTGCCAAAAGTAAAATTTATTTTGAAAATAAGAATAAGAAGAGGATAAACAATTACTATTAGTGTGTGTTTAATAATATATAATATAAACAGATCGTATCATGAAGAAATTTATCAACAATCCGGAGCAGGTTGTCGTAGAGTCTATGAAAGGGCTGGAACTGGCTCATCCGGAACTTCTGAAAGCGTATTATTCTCCTAATTACATGGTAAGAAGCGATGCTCCTGTAGCAGGCAAGGTGGGGGTTGTTTCCGGAGGTGGAAGCGGACACGAACCCATGCATTGCGGATATATCGGGCACGGTATGTTGGATGCCGCGTGTCCGGGCGAAGTATTTACCAGCCCTACCCCTGACCAAATCTATGATGCGGCGAAGAAAGTGGATGGCGGTGCCGGTATCCTGCTGATCGTAAAGAATTACACGGGTGATGTATTAAACTTTGACATGGCTGCGGAATTGTTGAAAGCAGATGGTATTGAAGTGGAACAGGTCATTATTGATGATGATGTGGCCGTACAGGATAGTTTATATACGGCCGGACGTAGGGGAGTAGGTGCTACTGTTCTGGCTGAAAAAATTGTAGGAGCTGCTGCCGGAGCCGGAATGAAACTGAAAGAATTGGCAGAACTATGCCGCAAGGTAAACAGCAACGCCCGCAGCATGGGGGTGGCCTTAACTTCCTGTACTGTTCCGGCTGTGGGAAAACCATCGTTCGACCTGCCGGATGATGAATACGAATTGGGAATCGGTATACATGGCGAACCGGGACGCCAGCGCCTTAAAATGGAACCGGCCGATAAAATCGTGGAACGGATGATCGAACCGGTAATCGAAGATCTGCCTTATCAATCCGGTGATGAAATACTTCTTTTCGTGAACGGAATGGGAGGTACACCTATACTTGAATTGTATATCCTATACCGGAAAGCGTATGAAATTGCTATAGAAAGAGGCCTTACCGTATCCCGTAATCTGGTAGGAACCTATATGACCAGTCTGGATATGGCCGGAGCTTCCATTACATTACTAAAACTGGATGAGCAGTTACGTAACTTCTGGGATGCACCTGTGAAAACAGCCGCGTTACGGTGGGGAATGTAGATCTGAATGAAAAGTGAAAAAGTGAATGTATGGAAGAATTTACAACGGAGACATTGATTAGCTGGTGCCGGAAGCTGGCTGATACTTACCAACAGAAAAAAGATGAATTGACTGAACTGGACCGTCAGGTAGGGGATGCTGACCATGGGCTGAATATGGCACGGGGGTTTACGGCTGTTGCAACGAAAGTAGGAGGTATGGAGGATAAAGACCTGGGTACGGTTTTTAAAACAATTGCAATGACCCTGATCTCTACAGTTGGAGGTGCAAGCGGTCCTTTATATGGGAGCCTGTTTCTACAGGCGGCCGTCAAAGCAAATGGGAAAAATACCCTGAATACTGCCGGACTATACGATGCATTGAATGCCGGAGTACAGAATGTAATGGCACGGGGAAAGGCCGTAAAAGGAGATAAAACGATGGTAGATGCTTTGCTGCCGGCTATGGAGGCATTTGATAAAGCGAAAGATGGGAAGTTGACTGTTGCTTTGGATGAAGCCCGCAAAGGTGCAGAACAGGGTGCGCAATCTACAGTACCGCTTATTGCTAAAAAAGGCCGTGCCAGTTATCTGGGAGAACGCAGCAAAGATTATATGGACCCCGGCGCGGCTTCGACTGTTATTTTGTTTGATACCCTATATCAAACGGTAATTGACAATTGAAAAAATATGATAGGACTTGTTCTTGTTTCCCATAGCCGTGCATTGGCAGAGGCTACTATGGAGTTGATCCGTGCGATGTCGGGTGAAGAGGTTCCGGTTGCAATAGCTGCCGGTACAGGAGATGATCATAAAGAGTTAGGAACTGATGCTGTTGAAATATCCGAAGCAATTTCTTCCCTGAGTTCGGAGGAAGGGGTTGTGGTTATGATGGATATGGGAAGTGCGGTACTCAGTACCGAAATGGCACTTGACCTGTTGGACGAACCAGTTCGTTCTAAAGTAAGGCTTTGTCCGTGGGCGTTTGTTGAGGGTTCTGTTGTTGGGGGAGTTGTTGCTAAAACCGGAGGAAGCATAGAAGATGTTATCCGGGAAGCTTCGCAGGCATTAAACCAGAAGACAGAGCATCTGGCTGATGATACTTCTTCAACAGAGGATTCTCCGGCAAATGAGAGTACCGGTTCGGAGTCTATACGGCTAACGGTTCATATTCCTCACGGGCTGCACGCCCGCCCGGCTGCGCAGTTGGTACAACTGGCCTCACAGTTTAATAGTGTGGTAAAGCTCCGTGACCTGACAAACGGGAAAGGCCCCGTTCCATTAAGAAGTATTACCGGCGTAATGACACTGGAGGTGTTGTATGGACATGAAGTGGAAATTACAGCTGATGGACCGGATGCTTCGGTGGCTCTTCAAAAAATAGGGCAGGCGTTTGCGGAAGGCTTGGGAGATACTCCGGTAGAACATATGCCGGAGCCTGCCGTAGAACCGGAGGACAATGATAAGCCCGAAGGTATTTCCGGGGGAATTATAGTCGCACCGGTTTATTTCCCTGCACAGTTTTCGTATGTTTTTCCGGAGGAGAAAGTTGAGGATACAACACAGGAAACCGGGAAACTGGAAACTTCTCTGGAAGTGACATGCAGGATGCTTCACCAAAAGGCAGAAGATGTATCCGCTAAATTCGGTAAAGAAAAAGGAAATATATTCCGGGCACAGGCTGCTATGCTGGACGACCCGGCATTGACTGACCGGGCAAAACAACTGATCCGGGAGAAACAGATGCCGGCACCCGAAGCCTGGTGGAATGCTGTAAAGGAGGTAATGGAACAATACAAACAGTTGCAGGACCGGAACCTAAAACAACGGGTATTGGATCTGGAGGATGTAGCCCAGTTGGTATTGATTCAATTTGGTATAAAGGAAAGCGACCGGATGAATATTTCCGGAAAAGGCATTATTATCGTTGACGATTTGACTCCAGGCCAGGTATCTTCACTGGATAAGACAAAAATAGCCGGGGTGATATGCCTGGAGAACGGGTCAACCTCGCACAGTGCGATCCTGCTGCGTTCGCGGGATATTCCCGCCATTGTGCAGGCACGCAGGTTTCCGCAGAATTTGAGGGAACTAAAGGAAGGTTCTTTGTTGGCTATGGATGGAGAGACCGGTGAAATATGGGTGAATCCACAAGATCTGGAGTTAGACACTATCCGGCAACGGGAGCAGGAATGGAGCCTCCGGAAAGAGAAACAAAAGCAGGAGAGTTCCCAACCTGCTGTTACCCGCGACGGGGAGAGGATCGCAATCATGGCCAATGTAGGAAGTGCGGAGGAAGTGCGTTTAGCTGTAGCAAACTACGCGGAAGGTATCGGATTGCTTCGTACCGAATTTCTTTTTCTTGACCGGCAGCAGGCCCCAACGGAAGAAGAACAGGTTCAGTTGATGCAGCAAATGCTGGAACCGGTGAAAGGCAAGCCGGTCGTAATACGTACCCTGGATGCCGGAGGAGATAAAAGTCTGCCTTATCTGCATATGCCGGCAGAAGAAAATCCGTTTCTGGGAATCCGCGCGATCCGTTTATCGCTTCGGAATCCGGACATTTTCCGGCAACAACTCCGTGCTATTTTGCGGATAAGCACGGAACAGGATGTCCGGATTATGTTTCCGATGATCTCTACGCTCGAAGAATTAAGGAGGGCAAAGAAAGCGCTTGAAGAAGCACATCAGTCTTTGACAGATGAAAAAACAGCACATACATGGCCCATTCCGGCAGGTATAATGATTGAGGTTCCTTCGGCTGCGATCCTGGCTCATCTGTTTGCACCGGAGGTTGATTTTATGAGTATCGGAACAAACGACCTGATCCAGTATACACTGGCCGCCGACCGTACCAACCCGGCTCTTCAGGCTATGCCGGGAAATAAATTTGATCTTTCCGTATTGATGCTTATCCGCCATGTCGCAGAATCCTGTAAAGACGCCGGTATCTCTGTTTCCGTATGTGGAGAGTCTGCTGCTAATCCCGATCTGGCTTTACAATTGGTTGGTGCCGGAGTAACCGGATTAAGTATGAATCCTGTAAGTATACCGGAAATAAAAAGCCGGATCAGGGAGCAATCTGTTACGGAACTAAAATTAAAAGTAACAGAATTACTCAAACCATAAAAAATAATTATATATTTGTCCGTGCTTTGTTCCCGAACCATGTTCATGGAGAAGGATTAAAAGGGAACCGGGTGAAAATCCCGGACAGTCCCGCTGCTGTAAGCTTTATTAAACGGTAAAGCAGGAAAGCCACTGACAGGGTAAATGAATAATTTTTCACTTTTCATTTTTAATTATTCATTTAAACGTTGGGAAGGCGCTATTACCGGAAGTAAGTCAGAAGACCTGCAAAGTATCGTATTTCGACGGCTTCGAGGAAAAGCTAAGCGAGAATAAACGACATATCCGTTTTTTATTCCAATAAATGTTTTCTTTCCTATAAGTTGTTGAGTAGAAGGATTAATTAATTATTCTGCCATAATAATTAGTGAAAGAAGCATCAATATGCCTGCGAGATGAGCTCCGTTTGCATATTGGGCTTTCTTTTGTATATTTGCATCTACTTAAAAAACCATTTTAATATATTTTGATATGAAAAAAATAACAGGTTTTGTAGTCTTATTACTTCTTGCTTTCGTTGTTGTGCCGGCCAATGCACAGTTATTGCGTTTCGGTGTAAAAGGTGGTGTAAATATTTCCAAAGTTCATTTCAGTGATAAAATGCTGGATGAAGTTAAAAGTTCAACAGGGTTTCAGGTTGGACCAATCATGGAAATAGGAGTTCCTTATACTGGTTTTGGTATAGAAACCGGCTTATTGTATTCTCAACAGGGTTTTGAATCAGAAAATGAAAGCTATAATTCGGATTATCTGGATATTCCGTTATTGCTTAAATGGAAAATGAATTTACCTTTAGTGCCTATTGCCCCTTATCTGGCTTTCGGGCCTGACTTTGCCTTCCGCGTAGGAACGCCGAAACAGATTAAAGAAGCATTTGATACAAAAGCTGTCAGTGTTGGACTGAATATTGGTGCAGGTGTTCAGGTAATTAAACATTTACAGGTAGGAGTTAATTATACTTTCGGATTGACAGACGATCTGGCATATAAAGATAATTGGGTAGGAGATACAGGTTTGGATACCAGCGGTAAAAACCGTACCTGGTCTATAACTGCAGCAATCCTGTTCTAAAGAACATTTCTTTAAGATATAAAACTTGGATATACGATTTGGATCACCGGGATTTGTAATCCCGGTGTGTTGAGTCCTGGGATTTTCAATCCCATTTATACACCATACGTATTAGAAAGAAGGATTACAAATCCCCTCCGTCCAAAGAACGCAGATTACGCAGAGAGCGCAGAGGAACGCAGATTTTTATTTTGAAATATTTATCTGCGTTCCTCTGCGCTCTCTGCGTAGTCTGCGTTCCTTATACTTTAAATCCACAAAAACAGACCGGATAATGATACAACCCTGTCTTAGGAATTGTAACTCTGGTGATCCGGTAGAGTCTGTTACTTTAGGCACAGATTTAAATCTGCGCCAGCGAGGAGCCAGCGAGGGTCAGCGATAAACTTTTTCATTTTTACTTTTTCATTTTTCATTCCCTGGTCTTACCTTGTAATTTGTTCCATTCGTCTATCAGCAAAGCCTGTTTGTAGAATATTTTTTATACTTCACAGATGAATCGTTTATTTTGTTTGGAATAACTAACATAAACGATCCGTATGAAAAAATTAATAGCTTTTCTTTTTCTATTCTTTCTGTTAAGTGCGCCGGGACAGATAAACGCACAGATAAAATATGGTATAAAAGCAGGAGCAAGCCTCAATACAGTCCATTTTAATAAAGACCGGCTTGATCCTGATGTCACTACCGGATATCAGTTGGGGACAACTCTGGAGTGGATGTCTTCTACTCTGAACCTGGGGTTTGATTTGTCTGTTTTGTTTGCGCAACAGGGATTATCGTATAATAGTAAAACCTATACCTATAATTATATGGATATACCTTTAAACCTGAAATGGAAAACCGGTATCCCGTTTGGTAAATTGTTTGTAACCGCCGGCCCATACTACTCTTTCGGTCTGGGCGAAAAAACATGGAATATACCCAAAGCATCTTCCGGAACTTCTGCTTCCGGCGGACTAAATGTTGAATCAGAAAAAAAAGATATTGGTTTTAATGTAGGCGCCGGTATTGAGTTCCTGCGGCATTTCCAGGCCGGTATCAATTACCGTCACGGCATAATAGATAGTTATAAAGTAACCACCGGCAGTACCAGTTATGCCCAGAACCGCAGTTGGCAGTTGAATGTAGTGTTTCTGTTTTGAAGGAGTAGTTGGTAGTTAGTAGTTAGTAGTTCGTTCGCTATGCTCACTTAGTAGAAATACAATAAAAAAACGAGCAAAGCGAGTTCCTACTATCTACTAACTACCAACTACTAACTACTTTTTTCTATTTGTCTCTTTTTTCTTACCTTTGATGTATAAAAGAAGAGCCGGATGATGTACGCTGAAGTTATACTCCCTTTGTCCTTAGAAAATAGTTATACCTACCGGGTGCCTGCTGATATGGAGAAGCTGGTTACTACCGGTTGCCGGGTAATTGTTCACTTTGGTAAAAAGCGTTATTATACGGCACTTGTTATGGAAGTACATAACCGGCCTCCCCGGGAAGGTGTGGATCTGAAAGAGATTTATGCACTGCTGGATGCAACTCCAGTGATTCGCCGTCCGCAACTACGTTTTTGGGAATGGATATCTTCTTATTATTTATGTAAATTAGGAGATGTTTATAAAGCTGCTCTCCCTACTGGTTTAAAGCTGGAGAGTGAAACAACCGTGCGCTATAATCCGGATTTTGAGGCTACCGAACCTTTAAAGAAAAACGAACAGGCGGTATTGGGTGCTTTCACTTTTTCTAATAAACTAACTGTTTCGAAACTTGAAAAGATAACCGGATTACGCAATGTTGTTCCGGTAATTGCGATGCTCATGGCAAGAGGTGCGGTAGAAATCAGCGAAGAGCTTAAAAAAGGGTTTGCCCCTAAGATGCAGGCCTTTATCCGGCTACCGGAGATATACCAACAGGAGGAGAACCTACAGGCTGTTTTCGATGAATTGAAACGGGCCAAAAAACAGGAACAACTATTGATCGCGTTTCTGGATATCAGCCAGGCGTTGAATACATCCCGTAGCCGGGAAGTTTCCAGGAAAGAACTGTTGGAATATAGCGGATGCAGTGCTGCGATTCTGGATAGTTTATTGAAAAGAGGCATACTGGAAAGTTATGGGAAAGAAATCAGCCGCCTGCAAATACCAGTGGCCCGGAAAAAAGAGATTCTTCCTTTATCGGCTCCCCAACAAAAAGCGTTTCATGAAATATATGACTCTTTTCAGCAAAAAGATGTCTGCTTATTGCATGGAGTAACCTCCAGTGGTAAAACCGAGATATATATTCATCTGATAGATAGTGTGCTTAAAGGTGGGCGGCAGGTACTTTATTTACTGCCCGAAATCGCGATTACAACCCAGATCACCGAGCGGTTGGCTAAAATATTTGGTGACAGGTTGCTGGTATATCATTCCCGCTTTTCGGACAACGAACGGGTCGAAATCTGGAATATGTTGTTGAACTCCGCTGAGCCCCGGATCATTCTGGGTGTACGTTCCTCATTGTTCCTGCCTTTCCGGGATTTAGGATTGGTAATCATTGACGAAGAACACGAAAATACCTATAAACAGCAGGACCCTGCCCCTCGTTATCATGCCCGCAATGCAACCATGGTACTGGCCGGTATGCATGGAGGGAAAACCTTGTTGGGATCCGCTACCCCTTCATTGGAATCGTATTTTAACGCTTTGTCGGGCAAATATGGGTTCGTGCAGCTTACCAGCCGTTACGGCGAGTGCCTGATGCCCGAAATCATACCGGTTAACATCAAGGAACTGAAACTGAAGAAGATCATGAAGGACGAACTATTCTCTCCGTTACTTATCCAAAAAACAGAAGAGGCATTGGCAAAAGGCGAACAGGTAATCCTGTTTCAGAACCGCCGTGGTTTTGCTCCGATGATAGAGTGCAAAAGTTGTGGTTGTGTACCCCATTGTGTACATTGTGATGTGAGCCTTACCTATCATAAATATCATAACCAATTAGTGTGCCACTATTGCGGATATAAATATCCGATTCCGCAGCGATGTCCTGAATGTAGCAGTACCGATCTGAAAATGCTGGGGTTTGGGACAGAGAAAGTAGAAGATAAAGTAGCAGAACTATTTCCCGGAACCACAGTAGAGCGGTTGGATATTGATTCTGCCCGGAGCCGTTCAGCCTATGAACGGATACTGAATAATTTTGAAAGTGGCAAAACCCATATTCTGATCGGAACCCAAATGCTTTCCAAAGGCCTGGATTTTGGTAATGTAGGGGTAGTAGGTATCCTGAATGCTGATAACCTGATGAACTTCCCTGATTTCAGGGCGCACGAACGTGCTTACCAACTTATGGTGCAGGTAAGTGGCCGGGCAGGCAGACGCGAGAAACGGGGAACCGTAGTGCTGCAAACCTCCCAGCCGGAACATCCGCTGATCGGTATGGTACAATCGTTCGCCTACGAGAGTATGGTGAAACTACAACTTTCCGAACGAAGTATGTTTCGTTATCCCCCTTATTACCGGTTGATTTATATTATAGTACGTTCCCGCAATGCGGCAGTACTGGAAGAACTGGCCTATACGTATGCGGAAAAACTTCGCGGTAAGTTGGGCGAACGGGTGCTTGGTCCGGTAACTCCATCGGTAAACCGTATCCAATCTTTATATATTAAGAAAATCGTATTAAAGATCGAAGTGTCGGCAGCAATCTCTCCGGTCCGGAAAGTCCTGGAAGCCGTACTGTTTGAAATGCAGCAGATACCCACCTTTCGGCAGCTCATTATCCACTATGATGTAGATC
Source organism: Tannerellaceae bacterium (assembly GCA_021203545.1). Classification (GTDB taxonomy): domain Bacteria; phylum Bacteroidota; class Bacteroidia; order Bacteroidales; family Tannerellaceae; genus UBA4116. The sequence goes on along the minus strand of JAJQAZ010000141.1, from coordinate 16,086 downwards.
CGGCATAAATTTCTTCCTGTCTTTTTCTGTTTGTTTCTGTATAATCATTACATTTGTTCTTCACATAAGAAGAACACCTGCTGGATATGGAAATTAAAATACGGGTATGGAAAGTTCTGGTATTTGCACAAATCCTGCTTTTTACCCCGGAAAAACTCTTTGCTGAAGAACCGTTTCGTCCTGTTAATGAGAATATAAACGATACATCTGTAGTACTGCCCCGTTTTGTAAACAGGGTAGGTGTGGAATTTCGTCCGGAATATGTTATGCCTACCAATCCCACGTTAAAGGGAGACGGGTATGATATTCCTGCGATAAAGAATGTGATTTCTACTCACTTTAAATACTCATCCCAGTTTCATCCGGAATCCGAAACGGCTAAAACTTATGGAGATGTATATCAGGGTATCGGTGTAAGCTATTATGCTTTTGACGACGACGGCCGGATGGGTAACCCGTTGGCTTTCTACTTGTTTCAGGGTGCACGTATTGCGCAGGCTACTCCATGGCTTTCATTTAATTACGAGTGGAACTTTGGTGTTTCTTATGGTTGGAATCCATACGACTATTACAATAATTACTATAATCAGACAATAGGTTCTGAAGTGAATGCCTATATCAATGCTAATTTTTATTTGAACTGGACTTTGCCTGGCCCGTTTGACCTGACATCAGGGATCACCTTTACCCACTTTTCGAATGGGAACACCCAAATACCCAATGCGGGGCTGAACACTATTGGATTGAAGTTGGGATTTGTCTATAATTTCAATAGGGCAAGGCCTGCGGGTCCGGCCAAACTATACATGCCTGTTGTGGTTCCCGCATTCAAACGTCATATCAGTTACGATGTTGTACTGTTCGGATCGTGGCGGCGGAAGGGGGTAGACTTTGTGCAGGATTACCAGATCGCTTCCCCGGAATCCTACCCGGTTGCCGGATTTACTTTTGCCCCGATGTACAATTTTAGTTATAAATTTCGTGCGGGAGTAGGGCTGGATGGTGTGTACGATAAAAGTGCCAATATTTATATGGGCAATGAAGGACATAGTAGTTACAGGGAGTTTATTAAACCTCCTGCCAGTTATCAAATGGCTCTCGGACTGTCCGGACGAGCCGAATTTGTGATGCCCTATTTTACCGTAGGAATAGGTTTAGGTGGCAATGTGATTCATCGTGGCGGCGACTTGAAAGCATTTTACCAGATACTGGCACTTAAAGTAGAGATGACACGCAATTCCTTCCTGCATATAGGGTATAGTATCCATAATTTTCATGATCCTAATTTCCTGATGATTGGTATCGGTTACCGGTTCAATAACAAAAATCCACTTTTCTACCGCTGATTATTGTCTGATTGATAAAATTTCTATCTTTGTTCCTGATCATGTGTCGATAGGGGGATAATTTGTTGATTTTAATCTAAATATAGTACGTGAGAAAACAAACTCAAGATAGCGAATCTTTACTTATCCGGTTGTTGAAGGAGGGATCTTATGAAGCTTTTGATAAGATTTATCAACTGTATGCAAAACGTTTGTATGCATACAGTCTACAATTTACCAAATCGCCGGAAGAGTCGGAAGAAATCGTGCAGGATGTGTTTGTAAGGCTCTGGACCAACCGGGCTGCGATCCGGCAGGAAGATACACTCCGTTCCCTGCTTTTTATTATGGCAAAACATTGCCTGATCAATGCCTTCCGTAAAAAAAATCAACCAACCCGTATACGAAGAATACATCCTTTACAAAAATGAACTTTCCATAGAAGATGCATTATATCAACTCGAATATGAAGAGTTTGTCAAACGGTTCAACAACGTGCTGGCAACGTTGCCGGAAACGCAGCAAAAGGTGATCACTATGTCTAAAATGGAAGAACTGACTCATAAAGAAATTGCAGAGAAATTATTCCTAAGCGAACAGACTGTAAAAAATCAATTATCCATAGGACTCAAATCGCTCAAAGAGAAGTTGGGAGTGCTTTGGATATTTGCTATGTTATTATTTATTAATTAAGCCTGACGGAATGGTACAAACCAGATAAAGTCTTGTCTTTACATATAGATAGATGAATAATTTAATAAAGAAATACAGAAAAGATGAATTAACTCCGGAAGAATTGGCCGAACTCCGGGAACAGGTAAATTCAATGAAAGATTCTGAACTGGAACGGCCCATCTTTGATGTGTGGTTACATGAAGATATTGATACGTCCGCAGTTGATGATGAACGGATGCAGCGTATCAAAGGACAGATTGACCTGGCAACAGAAGATAAAAAGAGATTCCGGTTATCTACTGTACTTCGATGGACACAGATCGCTGCGGCCATACTATTGCCTGTCTTTATGGTGATGACATTCTATCTGTATCGTGAAAATACAAACCTGCTCACAGAAGAGATGGTGATTGAGACAGGCTTGTCCGAACGGGCCGGTATCACACTACCGGATGGAAGTGTGGTTGCGTTAAATTCCGAATCCCGTTTAGTATACTTACCCAAAGATTATAATAAAAAAGAACGGAAAATAACCTTCGGTGGAGAAGGATATTTTCAGGTAAAACAGGATATGGCTACCCCTTTCCTGATCAATGCAAAAGGTTTACAGGTAAAGGTATTGGGAACCACCTTTAATTTGTTGGTTCGTGAAACCGACCGTACCGCCGAACTGGCATTGGAGGATGGAAGTGTCTCCCTGTTATCTACCCGGACTAACCGGCAGGTAGTATTGAAAGTAAACCAGAAAGCGATCCTGGATTATGCCACAGGCGAGATCACAGTCATCTACGATGAAAATATAAAAGATATATCCGCCTGGCGGCGTGGCGATATGGTATTCCGTAACACTCCTTTCCGCAAAGTAATACAGACCATAGAAGAAAATTACAATGTCCGCATACAGATAGAATGCACTGAATGCCTCGATGATACTTTCACAGGTCCCTTACCGGTCAATAACCTGAACGAAGTACTGGAAGTAATAGAGCGCTCCTTCCACCTGAAAGCCGTAATCAACGGAAAAGATATCCTGTTAAAGTGATATTGGGAGATATATTAGATTCTTAGGTTCGGCGTATTGTCTTCACCAATGTCGAGGGTTTAAGGTTTTTTGCTGGCGCAGATTTAAATCTGTGCCTAAGCTAACAGGCTGTAAATAAGCACGGAGTCGGAATTCCGCGCTAGCAAATTATATTATTTTAAGACTACTTTTTTCTTTTGGATCACCGGGATTTGTAATCCCGGTGCTTTGAGTCTTGGGATTTACAATCCCATTCATACATCTGGTAATGAAAAAACGTATTAGGTAAAAGGATTATAAATCCAATGTACGGAGAACGGGGAGTACAACTCCCCTGAATCCAAAATAGAAAATCTCCGTGTATCTATATCTGTTTCTGTTCTTTTGCCATCCTAGATTGCTTTTATGTTCTTTAGCATATATTTTTTTCGGTACTTTTCAGAAATTACCCTGTCATTACTATGACATTGCGCTTGATCAGGCACTTTATAAAGTTTAATTTTAAATTCTATTAATGATGAACAAACTCGTATCGTTAAGGGTGTTAGCCTTGATTTCGGTCCTGTTTTTTTTCTGTTCCTACTTTTGCACAGGAGAAAAGTGTAACGGTAGATCTGAAAAATGCATCCCTGAAAGATGTTTTTACCACAATAGAAAAACAGACAACCTATCGTTTTTCTTATCGTGATGCCGTGATAGATACAACCCGGAATATTACAATCACAGGTACTGTTCCGGTTACCAACCTCTTGGATGAAGTTTTTAAAGACCGGGATCTGGAATACAAAATCGTATCAACCAAATCTATCGTAATTTCTGATAAACGGAAAGAGAGAACCTCTGACGGAATACGGAAACAAATATCCGGTGTGATCCGGGATGTCAATGGCGATGAAGTCATAGGAGCAACCATCGTAGAGAGGGGTACCACCAACGGAGCCATATCTGATATGGATGGAAACTTCCGGATGGAAGTTGGCGAAAACAGTCAATTGCAGATATTCTACATCGGATATGCCGATATGACTATCTCTACTGCCGGCCGTACCATCTTTAATATTACCTTACAGGAGGATTCACAGTTACTGAACGAAGTCGTAGTGATTGGGTATGGTAGTATGAAAAAGAAAGACCTGACAGGAGCGATCAACCACGTAGATGCAACTAAGTTTGCAAAAGAAAAACCGGCTACCATACAGGATATTTTACGAAGTGCTGCTCCGGGTCTAAATGTGGAAATCTCAAATGATGCGAAAGGAGGAGGAAATTTTATGATTCGTGGACAACGATCCCTGAAAGCAGGAAACGGTCCCCTGTTTGTTTTAAACGGTGCGATCTTCCAGGGAGATTTGTCAGAGATAAATCCGGTGGACATTGAATCGATTGATGTATTGAAAGATGCATCCTCGGCTGCTGTTTATGGAGCCAAGTCGGCAAATGGAGTGGTGATTATCACTACTAAAAAAGGAAAAGGTGAAAAACCGACCATCCGTTTTGATGGAAGTATCGGATTCGTAACCATGGGGGTGAATCGCCAGGTGTATAAACCGCAGGAGTATCTGGATTACCGTTCAGACTATGCTGCCAGTAGCAATGGCTTTGAAAACAAAGGTTATTATGTGAACCCAACAGCAGAAAACCTTAGTAAATATAATCTTACCGCTGATCAGTGGCGTAATTACGATGCGATTGGCCAGGGTTCTACCCATATGGAAGATGTATGGCTACAGCGTATTGGATTAGGAGAGTTGGAACGGAAAAACTATTTTGCCGATGAAACATACGATTGGTATGATGCCTCTTTCCAGACAGGTATCCGTCAGGATTATAATGTAAGCCTGTCCGGTCAGACTTCTAAAGTGAATTATTACTGGTCGTTAGGATATTTAGATCGTGAAGGAATTGTTACGGGCGACCGTTTTAAAAACTACCGGACCAATGTCCGTCTGGATGCCGAAGTCACCTCTTTTCTGGAAGCCGGTATAAATCTCCACCTGCAAAGCCGTGACGAAGGCCCGCGGGGAGTAAACTGGGGCAGACAATTGGAAAACTCTCCGTATGCTACCCCCTATTATGAGGATGGTACACTTAATCCGTGGCCAATGGGTGAACAGGCGCAGGCACAGGGCGAAAATAGTTTTTATAATCTTTCCATGTCGTCCAGAAGCCGGGGAACGCAAACGGTTACTGCTAACTTTTATATGAAACTGAAACTTCCGTTCAATATCTCTTATCAATTCAGTTTTGCTCCCCGTTATAGCTGGTATCAGAACCGCGAATGGAGCAGTTCGCAAAGTGTATTTGACACCGAAAACGGATCTGCTATACGTGAGACCGCCCGTTCCATAGTATGGACACTGGATAACATGGTAAAATGGAATTACACCTTTGCACAAAAACATACGTTTGATGTAACTTTACTGCAAAGTGCTGAACAATATGAATTTTGGAGTGAGAAAATGAGAGGGTATACCTTTACACCTTCCGATATCCTGCAATGGCATTATATGGCAACCGCAGCCAATAAAGAGATCAGCTCCAATGATGAAAAATATACCGGCGATGCCATGATGGCCCGTCTGTTTTACTCATACGATAACCGGTATATGGTTACTGCTTCCGTACGGCGGGATGGATATTCGGCTTTTGGACGTTCTAATCCACGTGCTACTTTCCCGGCGATAGCACTTGCCTGGAATTTTACGAACGAAAAGTTCTTCGACTGGGAACCGGTGAGCAACGGAAAGTTACGTCTTTCATGGGGTAAAAACGGAAACCGGGATATCGGTATGTACCAGGCACTCTCCCAACTGTTTGGTGGTACTGCAGGGAAGTATTCATATGTAACGCCGGGTGGTACATTATATGAAATCTCTTCTTTGCAGATTGAGTGGATGTCTAATCACGACCTGAAATGGGAAAGTACTGCCTCCTGGAATGTGGGATTGGATTTAGGATTTCTGAATAATCGTATCAATGGTAGCGTAGAGTGGTATTATATGCCGACAACCGATTTGTTAATGGAGCGTTCGCTGCCTAATATTACCGGATACGATAAAATTCTTTCTAACCTTGGGAGTGTAACCAATGAAGGATTCGAGCTATCTCTGAACTCCAGAAATATAGAAACCAAAGATTTTACATGGTCTACTACTTTTGGCTTGTCGCATAATAAAAATCGTATCAAACACCTGTATTATACTTACGAAGATGTGTTGGACCCAGATGGCAATGTTATTGGTTCCAAAGAAGTAGATGATGTTGCGAATGGTTGGTTTGTAGGAAAAGATATTTCTACTATCTGGGATTATGAAATGATCGGCATCTGGCAGGAACATGAAGCTGACGAAGCCGCTAAATACGGACAAAAACCCGGCGACCCAAAAGCCCGTGATGTAAATGAAGACTATCAGATTACACAGGAAGATAAAGTATTTCTGGGGCAAAAAAATCCAAAAGTAAGATGGAACCTGCGTAATGATTTTACCCTGTTTAAAAACTGGGATATATCTTTCAGTCTGTATGCACATATGGGACACAAACAGGCTACAACAGACTATATGAATTATTTTGAATATGTAGGCGATTATTCCAATACTTTTAAAAGAGGATACTGGACTCCGGAAAATCAATCCGATTCGTATGCCCGCCTGAAATCAACCCGTCCGTCGAATACAGACCCAAAGAAAATAATCCGGAAAGATTTCCTTCGTTTGGAAAATATCAGTGTCGCCTACCGGGTACCTGATAAAATTACCCGGTTATTGCATGCCCAGGATATCAGTGTATATGGTGCCATCCGGAATGTAGCCGTCTGGGCATTTTCTAAAGATTGGGAATATTGGGATCCGGAATTGGGAGAGCCGCATGAAGTAGGCCGTCCTATTCCACGTACATTTACTTTAGGTGCAAGTATAACTTTTTAATCGCTCTTATTATGAAAAAGAATTTATTTAAATCCATATATCTGGTGGCTGTGGCCGCTGTGTTTTCTTCCTGTTCAGATAGCTGGCTTGATCCTGAGCCACTCTCGTTTTATGAACCGAGTATCACTTTATCAACCAAAGAGGGGCTTGAAGCTGCTCTTACCACCTGTCAGCGGCAGCTACGTTACTATTATATGCACGATAATGGTCCGGCTTTATCTACCGAATTATTTTTCTCGGATGTAGTCGTATCGGCTATTTCGGATTTAAGCGGTTCGCAGGATTTGATATCGCATGTTACACCAACTTCTAATAATGACTGGTTCGGTTCCAATATGATCGAATGGTTCTGGCGTACCGGCACACACGGTAATAGTTTTGCCAACGTAGTTATTACCCGTATTCCGGAATTGGATATTGATGATGCGACTAAAGAACAAATGCTGTCGCGCGCTTACTTTCAGCGTGCATGGCGTAATTATCACCTGATTTTCCAGTTCGGAGATATCCCTTTCTTAAGCAAAGAGGTATCTACACCTAAACTTGATTTCCGTTCCGTAAAAATGGAAGTTGTGATTGAACAAACAATCAAAGATCTGGAATATGCAGTTGCCCATATTGCAGACCGGGACGATTATGGAAAAGAGAATAAAGGATCATGCCTGATGCTGCTTATTAAATTCTATATGGCTGCCGGACAATTTAATAAAGCGGTAGAGGCTGCGAATACCCTTATCAATAATTCGGGATTTGAATTAATGGAAATACCGTTCGGAACTTTCGAAAATCCGTTTCCGGATGTACACCCTATTGCCCCAAATGTAATCTGGGATCTACACCGTCCCGTCAATAAGTCGATTGCAGCCAATAAAGAGACTATTATGGTTATGATAAACCGTTATGATAATTCTGAAAGCCGGTTAAATACCAACATGCTTTTTAACCTGACACCCTTCTGGAGTCAGACAGATAAGACCCGGGGTATATTAACACCCGGCAAAGCCGAATCCGGTCTGGCCAGACAAGCCGGAACCCCCGAAATGTTGAGGCAGCATCCTGACTATATCGACCAACGTGCCGTATTTGGAGGAGGAGAGGCCTTTTCACGTCATACCTACTTTGTGGAAAAGGGAGTCTGGGATGATCCGGACGACCTGCGCCATAGCCGTGCTACCGGAAACTGGTTTGTAATGGAAGACCTGGTATATAATGATCCTGCATTACTGGGTACAAACGATGCACATTATTATCAGCAACCCATTCAGAAATATGCAGCCGATGGTACACTGCTTTGTACGGACACGATTCGTTGCTGGTTTGATTTTCCTTATTATAAATTATGGGTTGAAGATATTGACCGGGAGGTATCTACCGGATATAGCGGAGTAAATTATGTAGGAGGCCCCGGCGACTGGTATCTGTACCGTCTGGCAGAAGCTTACCTGCTGCGTGCAGAAGCTTATTACTGGCTGAATGAACCGGCCAAAGCTGCTGAAGATGTAAACCGTATCCGTAAGCGTGCGGGTTGTACCAAATTCTTTAATGCTGTCCAATTGACCGGATTAGATGGACTGGATGTAATCATGGACGAACGTGCCCGCGAATTAACCTATGAAGAATTACGGCATGTGGAGCTGGTACGTGTCTCTTTTATTAAAGCCAATCAGGAGGGTATTTATAACTCCCCGAAAGATCTGGCTGACGAAAGCAGTAACAGCTATTGGTGGCATCGTATCACAAAATACAACAATTATTATAACAAAGGTGTGAAAACCCTGCACGGGGATGAGTACCGGATCGGTAAACACAATATATTCTGGCCTATTACCCAGCGGAATATTGATGCGAACCTGTATGGACGTATCAACCAGAATTATGGCTATGCCGGTTATGAAAAGAACGAGACACCTATCAGTTCGCTGGAAGAACTGGAAGCATCGGGGCAGTAACGTTCATATATAATATTTAAAAGATGTCTCACAAGTAGCAAAATAGCATGTGGATAATTCAGATTAAAAACTTTGTGTTTCCGTATTTCTTTTTTTGTTACTTTTGAGACATCCATAAACTTTGTTTTCTTACGGACTTGTGTAAAAATAATAATCTTAAAAAATATGAAGAAGGTATCACTCTTGCTTTTTTTACTGTATTAAGTTGCTTCGGTTCAATTGCTCAGTCACTAACATTGACAGATGTAAAATGTGAATTCAGGTTAGATGCTGAAAGGCCGGGCTTAGCTAAACCAAACTTTAGTTGGAAGCTATTGTCCAACAAACGGGATGTAATGCAAACTGCTTATCAGATAAAGGTTGCGGGCAATGTCAAATCACTCCTGTCAGGAAAAGGTCTTATATGGAATACCGGCAAAATTTCAGGTGAACAGTCTGCTTATATTCCCTATCAGGGAGAAAAGCTGAATAGCCGGCAGAAGTATTACTGGCAGGTTACGGTATGGGATAATAAAGGAAACTCCAGCAAAAGCCCCGTACAGGAATGGGAAGGCGGTTTATTAAACACTGAATGGGAAGCCAAATGGATTGAGAGAGCCGGAAAGGAAGAGGAAGAACAGGTTGTGCTATTCAGAAAAGCATTCGATATAAATAAACCGGTTAGCAGTGCAACGCTCTATATAACATCACATGGTATATATGAGGCGGAGATAAACAGTAAAAAAGTGGGTGATCAATTGTTTACACCCGGATTTACCTCTTATCATAAACGTCTGCAATATCAAATATACGATGTGACAGAACAGCTGTTAAAAGGCAAAAATGCTATCGCAGTCGGGGTAGCCGAAGGTTGGTATAAAGGTCCTTTAATGGGAGCCGCACAACACTATTATGGTGATAAGGTAGGTTTGCTGTCACAACTTGAAATCACTTATCAGGATGGAAGCAAAGAAGTCGTCATAACCGATTCATCATGGAATACCAGCGTGGAGGGCCCGGTTGTTAATTCGGGAATTTACAGCGGAGAAATATATGATGCACGGAAAAACACTAATTTTAGTAGTCCTGATTATCATGAAAATTCATCATGGACACCGGCGGTATTATCGCAAGAACAATCATTTAATGAATTAATCTATTCCGTATCAGTACCTGTAACCCGGCATGAAATTATAAAACCCACGCAACTAATCACAACGCCAAAAGGAGAAACCGTTATTGATTTCGGACAGAATCTGATAGGTAGAATCCGTATCAATGTAAAAGGAAACAGCGGAGATTCTATATTAATTACCCATGCGGAGGTTCTCGACAAAGAAGGTAATTTTTATACAGCGAACCTTCGTGGTGCCAAACAACGGTTGATATATCAGTTGCACGGAGGAAGACAGGAAACATACGAACCGGTTTACACATTTCAGGGTTTCCGGTATATCCGTATTGAAGGAAATAAAGAACTGATCAATATGGATAATATCGAAGCGGTTGTTATCCATTCCCATATGACTCCTACAGGCGAATTCACTACTTCCAATGAACTACTGAACCAGCTTCAGCATAATATTCTTTGGGGACAAAAAGGAAATTTCCTTGATATTCCTACCGATTGCCCGCAACGTGACGAAAGGTTAGGCTGGACAGGCGATGCGCAGGTGTTCTTTAAAACGGCTACTTTTAATATGGATGTATCTTCTTTCTTTGTAAAATGGATGGCAGATGTACGGGCAGACCAGTTGGAAAACGGGGGAATAACCGGTATTGTTCCTAATGTATGGGATGAGAATAGAAACGAAACCGGTGCCTGCGGATGGGCAGATGTGGCAACAATTATTCCCTGGCAATGGTACAAAACATATGGCGACAAACAAATGCTTGAGGATAGTTACCAATCCATGATCAAATGGATACAGTATGTACAGGATAGAAGTACAGACAATTTGTGGAACAAAAGCTGGCACCACGGCGACTGGCTGCATTATATGCCGATCAATGTGTGGGATAACCCTCCGGCATTTACCGATAAAACGTTGCTTGCACAGGCCTTCTATGCCTATTCTCTCCAAAATATAATCAATACGGCCGAAGTATTGGAGAAAAAGGAAGATGTTATAAAATACACCCGGTTGCTTCAACTGGTTAAGGATAAGTTTGTATCCGAATTTATGACTCCGGCGGGAGCCCTCATGTCCAATACTCAGACAGCGTATGTCTTAGCTTTGCAATTCGATATACTTCCGGAAGAGAGAAGGGCCGGAGCTGCCCGGAGATTAGTAAAACTGATTAGGGAATATGGTAATCATATTTCCACAGGCTTTCTTGGTACACCCCATATTTGCCATGTTCTTACACGTTTTGGTTATGAAGAGGTAGCGTATCAATTATTATTACAGGATACTTATCCCTCCTGGCTTTATCCGGTAAAAAAAGGAGCGACAACCATATGGGAACGTTGGGACGGTATTAAACCCGACGGAAGTTTTCAGGATGTGGCAATGAATTCGTTTAATCATTATTCGTATGGAGCTATTGGCGAGTGGATGTATAAAAATATAGGTGGTATAGATCAGTCAGACGAATCAACAGGATATAAAAATATAATTATTGCTCCCAGACCCGGAGGCGGTCTTACCAGCTCTTCTATAAAATATGAATCTGTTTACGGAACGATAAAAAGCTCATGGACTATTGACGGTACTGAAATGACAATGAATGTTGAAGTACCACCAAATACGAATGCGGAAGTAGTTTTTCCGGATATAAGAAAAAGTAATGCCACTGAATCCGGGGAAAAAATATCTCTTAACAGCGACAGCAATTATACAATTGGATCAGGTAAGTACTCTTTTAAATTTGAAATTGAATAATTGTAAAGAAGCATGAAGATATAAAATAATAATATACCATGAGAAAGAGCATCCTTATTTTTTACTTATCTGTTCTTTGTTCGGGTTTATGGACAACAAAGGGGGATACTTCTGTTCCATCCTTTACCATTCATAAATTACAAACGGAGTATACAGTAACCCCGTTGGGGATAGATGAAGAGAAGCCATGTTTTACCTGGCAGATGCAATCTGACAGGCAGGGAGCAGCCCAGGCCGCTTACCGGATTATAGTAAAGGATGAGGCCGGCAGGGAAGTTTGGGATAGTGGAAAAGTAAAGACTGATGAATCTCTGGCAATTGAATATGCCGGTGCCCCTCTGGCTCCCCGTACCCGCTATGTGTGGAGTTTAACTGTATGGGACCGGAAAGGTAAATCTTATACTACGGATAGTTGGTTTGAAACCGGAATGATGAATAAAGACCAGGAGTGGGAGGGCGCTAAATGGATTGGCGGCAGTGACCAGGATATGGTACTATACTCACACTACCTGCCCGTCTTTAAAATAAACTATACGGTTCAGCTGGACGAAACAACTACACAGGCCGGATTTATGTATGGTGCTAATGATGAACGCCTGATGGATGAAAACAGAAATGAATACAATCTGCAAAATAAGAAAGATGAATCCTACATTATGGCTCTTCTGGATATAGCCCCTCTGGAGGCAAACGGGGAAGCTGTATTACATATATATCGCACAGGTTATCACCCGGAAGATAAAAAAGAGAAACCTTTCCATTCATTTCCTATCCCTTTATCCCTTATCAGTAAAGGAAACAGGTATGATAAACATACGGTTATCATCCGTTCTGACCTGGGATATTCATGGTTCTATCTGAATGAAGAAAAAAAAGAAAACCAAATAGGGGAAATTAATCTGAATCCATTAGGGGTAGGAGGAGATTTCCTGGCATTTCCCGTAGCAGGAGATATGGGATATTATGTACCCGGTGGCGGGACGGCTACTTTCTCAGAGGTGGAAATTCGTAATTTCAGATCTCCCTCTAACCTGTTGTTGTCTGTCCTGGATACAAATATGTATACTATCCGCGGAGGTGAAACCGGTTTCCTGGAATTCATACATCCGGAATAAAAGTCATCTCCTATGCTTCGTATAGTCTTTACCTCTTCATGGCAAACAGTCCGCAAAGCACGTTTGTATGTAACGGCCCGTGGTATTTACGATATCTACCTGAATGGTAAACGGATGGGTGAAGATTATTTTAATCCCGGACTAACTCAGTATAACAAAGCACATGTATACCAAACCTATGACGTTACAGAGTATATTGAATATGGCAAAAATGCGTTGGGTGCCGTGCTGGCTGAAGGTTGGTGGAGTGGTGGAGCAACTTTTATGGGATACAACTGGAACTTTTTTGGCGACCGCCAGTCTCTCCTGGCAAAGTTGGTTATCACTTATGACGACGGAAAAGAAGAAACAGTTGTTACAGACCCTGCTACCTGGCAATATTATGACAAAGGTCCTGTAAAATATGGTAGTTTTTTCCAGGGAGAAGTCTACGATGCAACCCGTGAAGAGCAGGTAGAAGGATGGGCAACCGCTTCTTATATTGCTACCGGATGGAAGCCGGCCTGTGAAATACCACTGAAGGGTACGGTTTCTGAAGTCCCGGGTGATGGTATGCCTCCGGTAAATGATTATTCGGCCTATACCCTAACCGCACAAACCGGACAGACTGTAAAAGCAATCCGGGAACTGACAGCCATTGGAGTAGAAGAAATCCGTCCCGGTGTATTTATATACGATATGGGGCAAAACATGGTAGGTGTTCCTAAAATCTATCTTTCCGGCAGAAAACCCGGAGAGAAGGTTAAATTACGTTATGCGGAGGTAAAGTATCCCGACTTACCTGAATACAACGGACGGGTAGGCATGGTGATGATGGAGAACATACGGGCGGCTATGGCACAGGATATTTATATAACCAAAGGAGGAAACGAAATCATACATCCCCGTTTTACTTTTCATGGCTATCGTTATGTGGAAATAACCGGAATCGACAAACCGCTTCCTGTTGGGGATGTAAAAGGAACTGTGTTAAGTTCTATCCATGAAATAACCTCTCATTATGAAACGTCCAACAGTAAAGTAAATAAACTATGGGAAAATATAATGTGGTCTGCTTCTGGCAACTTCCTCTCTATCCCGACAGATTGTCCGCAGCGGAATGAGCGGTTGGGCTGGAGTGGCGATATCTCTGTTTTTTTCCCATACAGCCACTTATCTGGCGTATCTGCCGCGGTTTCTCCGGAGGCATATGCTTGCCATGCGGGATACGCAACGTGAAGATGGCCGTTTTGCCGATATAGCCCCATTGGGCGGTGGTTTTGGTGGCATTCTTTGGGGAAGCGCAGGGATAACTGTGGCATGGGAAAGTTACCGGCAATATGGTGACAAAAAACTATTGGCTGAACATTATGAAGCGATGGACAACTACATCCATTACCTGCTTCAACAGATTGATCCGCAAACCCATGTTATGGGTGAAAAATACAGAAGTAACTGGGGTAGCCTGGGCGATTGGCTGAGTCCTGAATATGATAAAAGTGAGAAATCGCTCCTCTGGGAAGCCTATTTTATTTATGATTTGGAATTGATGAGTAAAATAGCGTCTATCCTGCATAAGGAAGAGGATGCCCGGCGTTTCAACCGGCTCTGCCGGGAAAGAAAACTTTTCTTTAATAAAACCTATCTGGATGAAACGGGAAAGACAAGTTTCCGTGGCAGGTTGATTGATACACAGGTTTCTTATGTCTTACCTCTGGTATTCAATATCGCAGACGACCGGATAAAAGAAACTGTCCGGGAAAACTTTATAGGTACTCTGTTACGCGAAAACCGGGCGGATAACGGAACCCTCTGCCCACCTTATTCCCTTATGACCGGTTTTATCGGAACAGCATGGATCAGCAAAGCTCTTTCGGATGCGGGATATAATGATATGGCATACCGTTTGTTGCAACAAACATCTTACCCTTCGTGGTTATATCCGGTGGAACAGGGAGCAACAACTATCTGGGAACGTCTTAATTCTTATACGCATACCGATGGCTTTGGTGGAAATAACCGGATGAACTCTTTCAATCATTATTCTTTTGGTGCTATAGGCAGCTGGTTGTGCGGATACTCTTTAGGGATAGAAAGAGACGATGCATATCCCGGGTTCAAACATTTCATCCTGGCTCCGGAAATTGATCCAACAGGCGAAATGACGTATGCAAAAGGTTATTACGATTCTCCCTATGGGCGAATCAGAAGTTCCTGGGAGTCCGGTTCAAAGGGTTATAGTTATGAGTTTGAAATTCCGGCAAACACATCTGCTACCATCTGTTTACCGGACGTTGAGTTACACCGGATAAAGAGCAAGGGTAAAAATGTAAAAAGAATAAAAGGCCTTACCTATACAGGTAAAAAAGGAGATAAACAAACCTTCCATGCGGTTCCGGGTGTGTACAGGTTCCAAATAAACAGATAAAGCATAATTTACGTTAATCGATATTATCCTGGTCTTTTTTCCTTTTATTTTTGTTTTTTATTAAGAAACTTGAATTATGAAACAGGAAAAGATCAGGATATTATTCGTTTGCTTAGGCAATATCTGCCGTTCCCCTTCGGCAGAGGCGATTATGAAAAAGATTGTAGCGGATGCCGGATTGTCAGACCGGATTGAAATAGACTCTGCCGGAACCATGGGCTATCATGAAGGAGAACTTCCCGATTCGCGGATGCGGCAGCATGGAGCCCGGCGGGACTATACACTGGATTCCCGTTCCCGTCCGGTACGCATGAGCGACTTCTACGACTTCGATTACATTATCGGTATGGACGATCAGAATGTTACAGACCTGAAAAGAAAAGCCCCGGACCAGGAAAGCGTAGAGAAAATACACCGTATGACAAATTTCTCTCCGGAACCACTACACGACCACATACCCGACCCATACTACGGTGGAGCCTCCGGTTTCGAACTCGTACTCGACATCCTTGAAGATGCCTGCCGGGGATTATTAAATCAACTCCGTTCGGAGTATAGTCTATAAACAGAAAACAGATAAGACATAAGAACATAAGAATAAAAATGAAAATGAAAATGTTCCCGGATGAAATTCAGAATCGTTGGACGGAGGGGATTTGTAATCCCCGACAAGCGAGTATTAGGATCTGTGATCCGAAAAACAAATAAGTACCGATTAAAGCGGATTAAAAATCCTTATACTCCACCGGCGGGGATTGCAAATAAAGCCATTTGACATTTATGTAACAGATTAAAAAACTTAGT
>JAJQAZ010000149.1 GCA_021203545.1 Tannerellaceae bacterium | reverse complement strand
TTCAATCGCTATGGATTTTTTAGGTGTTCAACTTCATTTTACAATCGACCGTTTTCAAATATATATTTTGATAACCTCTATCTGTTTTTACTGTTCTACAATTATGGACGAACCTTTCGTTTTTTTCATGTCTAACCATTCCCACGACTCATGTAGCTGTATCTTTCCATTTTCTAATATATATGGAACACTATGGCATTTTCCTATTCTTAATTGTTTCTTGTCATTAATATGCTGATAATAGAAGTTCATTTCTCCATTATTAGATACTGTTCCCAACAAGAAACCTTTTTTTACCATTCCACCATGATAACTCGCCCATACAATATCCTCTTTTTGGTGATATAAAAAAAAGGGTTCATCATTAACTTCGCCATCTTCTGTATTTTTTTGTACCCGGAAACATTTCCCATCATAATTAATAAAACTATTATTTACGCTTATACATTTTTCCATAACCTCATATATCAATACAGTGTTATCATCAACCACATACTCTTCATGCTTAATTGTTTTATAACCTCTGCTTTCATACAGACGACAAGCTGAAAGAGAAGACTCTAAATAAACTGAATTATTATTCTTAGCAATTTCTCGTTCTAGACAGTTCATTATGTAACTTCCATATCCCCTCCTTTGAAATTTTGGCAAAACATATACTCTAGTAATATGATTTCCTCTATAACTTCCAGTACCTACAATATGCCCCTGTTCAATCAACATTCCTACATATCCATTTTCAATATCCTCCAAAATACTCTGCTTATTATGCAAATCACAAAAAAAATCCACCACTTTTTTAGGATAATATCTAGGATAAATTGTCAAAATTGTTTGTTGTCCCAATTCATAAATTCTATCTGCATCGTCTTTTATTGCTTTCAAGTACTTCATTCTACCATCTCCTTCAAATCCATATTCTTTATGAATAATAATGTCCAATTATATATCATTTTTTTAGAAAAATATAGTTTTTTTCCATAATAATAGAGATCTTTAATTTTTATCAAATAAAAGACCCCCATTTAATAATCTCGTATAATCCAACTTTAACCATTTATGTATCGCCTTAAATTAGCAACTTTATCCAATCTTTCCCACGGAATATCTAAATCATTTCTACCAAAATGTCCATATGCAGATGTTTGCTTATAAATAGGTCGTCGTAAACTTAACATTTTTATAATTCCTGCTGGTCTTAAATCAAAGTTCTCACGAACGATTTCCACCAGCTTCTCATCACTAATTTTGCCGGTTCCGAAAGTATCCACCATAACGGAGGTAGGCTGTGCCACACCGATTGCATAGGACAACTGAATCTCACATTTGTCAGCCAAACCTGCTGCAACAATATTTTTTGCAACGTAACGTGCCGCATATGCTGCACTTCTGTCCACCTTGGTACAGTCCTTACCAGAGAACGCACCGCCACCATGACGTGCATATCCACCGTAAGTATCTACAATAATCTTACGCCCAGTCAAACCACTGTCTCCATTGGGACCACCAATTACAAAACGTCCGGTAGGATTGATAAAGAACTTGGTGTCTGCATCAATCATCTCCTTGGGTAAAATCGGATCAAATATATATTTCTTGATATCTGCATGAATCTGCTCCTGGGTTACTTTCTCATCATGCTGGGTGGAAAGAACAACTGCCTCCAAACGTAATGGCTTGCCGTTCTCATCATATTCTACAGATACCTGACTCTTTCCATCGGGTCTTAAATAGGTAAGCGTACCCTCCTTGCGAACCTTAGTAAGCTGCAAGGTCAATTTATGTGCAAGAGAAATTGGATAAGGCATAAACTCTTCGGTCTCATTACTTGCATATCCGAACATCATACCCTGATCTCCAGCACCAATGGTTTCAATCTGCCCATCGTTCATTTCGTCTTCTTTTGCTTCCAAAGCCTTATCAACGCCCATTGCAATATCAGTAGACTGCTTGTCCAAAGATACCATAACTGCACAAGTATTACCGTCAAAGCCCTTTTCAGACGAATCATATCCGATATCAGTTACGGTTTTACGCACAATTGCAGGGATATCAATGTTCGCTTTGGTTGTAATCTCACCCATTACCAATACAAATCCGGTATTGGTACAAGTCTCACATGCAACCCTACTGTATGGATCCTGTTCCATTAATGCATCTAATATAGCATCGGATATAGCATCACACATTTTATCCGGATGTCCTTCTGTTACTGATTCAGATGTAAATAATTTCTTTTCCACTTTATTTCTCCTTGTTTATGTCCTATACATATTTTATCAACAATACAAATCTAAAATATTGTTGATATTATCTTCTAAATGAAGTTATTGCTTCTCCTAACGAGCATATTCCATTCCTAATATCATCCAATTCTGAATTAGTATAATTCAATCTTAAAGTTGAATTCGGATTTTCTTCATTGCTTATATAAAAAGGTGCTCCTGGAACAAATGCAACATTTTTCTTATTAGCAATATCAAAAAGTTTCATAACATCTATATCACTTGGCAATTCCATCCATAAAAACATGCCACCATCTGGTTCCGTATATTTTATATCACTTGGAATATACTCTTTAATCATTTCTATCATGTAATCTCTTCTTACTTTATACTCTTCTCTTATTTTATTAATATGTCGATCTATATCGCAATCCTTCAAATATTGATACAATATTCTTTGGCTAAAATAATTAGTATGTAGATCCGATGCTTGCTTCATAGTAATAATTTTATCTATAATTTCTTTATCTGCACAAACCCATCCCAATCTCATCGCTGGAGCAAATATTTTAGAAAACGAGCCAAGCGAGATACATTGATCCCCTAAAAGTTTCTTCATAGTTACGTGTGGTTTATCATAAAATGTTAGCTCTCCATACGGATTATCATCGATCATAATTGTATTACTTGTTCTTATAATTTCTGACAAAGCCATTCTATTTTGATTTGAATAACTAATTCCAGTTGGATTATGATAATTAGTTACTGCATAAAATAACTTGGGCTTAAATTCATTTATTTTTTTTTCAAACTCATGTAAATCAACGCCATCATCTTGTATTCCTACAGTTACAAAATCAGGTTCGTACATAGAAAAACTTTGTATAGCTCCCAAATAGCCCGGACGTTCTAACATAACATTATCTCCCACATCCAAAAAGACTTTTGCAATTAAATCCAATGCTTGTTGAGAGCCGTTAGTAATCACTATATTATCAGCTGTAATACCACAATCTGAATAATATCTATTTGCAATATACTCTCTTAACGGAACATAACCTTCAGTTGTACTATATTGTAATACCTTTTCACCTTCAGAAGATAATACTTTATTTGTTGCTTGCATAATATCGTCTACCGGGAAAAAATTAGGATTCGGTAATCCCCCCGCAAATGATATAATCTCTGGTTTCTCAGTTACCTTTAATATTTCTCTAACAAATGATTTTGGAACTCTATTCACCCTACTTGAATATAAATTTTTTGCCGGTCGATTGTAAAATGAAGTTGAACACCTAAAAAATCCATAGCGATTGAATCCG
>JAJQAZ010000105.1 GCA_021203545.1 Tannerellaceae bacterium | reverse complement strand
AAAAACCGATGAATATAAATCCATCGGTTCTTTAAATATTTTAGTATAAATCCTGGCAACCTATTTTAGGAACGGACACTTCTAAGTGAATTGTAGTTGTTTACTATCGGCTGATTGTTTGGGAAAAAAGATAGGGTGTAGTTGTAGAAGCTACCAAACTCTTTTTGGATTCCCATAAATAACCTTGCGTTGGTGATGGCTGATTTGATTTTCAGGCGGTTTTTTACTATTCCGTCGAATTTCGTCAGCCGTTCGATGTCTTCGTCGGTCATTTGTGCTACTTTTTCTACGTCGAAGTTGTGGAAGGCTTTGCGGTAGCCTTCCCGTTTGCGGAGAATGGTTAGCCAGTTTAGTCCTGTCTGTGTACCTTCCAGTATTAAAAATTCAAATAGAATATTATCGTCGGTGACAAGTTTGCCCCATACTTCGTCGTGGTATTTGATATACAATTCGTCTGTGCCGCACTATCCGCAGCGGCCGTTTACTATGTCTTCCATATTGTTAATAGAATTCTTTGCTCATTTTATAATGGGTTAAACATAGTGTATTGGCTTTTCGATGCTGGCCGATGCTGGCGCGGACTTGAAGTCACGAGTGTTCGGAAGAAAATAAACGCTTAGTTCTCTATCGCTACAAAAAAGAGTTTGCAAAAAAGAGTCGATTTATTGACAGAAAAACTGCTTTGCGGTTGAAAACTTTCTTCCCAAAGATTATTTGTAAGTTGTTATAGCAATATACTTTTGTGTCCTATATGGCAGATTATAGAAAAGATCAGAAAATAAGTGTAAACGAGCTTCTTAGTATTATACCCGACAAGGAGCTTAGCCGTATAGCCAGTGAAACAAAGGTTGATTATTACACCAAGGTTCTCTATGGTCGTAGCATGTTCTACTTATTGTTGTATGGGCTGTTGGAAACCGAGCGTAGTTCTCTTCGTTCTTTAGAGGATTTGTATAACGATGCTAAATTCAAATACTTATTTAATCTTTCATCCGTTAAAACGGTTACTTACAGTTCTCTTTCGGAGCGTTTATCGGTGATGGAGGTAAGTTTCTTTGAAGCTCTTTTTGATTTGTTTTATGGGCGTTTAAGCCAGTTATATTCTGAAAAGGAAATACTCAGTAGCCGGATCGTGCGTGTGGATTCTTCCATGGTAGCCGAGGTTTCTACAAAACTGCTTGAGGGTATGTGCGTGGGAAGTAAGAAAGATGGTAAAAAACAGATCAAATACACGGTCGCCTTTGATGGCTTGCTTCCTTGCGATGTGGAAATGTTTTTGTCTCAAGCTTATCTGAGTGAGGATATGTGTATCCCTGAGGTGGTAACTAAGCATGCGCTCAAAAATGAGAATAATAAAATCTACGTTTTTGACCGTGGCCCTAAAAGTCGCAAGAACTACTCGATGCTGAGTGAAAACAAAATAGAATTTGTCACCCGTTTAAATGTCGGTAGCCGCAACAGACTTGTCAGGACGATTGAGGAGGGTACTTTTCGCAAGATAGGAGATTTGGAACTAGTCCGTGACATGGAAGTTCATTTGTTTGATAAGAAAAATAAGGCCACCACTCAGACTTTTCGTCTTCTTATGGGGGTTGATAAAGATGGTAAAGAGTTCTGGTTTTTAACGAATATATTTGATTTAGAGGCTGATCTTATATTCCTCTCTTATAAGAAACGTTGGGATATTGAGGTGTTTTTTCGCTTTCTTAAGCAGGAGTTAAACTTTTCTCATTTTATCTCCACTTCAGAAAACGGGATTAAGATCATCCTGTATATGACTCTTATCCTTTCTATGCTGGTGTTGATTTATAAACGAATCAACGGATGGGGGTATAAGACGGCCAGGAGGCGTTTTCTCAAAGAAATGGATGACATAATCATTAAAATGATTGTTCTGTTTTGCGGAGGTGATCCGACACTGTTTTTTGGTTCTTCGTAAAATTTGAACAAGGAAAAAAACAGGGACAACAAACAATAACTGTAAAAAACGTTGTAATTTGAGCCTGTTTTTTCTTCCGAACACTCGTGACTTGAAGTCCGTGCCTATAAAACCAATAATACCATGCTGGTAAAAAAGAGGTTGTCTCAAAAGTGGCAAAGGGGAACGCAGATTGCGCGGATTTACGCAGATTAGCATTTTATAAATATGTGATTATCAAATAATTTAAAATATCCGTGTCTCTGTGTTAAATTCTTACTTTTTTACTTTTGAGACAGTCTCAGCTTATTGGGGTAAGAATCCATTTTTGTAATACTGATAACTCTCTTCTATTATTTCCGGGGTTTCTGCTTCTAAAGCGTATAGGATTTCACGGCAGAACTCTACCGGTGCCGTTCCGCTGGCGGTTACGATGTTGCCGTCTCTTACTGCCTGCTGGTTGATGATATAGTTTGCCTCTCCTGTGTATTTTTCTCCTGCATACTGTTTCAGGTAGTCCAATCTGTTGCTTGTATGTTTTATGTTATTGAGAAAACCGTGCATGCCGAGGAAAACGGATGCGTTGCATATTCCGGCAACCAGTTTATTTTCCTGAATGGCTTTTTCGACGAGCGGAACGATTTGCATGGCTTCGGGTGTGAACCAACCTGACCCCCCAACGAGTACTAACCCGGCGTATTCTTCGGGCAGGGTGTTTATATCATAGTCGGGCAGTACTTTAAACCCACCGATAGACAGTACCGGTTCTTTGGTGATAGACATGGTTCCGGTGGTATATAAGATGGGACGTCCGGGCTTCACTCCCGTATTCAGGCAAGTGGCAATATAAGCTCCTTCCCAATCGGCAAACTCACTTAGGAGTACAAAAATTATTTCTTTCTTATTCATATTATTTTTATTTTATAGGGATACACAAATCGACTATACTGGTTGCATTTGGGTCTTCCATGTCGCAACAGGTTATATATAGTTCGTAATGGTCGCGCATGTCACATTCGTATCCTTGTTCACCTACGGCAGTGTATGCTTTTTGCCATGCTTCGTAGTATTCTGACATAGACAACTCCACCTGCATTACGAAATACTTTCCCCCGCTGATGGTGTACTCTTTCATCCCTTCTCCGGGCTGAATGCCTGAAAGATTTTCAATACATGCATCCGAACGCAATTTTTCAACCGGAGTATCCATCGGATTGTCATGGTAGATAGCTGCCAGTTTAGGAAAATTCGCCCAAAGGTTATTCGCATCCGCCCATGCTGCCAACTTCTCAAAAGCGGCACCAATACCGGAATATTTGCCAACATGTCTTACTGCAATGGTTTGAACCGGGTCGAGATTCTTAATCTCTGTACTGTTAATCTTCATACATTTGATTTTTTAATTGAACTATATGGCAAAGATAATCCCCTTGTTTGACAACAGTATGTCAGTAAATTTTTTTATTTTAATTGAGGCACGGATAAATATCCGCGCCAGCGGAGCGGAGCCAACGTATACTTTCCCGGCTACTTTGCGGGCAAAACAAAAAATCGACAAAGGTTGTTTTTAAAAGAAAATACACCCTATGGAATATGATTTATCCGGCAAATGGTACGTTCTTTATTCAAACTTCCCTATGTGGTTCAAAGGAGATAAAAAGAATCCGTCATTTCATTACGGCACACCTGTAAACGGACG
>JAJQAZ010000085.1:27167-27545 GCA_021203545.1 Tannerellaceae bacterium | reverse complement strand
ATAATGCAATAATTACCAATAATTTAAAAACACAATTTTGTATTTTAATTAGCTGTAGAGTTATTTCTCCTCGTCAAAGATATAAGTTTATTTTTTAATAAATAAAACATTTTGATCTTTTTTTTACATATATACGTATTCTTGTATAATTCTTTGTTAACCAATATTACTTGTCTACTTTTTGATCCCACTTAAAACTTAATAATAAGGATATCCACATTCTTACAATTATATACCCTTTAATTATTTGTATCAACTATAATCTTAGTTCTTTGAGAACTATCATTTTTTGTTGAAAACGAGTCAATGCATATGAAATTAAAGCAATGTCTAATTTTTAATGAGATAGCTATAATCATTAAGTATAAACCAATTAAA
>JAJQAZ010000085.1:0-27157 GCA_021203545.1 Tannerellaceae bacterium | reverse complement strand
CTATGATATAAAAAAGTATGACTATTTTTTTGATTATTACAAGCTTAATTAAAACTAAAGTGATTTAAAATTTAATCTTTATCAATTTATGAAGAAACGAATGATTAATTCTATCAATCGGACCAATTGGAAATTATTAATTCTATCTTTCTGTTTATCCTATCTGCCGTACGCCTATAGTTACGCAGAAGATGTTGCTGTGCCGGGTATAGAAACCACCCAACAGCAAAAACAGACGATAACCGGTGTCGTGTTAGACAACCTTAACGAACCGGTAATCGGAGCCAATGTTGTAGAAAAAGGAACTACAAACGGAACCATCACAGGTATGGATGGCGAATTTACTCTTTCGGTCGCTTTGGGTGCAGAACTGGAAGTAACCTATATTGGTTATGTAAACCAAACTGTTCCTGTAAGAGGCAGTGTTGTTAATATTATTTTACAAGAAGATACTCAACTATTGGGCGAAGTGGTGGTTACCGGTTTCGGTCTTAGCCAGAAAAAAGTTACTCTGACAGGTGCCATCTCCAGTATCAATTCGGACGATCTGAGCCGCTCGTCGGCAACAACGGCTTAAGGTGCATTGGTAGGGAAAATGCCGGGTTTGAACTATCGCCAAAAAGATGGCCGTCCGGGTGCGAGTACCAAACTACAAATCCGTAACATGGGTACTCCTTTGTATGTTATTGACGGTATTGTAAAAGACGAAGGACAGTTCAATAACATTAACTTTAATGACATTGAAAGTCTCACAATTCTTAAAGACGCATCTGCTTCTATTTATGGAGTACGTGCAGCCAACGGGGTAGTGGTTGTGACTACAAAAAAAGGGAAACGCAATACCAAAAATACGGTTAGCTTAGATACCTATTACGGATGGCAAACCCCCGCCCGTTTCGCCAAACCTGCTGATGCGGTTACTTATATTGAAAACTTTATCCAGTCTGAGACCATTCAGGGTGCAACCAGTTACCGGTATAACAAAGAAGATCTGGAAAAGTGGAAACAAGGAACTGAAAAAGGGTATCAACCTTTTGACTGGTATGATTATGTCTGGACAACATCTCCCCAATATTATGCCAATGTAAATGTATCCGGTGGATCGGATAAAATCAACTACTATTTAAGTGTAGCTCATCTGAACCAGAAAGCGATGATCCGGGATTATGGTGGGTTTGAAAGAACCAACGCACAGATGAATATAGAGGCATAAATAAACGATCGTTTACGTGTAGGCGCTTCGATGAATGGCCGTATTGAAACCAAGGTAAATCCGGGGGTACCGGGTGGGGATGATTACTGGGCACCAGTATTCGGGGTGTATCGTAACCTACCCACCCGTCGTCCCTTCGCCAATGATAATCCGGACTATCCGGCTCAAACCTCAACTGACCCTTCTACCAACTTTGCCATATTGAATTACGAAAGATCCGGTAAATACCAGGAAGACTGGCGTGTAATTCAGTTAAATATGGATGTAGAGTATAAATTATTTGACGGATTAACAGCAAAAGCCCTTCTGGGATATTATTATGCCAACCAGAATCTGAATAACCAGGAGTATACTTATAAACTGTATGATTATGATGAGGAAAACGATGAATATGTTGTGGTGACAGATATGAGTAACCCCTGGCGTGAACGGCGTATGGGATATAACGAAGAGCTTACCTCTAATATTCAGTTGAACTACAATAATACCTTTGGAAAACACACCGTAGGCGCAATTTTAGGTTTTGAAGCAAGCCGCCGTGACGAACCTTCAACGTGGTTACGTTCTAACCCCGAATCAAATGCATTAAGTCTGATATATTTTCCCATGATGGCTGAATATAATGATAAAGGCAAAGAGCGACAAGCACGTATGGGATACATCAGTCGTTTGAACTATGATTACGACAATAAATACCTGTTTGAGTTTTCCGGTCGTTATGATGGTTCCTGGAAATTTCCTCCGGGACATCGTTGGGGCTTCTTCCCTTCTGCCTCTGTAGGCTGGAGAATTTCGGAAGAAGCATTCTGGAAAAATGCGAAATTAATGATGTATTCCACGATTTCAAAATCCGTGCCTCTTACGGGTTAGTAGGAGATGATGATTTGGGTGATATATATAAGGCATTCGACTATATGACCGGATATACCTATGGTGAAGGTAGCGGTGTTATTGATGGCGAGTATGTTATCGGCACCCAACCCCGTGGACTGCCAGTAACATCTCTGTCCTGGATTAAAGCACAGATTCTGGATATTGGTTTTGATGCCTCTTTCTTTAATAACCGCCTGACGGGAACATTTGACTTTTTCCGTCGTAAACGTACGGGGCTTCCCGCTTCCCGCTATGATGTACTGATACCGTCAGAGGTAGGTTTTTCACTTCCACAGGAAAATCTGAATTCGGATGTACACATGGGATATGATATGATGGTTCGGTGGTCTGACCAAATCAAGGAGGTGGGGTATTCTATAGGAGCCAATATCACATACGCCAGAAGATTTGCATGGGAACAGTATAAACCACGTTACTCAAACTCGTGGGATGAATATAGAAATACACGCTGGCATCGTTTCTCGGATGTGTATTGGGGATATGTTTCGGACGGACAGTTCCAGAGTTGGGAAGAGATTGCCGGTTACCCGATTGATATTGATGGAAAAGGAAATGCGACTTTGCGTCCAGGTGATATCAAATATAAAGACTTAAATGGCGACGGGATTATTGATGGGTATGACCAACGCCCGATTGGGTACAGTGCGAGCGAAGATGATGACCTAACTCCGGTGTTAAACTTTGGCCTGAACCTGGCGGTATCATGGAAAGGTTTTGATTTGGCAATCGATCTGGCTGGCGGTGCCATGTCGTCGTTCTTCCAGGAATGGGAACTACGAAATCCGTTCCATGACGGAGGTAACAATCCGCAATTTTTAATGTCGGATACCTGGCGTTTAGCCGATATCTGGGATGCCAACAGCGAACTGATACCAGGCAAGTACCCAACACTAATAGAGGGAAACAGTAGCCATAGCAATTATTGGGCAAGTGATTTCTGGTTACACAAAGTAAATTACGTAAAACTGAGAAATCTGGAGTTTGGATATACATTGCCCAAACGGTGGGTAGAAAAGGCTCAAATCTCAGATGTGCGAATTTATCTGGCAGGACAGAACCTGTTTACAATTACTAATATTCCGGGTGTTGATCCTGAGGGTTTAAAAACAAGTGGCCTGAGCTATCCTACTACACGAGTGATTAACATTGGTTTAAATATCAAATTTTAATACGTTATGAAGAAAAATATACTTGTAATTATATTCTCCGCAATTCTGCTTACAACACCAGGTTGTAAGGATTTTCTGAATCAGAGTCCGGAAAATATACTGGAGGGTGATGAGGTATTTACTGATGCAAATATGATCAAATCGGTACTGGCAAATTTATACGGCCGTGTAACCTTGGGTACCCACGTAGCAGACTGGGGAGGCATTGTGCTGCTGGATGATGCCATTAAAAGTGATGGTGGACCTGACACCAGAAGTACCTTTGATGACGATATGTGGCGTACATACGATTATGGGTTGATCCGTAACATTAACCAGTTTCTGGTTTCATTAAAAGAGACCCAGGTGCTGGGTGAAACAGAGAAAAAAGAGTTGGAAGGCGAAGTACGTTTTCTCCGTGCCTGGACTTACTTCTACATGTGTCGTTCCATGGGTGGTATGCCGATTGTGTACGATGAAGTATTCGAATACGAAGCGGGAATGGATGTAACTGTTTTGCAATATCCCCGCTCAACAGAAGCCGAATTGTACGATTACATCATCGAAGAATGTGAGGAGATTGCTCGTTTTATGTCTGTTGAAAGAAACACCAATTCTGCCCGCGCTAATAAGTGGACCGCGTTGATGCTGAAAGCGCGTGCCGCCATTTATGCCGGTTCAATTTCAAATTATAATAATAAAATGACGAATCCTATTCGAACGGCTGGTGGCGAAGTGGGTATTCCTGCCGATAGAGCACAGGGATATTATGAAACTGCACTCAAGGCCGCGGAAGAGGTGATTAATAACGGGGGATATTTTGCTTTGCAAACCAATGCAAACAATCCGGGACGAAACTTTTATGAAGCTGTCTGTGTAAAGGATAATAATACGGAAGTAATCTGGGCCCGCGACTACATTTATCCGGGAGATGCCCACCAGTTCACAACCAATAATATCCCGGTTTCGCATGCTGAAGAGATAGACCGTGCCTGGGGTGGACCTACACTAAACCTCGTAGAAGCGTTTGAATATACAGATAACCGGAATGGAGAACTTAACATAACCGATTCGAACGGTAACTATGTTTTCTATGATAACGCGAAAGATTTATTTGCCGGTAAAGATGCTCGTTTATGGGGCTCGGTAATTTATCCGGGTAGTGAATTTGACGGAGGTAAATCGGGTGAAGTCGTATTGCAGGCAGGCCAGTTGATACCAGAGGGCAATGGATGGAGGAAAGCGACTTCTGATCCGGGCCTTACAGACGATGACGGGCTGCTGATTACCTCAGAAAATGACCCGGTTACTACTAATAATCAATACATCAATAAAGCCGGTTTCTTCTTCCGTAAATACTTAGATGAAAATCCCGGAGCAAACTTACGTGGTCAGGGTAGCGAAATGTGGTATCCGCGATTCCGTATGGCAGAAGCCTATCTGATTGCCGCCGAAGCAGCGATGGAGTTAAATGATCAGGCCAAAGCTGTAAAATACATTAATGAAGTGCGTAAGCGGGCCAATATACAGGAATTAACTGTAGTTACGCTGGATGATATCATCCGTGAACGCCAGGTGGAATTTGCTTTCGAAGATCATCGCTATTACGATTTGAAACGTTGGAGAAAAGCACATGAAGTATGGAATGGGGTAACGAATGACCCGGTAGCACAAAAATGGGCATTATTCCCATACAAAGTAAATGCTCCGGGCAATCCAAATGATGGCAAATGGGTGTTCGAGAAACAGGTGGCCCACATGAATCCTTATCCACTTTATTTCTAGTTAAGACATTATTATAACTTCATCAACCAGGATTGGATAAACAATAATCCGAAACTTGTTCCGAATCCGTATCAACAATAATTTAAAATCTGAAGCGCAATGAAATATATAGTAAAAACTTTTTTATTCCTTCTTTTTGCTTCTTTTATAGCAAGTTGTGGCGTAGATAATTATGATGAACCGGAGTCTGTACTGGCGGGCAAAATCACCTATAACGGAAAGAATGTAGGAGTGCGTAGTACCAGTTCGCCCATAAAAGTTAATATCTATCAGGATGGATACGAACTTAATGACAGAGTGGCTGCCAATGTTGCACAGGATGGTACTTTCCAGGCTCTTCTTTTTGATGGAGAGTACAAAGTAATTCCCGTTAGTGGCAATGGCCCGTGGCTTAGCGAACATGATACATTATATATCACGTTAAAAGGCCATACAGAATTCGAGATTAAAGTAACTCCTTATTTTACGATTGAGAACTCCTCGATAAGTTTAAGTGGAAATACAGTTACGGCTTCTTTCGCTATTAATCAGGTGGTTTCTACAGCTAATCTTTCGGATGTGATTGTGTTAGTAAATAAAACCTCCTTTGTAGACGAAGGTACTTACATTGCCCGTGAAGACGGAGCTTTGCAATTAAATAGCCAGACTGTAACAATTGATCTGTCTGATAATGATGAAGCGGCAAAAGCGGTTCAGCTATATGGCCGTATCGGCGTAAAAGCGGATGGGGCTGATCAAATGATTTACTCTGAAGTTATCAAGCTTAAATAGCTTTATAATAGATTGGATTGGAAGGAGGGTGATGTGAATCAGTCTCCTTCTTTGTTCCTTCCTTTTGGTTGTTCGCTGGCGCAGATTTAAATCTGTGCCTAAACTCTTATAGAAACCTTTTTTGCAATCAGATTCTTAACCTCTTTATCCCCGAAATCTCATTTCGACTTCGTATATTTGCATGCCGTCCGGCAACTGCCGGACGAATTAATTCTATTGACACTTTAAAAAGAGATAAAATGCACAATTGGTTTGAATGTAAGGTTTCTTTCGAGAAAATCATGGAGAATGGAATGCAAAAGAAAGTAACAGAACCTTACCTGGTGGATGCCCTTTCTTTTACAGAGGCAGAAGCACGTATTATTGAAGAGATCCGCCCGTTTATAAGCGGCGAATTTACGATTACCGATATCAAACGGGCACGCCTTTCCGAAATATTTTTCAATGAAAACGGCGACCGGTTTTACCGGATTAAAATCTATTTCATCACGCTGGACGAGAAGAGCGGTGCTGAAAAGAAAACAGCCGCCAGCATGCTGGCACAGGCAAGTACTCTGAAAGAAGCCATTGATATTCTGGACGAAGGTATGAAAGGAACCATGGCTGATTATACAATTGTATCGGTTGTTGAAACACCACTAATGGATGTATTCCCCTTCAGTGCCGGCGGAGAGAAAAAAGAGAAATCAGAAGAAGAACTGATAGCAGAACAGAAACAATGAGTATCGCCGGGAATATAACACAGATCAAAAAGTCACTGCCGAAAGGGGTTACACTGGTGGCTGTGTCTAAATTCCACCCTGTGGAAGCCCTTACCGAAGCATACGAAGCCGGACAACGGATATTCGGCGAAAGCCGTGCGCAGGAGTTAAAGGCGAAACAGGCGGTTCTACCCAACGACATAGAGTGGCATTTTATAGGTCCTTTACAAAGTAATAAAGTAAAGGACATGGCTGCTTATATCCATACCATTCACAGTATTGACTCGCTGAAATTATTGCAGGAAGTCAATAAACAGGCACTTAAACACAACCGTATCATACAGGTACTGCTGGAAATTCATGTTGCCAAAGAAGAGAGTAAACACGGATTCTCAGCGGAAGAAGTTCGTAAGCTGCTGGCAAACGAAGAATGGAAAACCCTGACCCATATCCGGATAAGTGGCTTAATAGGTATGGCAACCTTTACGGAGGATGAAAACCAGGTCCGTTCGGAGTTCCGGCAGTTAAAAGAGTTGTTCGACTCAATCCGTAAAACCTATTTCCCGGACGATCCGGAATTTTCCACGCTATCTATGGGTATGAGCGACGATTATCCCATAGCTATTGCAGAAGGAAGCACGATGATTCGTGTAGGGTCTAAAATATTTGGTGAGAGATAAAAAAAAGTACCTGATTTCCCGGTTTCTTAACTTCTTGACTACTTTAAAATAAATAATTACATTTGTAAGTAGATTCTTGTTTAACGAAAATAAATCCGCCATGATAGACTTAAAAACAAATTACGCCGGACTGGCATTACGTAACCCCATTATAGTAGGTAGTTCAGGCCTGACGAATAATGCGGAAAAAGTAAAAGAGTTCGAGAAAGCCGGTGCCGGAGCTGTTGTCCTTAAATCATTATTTGAGGAATAGATTAAAATGCAGAGCGAACGGATACTGGCAGATTCCGATTATACGGAAGCGACTGATTATATCGTTGAATATGTAAAAGGCAACGAGATCAACCAGCACCTGGAATTGATCCGGGAATGCAAAGAAGCCTGTTCAATTCCAATTATAGCCAGTATTAACTGTTACAAATCAGATGCCTGGATGGAATTTGCCCGGCACATGGAAGAGGCGGGTGCAGATGCGCTGGAACTGAATGTGTTTTATCTGGGAACAGAGTTGGTACCTGATTATGAAGCTGTCCGTATGTTATACGTAAATATGATACGGAAAATAAAAGATACCGTTTCGATCCCGGTAATCGTTAAAATAGGAAAAGGATCCGCCAACATTCCGGCCCTTGTACACACCCTCGAAGCAAACGGAGCCGACGGCGTTGTATTGTTCAACCGCTTTTACCAACCGGATATCGACATCAATAAGTTACAGATTGTTTCGGGCAATGTATTCAGCAGCCACTCCGAATTAAGCGATACGTTGCGCTGGACAGGTATTATCTCGGGGAAAATTCCCGAAATCAGTATCGCCTCCTCTACCGGTATACATGAATGGGAAGATGTGATAAAATGTATCCTGGCCGGAGCATCAGCCGTACAGATGTGCAGTTCTATCTATACCCATGGTACGGAGATTATTCCACAAATACTCACTTGCATGGAAGAGTGGATGCACCAGAAACAATATTTGTCTATCGATCAGTTCAAAGGAAAGCTAAACTATACAACTATTCCGGATCCGACCCTATACGAAAGGGCTCAGTTTATGAAATATTATTCAAACAGGGATTAACTCTCTAAAGATAAATTAAGTATAAGAAATATAGATTACCCTTAGGTTGTATATTGCAACCTAAGGGTAATCTGCATTATACCTACAGAACCTTTCTTTCTGTATTCTTCATAAATCAGCCACAGAATTCTCCTTTTTTAGGCACACAAAAAAAGATTATGCCTAATTAGGTATTTGTTCTAATTAAGAATAAATTTGATGTTGTTTAACTCAATCATTATGCAAACATATAAAACTCTACTTACCAATCTAAAAAAAATTCTTGTTCTGCGTATTCAGGGAGAAAACCAGATCATTGAGAAACTGGGCGCCATTACAGGAAAAGATTCCAGATCAGTTTGGAGAAGATTCCGCGGAGAATATAAATTCACTTTCGACGAGATATTTAATATTTGTTCTGAATTAGGTATTTCAATGGATTCACTGGGAGATAAGAATCCTGCAAGTGTTAGTTCACTCCGGGTATACCGCTTTCCGGATAATTTATCTTTTGAAACAAATAAAAGTCATATAGTTAACATGTATTCTATCCTGGAGAATGCTTTGCAATGCAAAAACAGCACTTTTATTTCGTTATGTAACAGGCTTCCGGAAATATTTCACATGAGGTATAATAAATTAAGCCAGTTGTTGTTATTAAAACTGAATTATTTTACCAATGCGCAGTTAGACCCCAAGTTTTATCGTTTACTGGATGAGAATTGGGAAGTGTTTGAGGAAGCGAATGAGAGTTATAAGAGATTAATGGAATCTTTCCGGAACCTGACTGTTATATGGGGACCGGATATTATTTTAAATATAGTGAGGGATATCCGTTTTTTTCTGAACGCTGAAATGATAACAAGGGAAGATGCGGAAGTTATCCGCGAAGAAGTAAAAGATATGTTGAAATGGATTGATGAAATGTGTGAGCATCCGGAGAAGTCGCCTTATAAAAACTTCACATTTGCTGTCTCTCCTATTGATATGGATTTTCATAGTAATACGATTCTTAGTTCAAAAAGGAATACGGTGTTTAATTTTTTATATCATCTGGCTTTCGCCTATACAGAGAACGAAGAAGATATTGAATCGCAGAAGATTATTATTGATTGTATGATGAAAGGGGCTATGATTCTGTCCGGTAGCAATTATATGGAGAGGAAGTTATTTATGAAAAAACAGTATGAAGAACTTGAAAAAATATAAATACAATGTAGAAATATAAATGTTAAACTTAAGACGCCACAGAACCCCGGCTCTTATGCCACTTACGGATATTATGAATATCAGGCAAGCAGAAGAGCTTATGCAGCAGTATATCTGGTGAATAATATTCTTGAGTTCTATGGATACGCAGCGAAAGATACCTGAAGCTTTTAAAGCAGAGATACAATATAAATTATTCAATTTTATGTAGTATGGATTACAAACAATTATTACACAGATTAAAAGAGGTTTTGCTGCAACAGTTGCCGGATGAGCAGGAACATGCCCGGTGGTTATCTGAAATATTGGGAGTACAGCTGCAACTGATATCTCTTAAATTAAAAGGTGATATTACATTTTCGGTTGAGGAATTACTTAAGATTTCCAGGGCTCTATCTGTTTCTCCGGGAACTTTACTGGATGATTATTCGTGTGGAAGTAATCATCCGATGGAGCTTGTAGTAATTGAGAATATGTCGAAACGGGATAGGTATGCGTATGCCATGGATACAACATATGCTATTTTTGAACAGGTGGGCAAAGCGGCGAATTCAAAGTTTACTGCTGTTTGTAAGAACCTGCCTTTTATTAGCTATTTTTATTATAAGTGGCTGATGAAGTTTGCCTATTTGAAATGGTTATATTTCAGCAATGAGTCTGCGGATATCGTTCCTTTATCTGAGTTGATTTGTCCGGATGCTTATAGAGAAATGAAAGACGTGTACGTGGAAGCATTTCATTCTATCAGCCGGTTGGCTTTTATTGTGGATGGTGATTTAATACTGAATTACACACGGGATCTGGACTTTTTCTATAAGACAGGCCTTATCACCTATCAGGAAATTCTTTTTGTGTTAGACGATTTAAAAAATTTGCTGGTAGTAGCAGAAAAAATATGCAGGAAAGATTTCTCTTCTGTACCGGAACAGGAGATTCAGATTTTTTATTCGGAAATGCCGCTTTGTAATGACATTTATCTGGTGGAGAATAATACGATGAATCTGGGTATTTTTTATGCGCAGGGGTTTAATCCTATTATGCATAATAACCCACAAACGTTTTATGTACTCCGGGACTGGGTAGATGGGTGGATTCGCTGTTCGAGTCTTATCTGTAATACGGAAAAACAGGACGGTAGTTTGTTTTTTAAAAAACAGCACCGGCTGTTGGACGAGTACAGGAATGACCTGGGTTGGTCTGCTATGATGGGAAAGTCAAAATCCATCTGGTAACTGTATAGGTTCAAGATAGGGTTCTTTCCATACAACAGGCTCATAAATCAGTTTCTTCAGATTTACCCGGTAAAAATTATTTTCTTTTGTGGTAACAAAAACTACCATTTCGTTTTTTCCGTTGCCGTATAAATCATTGCCGGAACGACTTTTACTCCCTGCATGTCAATAATTGGAATCGTTGTCCAGGCTACACATTTCAATTGTCGTTCCTCTACAGAAAAAGTATTCAATGCAGATATAAAATAACAGAGTTCATCTATCTTCATTTTAGTTTGTGGCCTAAATATTAACGCATCCGGATCCACATCTTTGATCACCTCAAAACCTCCTTCCATCTTTATATATTCGCTTAACTCTTCCCTTGTTATACCTTTCACCATGATCAGGGTGTCATTCCCCATTGTTTCATTTAACCGCAGAGCATCCTCATGATATAAAGAGAGTGGAATTTTATTGGGGTTAGTATATTTTTTCTCCTGCAATTTATTCCAGACTCTTTCAACCAGGAAAATAAACAGAACCAGGTAAAGCAAAACCGCGAGATACTGTCCGGGAGACCAGGCTGTATCAGAGTATTCATCCATTAAAGCACCGGTCTGTTCATTTTCTTCTTTCGCCGGTTGATTTTCGAGAAACTCTTCTTCCGGAATAATTATTTGTTGGGATTGTCCGATAGGAAGACTTCCACTTGCGGAGTCAAACTGAATCGCCCACATGATCTGGTCTTTCATAGGAACCCCTTTCTTCTGTGCCGGTATCCACATACCACTGCTACTATATACAAGCCGCAAAGCCTCTTTATTCAGCAATTCATGTCTTCCGCTAAAGAGCGTTGCATTCTCAACATTTCCTTCTTCATCTATAGTTACATTTACCAGTACTGTTCCACCCATACCATTTTTTCTGGCCTCTTCCGGATATTGAAGATTCTCGCGCATCCAGAAATATTGCCCCATAGCACCTCCCTTAAATTGTGGTTCGGAATAATCGGCTCCATCCTCAAAATCGACTAACTTAATAACACCCTGCGGATCTTTATAAAAATAATTTACTTTGTAATTTTCTTTTTCTTCCTGATTCAGGGATAGGGTACGCCTTAATACAGGCGGATCATTCTCTGCCTGCCTGACCGAACCATTATCTTCCCAAATCTCTATTTCAAAGTGAGAAAAGCGAAGTACCGATACCGGATTATCTCCGGCCAGTTTAAGTACTATTTCCTGCTTTGCTGTTTCTTCTTCAATCGTGAGGCGATAGGTAAATTCAGGAAGTAGCTCATAATAATTCCTGCTACCATCCACAATATAATAAATCAATGCAATTCTACCCCCTGCAAAGTCCTCCAAAGGCGGAGAAACAAGTCCATACATCTTTCCGTTAATAGGGATACAGGTAGAAAACCTTTTAGAAACGGTATATGCGGAAGAAGTTCCGGCAAGACGTTGTTTGAAAGGGGTTTCCGAACGAAATACCAACTCGCCCCGGGCAAAAAGGTCTTTATCAATTACAACCTTCAGGCTATCCAGCAAAGGATCAGCCAATTTTTTTATTTCCTGACGGGATGCAGCACTACATACAAAAGTGGATAGTACACAACAGAAAAGAGACAGATATATAAATTGCTTCTTCATTATAAAACGGTTCTTATATTAATCACAGGATAAATGTACAAAAATATCCTGTTTAAACTTAAAAGTCAAAATAAATAAAGGGCTGAACCCCGGCACTTTTAACCTGAACGATCAGGAAAATAGCCAGTACCATAATCAACACCTGCACCAGCAATGGCGAACGGGTAACCAACCGGGTACAATAATCAACCATTCGCCGGGGTGTAAAATGGAGCAGGAATCCGGTAAGCATAAACAGGTAAACCACTTTATACCCTGCTACAAACTGCATGAATACCTGTGGATGAAACTGATGAATGATTTGCGATAGCATTTCGCCCACAACTGTCATAGAGGAAGCCCGGAAAAAGATCCACCCGAAACAAACCAGATGAAAAGTGATAAAAATACCCAGCCAACGTCCGGCCCATGTCATCTCTTTGCCTGTTGACTTAAGGAAACTGAACCGTTCCATCAGGAAACGGTGAACAGCGAGTGCCGTGCCATGAAAAGCCCCCCAGATAATAAAACGGATAAAGGCACCATGCCACAACCCACCCAGCAACATCGTAATGAATAAATTAACATAGGTACGCACTTTGCCTTTGCGGTTACCCCCCCAGGGATATATACAGATAATCTTTAAGCCACGAAGAGAGTGAGGTGTGCCACCTGCGCCAGAATTCGGTAATAGTAGCCGACTGGTAAGGTGAATCAAAATTGATATTAAACCGGAAACCCAACCATAGGGCTAACCCTATCGCCATATCGGAATAACCGGAAAAGTCGCAGTAAATTTGCAGAGCATATCCATAAATACCCATCAGGTTTTCAACACCCGAATAAAGTAACGGAGCATCAAATATACGGTCTACGAAATTAACCCCGATATAATCCGAGATAACAGCTTTTTTAAATAATCCGCAAACAATCAGAAACAGCCCTTCGCCAAAGTGAGAACGTGAGAGCGTGGGCTCTTTATACATCTGCGGAATGAAGTCGCGTGCCCTTACAATAGGTCCGGCTACCAATTGTGGAAAGAAAGATACATAAAAGACATAATCAACCCACCGGTGCAGGGGCGTAATACGTCCCCGGTAAATATCTATGATATAACTAAGCGACTGAAAAGTAAAAAAGGAAATCCCAACCGGCAGAAAAATATCCACCCGTTCGAATGGTATCTCCTGTAAACGTTTAATCCCGAAAAAGACTCCTAAATGCCTGCCCGACTGTGAAAGCAGGCTCAATATCAGATTGGTATATTTAAAATAACCGAGCATGCCCAGATTGACCAGCAAACTAAGGGTTACCCAGCACTTTTTCTGCAAACGGCTGTTAGAGGTATCTATAAATTGCCCGATCAGAAAATCAGAACTGGCCGTAACCAGTAACAACACAAAATACCCCCCCCGCTACTTTTATAATAGAAATAAAGCGAAAACAGTGTTACGTATATAATACGGGCCAGCGTATGTTTGCGAAGAGCCTTGTAAATGATAAAGAAACCAATAAAAAGAAAAAGAAATAATCCACTGCTGAAAATCATGGGAGCCTCTTTGTCATACTGAAGGATATTCCATAACTTTTCTGCTGACAGTCCGGAAAAGACTGAACCAGAGGTTAGATAAATATATAATAATATAAATGCGTTCACTTGTCTGTTATCTATTGTTCTTCATTTATGATTCGCCGGATTGCCTGAAATAATAAAAGGCCCTGTTCGGCATAGCCGTCCTGGTTAAAGTGAACCCGGTCGGTTCCCATCCATTTACCTTTAAACCAATCTTCGCAGGAGTTTTTTCCTCCTGTAGCTGCAAACAGATCCCAACAGGCAATGCCTCTTTCGCCGGTTATCTGTAAAATGGCACGGGTAGCCAGTTCGGTTTTCTCGTTCCTGACAAAACTCTTCTTTTTATTTACAACCACTGGCCGGTAACACTCCGGTGGAGTGGTGAGAAGTAAAGGCACGCCGGGCATATATTCCTGCAGCAAATCCAGAAAAGCCTCTACCTGGCCGGCAAACTCTTCTTCCCGGAAGCGACGCCCGAAGGTTTCATTAGTTCCCAGCGAAACAATCAGCAGCGAAGGTTCCAGCAGAGACAAACGTTCCATAAAACTTCTGTCTGTATAATTTACAAACATCGCCCCATTGATCCCCACCGAATGATAAAGAATACCGGGGTTACCATTTTTCAGTATACATCCATAATAGATATTACTCCACGGGTCAACACGGGTTGTTTTCAGCGACAGGGTATCTACCTGCCTCCCGATATAAAAAGTATCCCGTAAAATACCGGGAACAACAGGTGTCTCACCGTATACTACATCCACCATCTCTTTATATCTGCCGGTTACCACTGTGGGCATAGCCCGGGCATCCCGGTAAAGAATCAGTTCATTAAAAGAATATCCGGCCCCGTTTCTGGGCGTCACACCGATCGTAAAAGAGAGATTAGCGGTCTCTGTTGCGATACCCATTCCCCCCGGGGCCTACCGGTGCTTTTTTCACGGATTGTACAATTCGTCCGGCATTCCATTCTTTGGACGACGAGTGAAAAAATAATCCAGCGGTTCATTTGTTTTACTCAATTTAAAAGGGGCAATCCATCCACGGCCGGCATTTCCATATTCCGCATGTAGCAGCCTCATCACTCTACCCGTCAGAAACCCGGCCTGTATATACGAATCTCCCAGGTGCACAATGGTCAGCGTAGTATCTTTTTCCTCTTTCAGCCGCTGCATAGCTTTCGTAAACCCGGTAAGTGTATGAGCCGGGTCGGCTATCCGTACCAGCGAATCTACACAAAACGTGAGACGGCTCTGTAAAGTATCCACCTCCGCACCACGAGCATAGAACAGATTGCCCGGCATACCGGCCAGCAATATAAAAAGCATCCTATGGCAATGTATTATCAGCCTCTTCATAAAATTGTTTCTCTAATAAAAGTGCATTATACAGAGATTTTGCAATCTCACGTCCGCCCCGGAAACTCAAATGGGTATAGTCTTTACTGGCCCAGTTTTTTTCTACAAACCGCACCATACTATTATGTCCGCCCATAGCACCAAACAGATTCCAGAAGGGGATACCCGCCATTTTAGCCATTTGCCGCTGTGCATGTAGCATAGCCAATACCGCAGGCATGGTTTCGTAGCTTCCGTCTTCAAGAGTACGGCTTCTGTCCGAAATACCCAATAATAAAATATCACTATCCGGAAAACAGATACGCAGATGTCTGATCATTTCCACCATACGGTTTCTGTAAGCTCCATACTGCAACATTTCTTCGCTCATCATATTCAGTCCGTACTGCAGGATAATCAGATCATAAGGCCTGAGCTCATTCCATGCGGCACAATAGTCCGGATTAAAATGTTCAAGCAACAGTCCGGAATTACCCCGCAAAGAAAAATTATCTACAATTACCCCTGTTTCATCTTCGAGGGCCACTCCCAATGCATGGAAATTAACAGCCGAAGTAAGGCGCAAAGAAGCCTGTTTCAAGTAATTATCCTGTAGCACATACTGGGATATTTTACGGGTAGGGGAAAGTTCCGTTACAAGCGTATCCGTCGAGCCATTACAGGCTATATGCAACAATGCACCCTCACTCTGTCCATAAATAAATTTCAGTGAACTTACCTGTGCCAGGTTTGCATACCGGTCTACGGTACTACAGGTAAGATAAGCCTCTTCATCTTTTACGGCAAACAACATGCCCGGCAACGTATAGGAATACTCCCGGTTTTTCATCAGCGAATGCGTAGTCCACCCCCCGGATGTTTGTTTAATAGTAGGGCGGAACTGATGTGCAGCCGAGTGAACAGGAACGAAACCTACTCCTCTTCCTCCATACGTATTTTGCATATAATCCCTGAAATCGGCTACCAGAATATCTCCTTCAATAAAAGAGTCGCCCATAAAAGCAATCCGTACAGGGCGGCCCAGTTGCTCCCGTTTATCCAGCTTTTCGAAAAACCGTTTCAGTCCGGTACGTCCCAGAGAATAATCCTCTATATGCACTCCCAACGAATCTGCTCCTCCGGCAGCGTATAACACCTTGTATAACGAATCGCGTAAAGCAAGCATAGCCGAATCCAGCCGTATAGCCTGTATAACCGAATCGCACACGGCTGCCGGATCTATAACAAGTGTATCTTCTGCAGCCAGTTGCAAATAAAGGGAATCCAGCAGCGGATCGTATTCCTTCTCCCGGATATCAGACAGCAAATCTACTTTTCTGATCTTTTTTCCGGCTATCGTTTCCGGTAAATAATATAGGGAAAGACAGCTTACCAGTGTTAATAATAAAAAAACAAATAATCTGCCAAAATTATTCTTTTCGTCCATTTATATACTTCTGAAAGTATGCTATAATTATTTAAGCGCCCAAAGATACTGTTAAAAAATGGGGTGGCAAAACCTTCATTCCTTAACTTTTTAGTAGCTTTACATCGTTATTTTGTATTTGAAAGAAACAACTCACAATTACACAACAAAAACTCAAATCATTGTTTATATATACAGCCGGATAGAATAAATTATCCCGGTATAACATATAAAATTGAAATTAATAGTTATCGAATTGTTAGATAAAAAAATACTATGAAAATATTACTGGTCACAAGAGGGGCCCAGGGAAACATATATCCCTTCCTTACAATCGCTACGGAATTGAAAAGACGCGGGCACGAGGTTGTTTTAAACTTACCCCGGATATTTGAAGAATTGGCGAAATCCCTGGATATTGAATATATAGTACAGGATGAAGAAAATACAGAGGAAATAACAGAACAAACGGCCAGAAGCCGGAACCGTTTTTATTATCTCCTCAACCGGATGAAAAAAACAATAGACAACCAGTTTGAACAGTTAATACCGGTAGCGGAACAATTTGATCTTATTATAGCCGGTAACACAGAATTTGCCGCTCCCAGCATCGCCGAATATTGTAACAAGCCTCTGATCCGGACAACTTTCGCTCCCTTTATTCCCGGCAAAAATATTCCACCGCCGGTTTTCAGGTTTCCGGAGTCGAATCCTTTCATCACACCGGCTCTACTCTGGAAAGTATTAAACGGAATAACCAATTTAACCGTAAACAAAACAATCAACCGGAAAAGAAAAGCACTGGGTATGGACCCTATACGGAATTTTGGTAAACATTCGGTAGAAAACTCCAAAAACTATCTGTTATACAGCCGCTATCTGGGAACTACGGATATAGAATGGAAAATAGACTGGAAAATAGGAGGATATTGTTTCAACGACCAGCTATAGTACGATAGAAACGACCAGAAAGATATGCTGAAATTTATACGGCAGGACAACCGCCCTACCCTTTTCTTTACCCTGGGAAGTTGTAGTGATAA
This sequence comes from Tannerellaceae bacterium, assembly GCA_021203545.1. Classification (GTDB taxonomy): domain Bacteria; phylum Bacteroidota; class Bacteroidia; order Bacteroidales; family Tannerellaceae; genus UBA4116. The sequence continues at coordinate 9,475 of JAJQAZ010000085.1, read as the reverse complement.
ACAGCGCAACCAACTTTGCGAATGGATATTACACACCTGTAAAAAAGAGGGGTATAAACTGATCGTTGAACCCGGATGGTCAAAAACGGGCACCTACCTGCAGGAAAACGATACTCTTTATATTCTTGATAAACCAATGCCTCACCACGTAATACTGCCACATTGTACAGCTGCCGTTCATCATGGTGGTTGCGGAATGACCCACAGTGCCTCCCGCGCAGGTATTCCCCAGTGGATAGTTCCTATTATTCTGGACCAGTTTTATTGGGGAGACCGGGTTTTCCGTTTAGGGATAGGCCCGGAAAGCATCCCCATCTCAAAAATCAGCCAACAGAAAATTCAGGAAAAAATAAAATCCCTGATAGAAAACGAAGAATATAAACTAAATGCCCAATTCATATCAACAAAAGTAAAAGCAGAAAACGGCCTTCACAATTTTTACAAATATGTAGAAAAACAGGGGAACAAAAGTTAATTTTTACACAGCCTCTCAAAATAGGAAATATTACAAAATAGCATTTTTACTTTCCATGAAGCAGATAGTTAACAAACGTCTCTACCTGAGGAATCAGAGGTTCATGGTTGGTGTTGCGGACGATATAGCCGGATAATTTACATTTTTCTTCATCGGGCAACTGGTTGTTCATCCGTTTGCGGATTTCTTCTACAGAAAATCCGTCGCGTTCCTGTACCCGTTGCAGGCGTAACGTTTCCGGAGCGTACACCATTAAAGTGCTGTCTACCTTTTTATCAAAGCCTGATTCAAACAGAATCGCACTTTCTATCACAACAATTTCTGTTTGCTGACGAACTGCCCACTCCACAAAATCGGCTAATACGACCGGATGAATGATGGAGTTTACTTTTACCAGCAAGGATTTATCGCTGAAAATACAGCCGGCCAGTAAAGCCCGGTTTAATTTATTGTGCTGATATACCTCCTCACCAAATAAATCTGTCAGTTCCTGGCGGATCACAGGAGAGGATTCTGTTAGCCGTTTACTCTCCGTATCGGTCACATACACAGGAAAACCCATGATTTGGAAAAGACGTGCAACGACCGACTTCCCACTTCCTATACCTCCGGTTAAGCCTACTTTAATCATCCCGGCGTCTTTGTTCAAATATAAATTCTATCCGGTCAGGCTGCAGAGTCGTAATAGAAGCCCACTCCGGCTTCTTCGTCAGGTCAATACTCAATACTCCTGTTGTATTCTCTTCCAGATACCCGTAATCTACCTCGATAGCAAATTCATCTGCGGTTAGGTCCTTATATCTTGAAAGGGGAACATGCACATTTACTTTGACCATAGAAGGAAAAGCCCGGATTATGAGATTGGACGGCACCCGGATGAAACGCACAGGTATTTCAAAACTCTTTTCTGTAAACTCTTCCACAGGTATAGTAATGGTTACCATTTCAGGCTCAAACGCTGTTCCTTCAGACGCTTGTAACTTTATTATACGGGAGATTGGTTTAGTTACATTCTTTATTTCCGTATAAACTGTTTGGGCTGTTAAAATAGTATCAATAGCCTCTTTGTTGGAAAATACCTCCACGATATCAGGGGTTATAGTAATCTCACCCGACAGTGCATACCCTTCCTGCGTAAGAATAGAGCCATTAAAAGCTACAGGTACCGGCTTATGGGCACGCTGGCTATATTCCACTTTAATCTCTGACGGTTCAAATGTCTGCAACTGGGTGGAACCGATTAATTGTTTGGATATATCATATTCAACATCCCTCGTCTGTACTTCCAGCGAACCGGTATGTCCGGATGTTTCCCGCATATTGATTTCTATCGGAGAGAATGTACGGCCAAACGAATAGTTCAATAACACACTTCCTTTGTCTTTTACACGGGCTACCACCCTATCGGGAGGTGTATGTATAAAGGTTATATCCGGAGGGATATTTTTATAACGAACCGGTATTGTTATCGTCAATTCGTACTCCTGTTGCAGGCTTAGCGAAACCCAAAAGCCAAAGGATAAAAGGACAAAAAATAAAAAGACCAAAGCTTCCCGCCATTGTTGCCGCTGGAGGAAAGCTCTGATATATAAGTTTGCAGACTTGAAGGATTCTTTTATTTTTTCAAGCCGGTTCATGCTCTCTGTTTTTTATTTTATTTAGTCTGTGCTTCTTCAGGCACCTGATAGATCTGGGATTTATCTACCCGGATCTTCACACCGTCAGCCACTTCTATCAACATATAGACATCTCCGATTTCACGGATTTTACCATAGATTCCTCCAGCGGTTACGATACGGTCGCCGGGTTGCATAGCTTCGCGTGCTTTTTGTATAGCCTTCTGCTTTTTCTGTTGCGGACGAATCATAAAGAAATAGAAAATACCAATGATGACAGCCATCATCAGAATTGTTTCCATTCCGAAACCTCCTCCTGCAGGAGCTGCAGCCTGTAATAAAACGATATCAAGTAAATTCATGTCCCAGTTTTTTTATTATAACAATTTAAAAATCTATTATGTGCAAAAATAGTGATAATTATCAATCTTTTACCAGCAGTTTCTCACTTTTTAATTCAGTTACTACCGAATCCAGGATACCGTTTATAAAATTACCGCTTTTAGGAGTACTATAATACTTGGCAGTATCAATATATTCATTTAAAGTAACGTTGATAGGAATAGAAGGAAATGTCATGATTTCGGCCAGCGCAAGCTGCATAATAATCAGGTCCATATAGGCAATCCGCTCTGATTCCCAGTTTTTCAGATGCTTTTCGATACGCTCCCGGTATTCCGCACCATGCAGTAATGATTCCCTGAACAGTTTGATTGCAAACGAACGGTCTTCCATGTCTTTAAACATAGGTAGTAATTCCTGGCGGGAACCTTCCTGCTCTTCGAAACGTTTGATCGTTTTAATAACAAATGTCTCTATGATCTCGATATCATCATTCCAGTAAATACTTTTATCTTCCAGGTATTCGGAAACCATTTCGCTTCCACAAATAACCTTTTTAAATACAGAGCGCCAGAATTCACGATCCGTCTCATAATCGTCGGCCGGACTATCCATATACTCTTTATATACATCCGAAGCAAGAATCCGGCTTAAAACATCTTTCAGGAAATCCTGGTCGTTATCACACGACAATTTCCGTTCCGAAACATATTTCTGAAGAGATTCATTTGCTGCCAATTGCGCGGCAAAACGATTGTTTACCAACTTCATATTCGGATTTAACTCTTCCTCTGTAGGTCTGTACTTATGTTTCCTGCTATCTAACTGGCGATTATGTAAACTGGTTAAATCTGCAATAAGTAAAAGAAAATAATGATACAGGTCGTAGGATTTCTGTAAACTGAAAAGTAACTCATTCTCCGCAACTTTGAGGTCGTTGTTCGAATTCTGATAGTATGAGTAAACTATCTGTAGAACTTTGATACGGATTAAAATTCTGTTAATCATTGTTTGAAGGAACTTCTTTTATATTATTTATAAATATGGCTGCAAAGGTAGTCAAAGTTTGGCAGATAATACCTAAACCTACCCACAAAATCCAGGAAAGAGTAACAGGAAGAAACCGGATAAAATCTGTAATAGTAAAAAATTCTATTTTGTATTAAAATTATAGTTGGTAATCAAAAAAATGCACATATTTGAGGCTGGATATGATAAAAATTGTGGGGGTTTAACGTAATTTTGCTGTCATGGAAGAATCAGTAAATAAAACACACACGGAGAGTGTTGGAGACAAAGAGATCTTGTATTCGAAGGCTATCAAAGCCGGAAAAAGGATTTATTACCTGGATGTTAAGAAGAATTTGAAGAACGACCTGTTTCTCGCCATTACGGAAAGTAAGAAGGTGCAAAGTAAAGATGGGTCCCAAATGTCTTTCGAGAAACATAAAATTTTCCTCTATAAAGAAGATTTTGACAAATTTATAACAGGAATGTCCGATGTCATTGATTACATCAAAAGAAATAACAATCCGGAAGAGGAAGAAGGTTCTTTTAATAGTGAATCAATAGAAGACTCACAGGAAGAACTTCAGGAAATAAAAATTAATATTGATTTCTAAATACAACAAAAAATGGGGCCTTTACCAAAAAGACCCCATTTTTTATTTCAGGTAGAATCGTTGTTTTACCTATACTCCGGCTATTACTCTACCGGATGGATTGCTTCTGTAGGGCATGCATCCGCACAAGTACCACAATCTGTACACATTTCAGGATTAATTGAATAGATATCACCTTCTGAAATGGCATTTACGGGACACTCATCAATACATGAGCCGCAAGCAATACAATCTTCGCTAATTAAATAAGCCATCTTCTTTATACGTTTTAATTATTAACTATTAGTTCATGCAAAAATAGGGCTTTATTTGTATTAAAAAAATTATACGGACAAATATTTTATATTTCGTTTACATATTCATCCTACACAAAATATTTACCCTTTTTTCCCGTTTATATTACGTGTAAACTGTTGAAAAGTGAAAGCTCTATTGATTATATTCCTTGCCAATATCTGCTTATTAGTTGCGGCACAACGGGAAGCGGTTAAAAACCAGCCCTATGCCGATCTGTATGCATATCATTTCGGATTTCATATAGGAATCCATTTCCAGAACCTGGCTTTATTTCCGGTAATTCACCACGGAGAGGAAGAGTACACGACGGAAATTCCGGGCTACATACCGGGGCTTAGTGTGGGGCTTATTGCCGACAAACGCCTCTCGCAATGGTTTAACCTTCGCATTACTCCTACCGTGCATCTGGGCTCGAAAACATTCCATACAAAAAGCAGGAGTAGCAATCGTATTCAACAGACTTCCGTATATTCCGGTTATCTGCAACTACCCGTTGATATGAAATATTCGTCGCTAAGAATCAATAATTACCGTCCTTACCTTATCGGAGGAGTGTACGGACTGTTCGATACCGGAGGAAAACTAAAGGACAATATCCGGACCGGTAGATACGATTTCGGATTAACAATCGGTACAGGTTGCGACATCTATTTCAGGCGGTTCAAACTTTGTCCCGAACTACGTTTTTGCTTCGGACTATATAATGTATGGCCTGACGGCGGAAAACAGCCGCCAGGCGATATAGATAATACCTGGTTAAAAACGATAGAAAAAGCCCGGGCACGTCTTATAGTACTGACGTTTAATTTCGAATAAATAGTTCTATATAAATAAATGCGGCCGGAGCAGCCATCATAATACTGTCAAACCGGTCCAGCATACCACCATGTCCGGGTAGCACATTACCGGAATCTTTTACTCCCAGAGTCCGCTTTAACAGAGATTCGGTTAAATCCCCCCATGTGGAAAATACAACAATCACACCGGCAAGCCCCAGCCAGGTCAGCCAATTCATATGAATACCCAGCCATTCCAGGCCAAAGCGGTCAAGTCCAAGCCAGTTCCCGTGGTCCGGATTGGAGAAATAATAAGCAAAGACCTGCGATACGGCCAAAGCCGCAACCATCCCCCCAACAAAGCCTTCCCATGATTTTTTAGGAGAAATGCGTTCAAACAGCCGGTGCTTCCCGAAAAGGGATCCAAAAACAAACGCACCAGTATCGTTCACCCATACAAACACAAAAATAGCCAGAATAAATATAGGTGTATACTCCAGGAATCCCTTTACACTTTCAAAAGTTGCCACAAAATTGAGCAGGGAAAAGAACCCGGCACAATAGATTTGTGGGAAAAAGGTCAGCGCCCAGTTATTGATTGGATTACTCTCTTTAAAATAGAGTTCCGAGATCATACTATACATTAAAAAGATCAGGTAAGGTAGAAAGACTATCCCTCCTGCCATCTCATTTGCATATAAGAATGTAGCCGCAAAGAGATACACTCCTCCGGCTACACTTATCACTCTTTTGATTGCTGCATTTTCATAATTTTTCACCAGACCATAGAACTCCCACAATGTTAATGCTGTAATCACACAGAATAACAGTAAAAAAGTAACGGGTCCGTAGTAAATGGCGCCTACTATTACGGCGACAAAGATTATTCCTGTTAATATTCTCTTAATCAGATTTTTCAATGCCGTATCGTTTTTGTATGATTATTGTGTCTTTATAGTATTACAATATAAGGATTATTCCGTACCTGACGGTTCCTCTTCTTTTTCTGCCGGATTGTCAGCTACGGCAATCTCTTCTGTGCCAGCCACAGCAGGAAGTGCCTTTGCCTGTTCTTTTGCCTTCTGTTGGTTTTGCTGTTCCAGAATTTCATCAGAGCGCGAAATCCAGGCTCTTTTACCAAATATGCGTTCCACATCCTCGGTATAAATCACTTCACGTTCCAGTAACACCTGTGCCAACTGATTATGTCCGTCCTTATTGTCAGACAGAATTTGTTTGGCCCGCTCATACTGTTCCGTAATAATGTGTTGTACTTCTTCGTCTATCACTTTAGCTGTATCATCGCTATACGGCTTGTTGAACCCCCAGTCCTGACCCGACGAATCGTAGTAGTTCAGGTTCGGTAACCGTTCGCTCATACCAAAATAAACAACCATTGCATACGCCTGTTTGGTTACCCGTTCCAGATCGTTGGATGCACCGGTAGAAATTCTTCCAAGGAATAATTCCTCAGCCGCACGTCCTCCTAAAGTAGCACACATCTCATCGAGCAACTGTTCTTTGGTGGTAATCTGGCGTTCTTCCGGCAGGTACCAGGCAGCCCCCAGTGCTTTACCACGCGGCACAATGGTAACCTTCACCAACGGATTTGCATGTTCCAGCATCCAGCTCAGACTGGCATGTCCGGCTTCGTGAATAGCAATACTGCGGCGTTCCTCCGCTGTGGTAATCCGTGATCTCTTTTCAAGTCCACCCACAATACGGTCCACCGCATTCATGAAGTCCTCTTTCTGTACAAACTTCTTCCCGTTACGGGCGGCAATCAATGCTGCTTCGTTACAAACATTGGCGATATCAGCACCGGAGAATCCGGGAGTCTGGCGTGCCAGAAATTCAGTATCTACACTTTCATCTATCTTAATCGGACGAAGATGTACGCCGAATATCTCTTTCCGTTCATTCAGGTCGGGCAATTCCACATGGATCTGGCGGTCAAAACGTCCGGCACGCAAAAGCGCTTTATCCAAAACATCTGCCCGGTTAGTAGCAGCCAGAATAATTACCCCGCTGTTCGAACCAAACCCGTCCATTTCGGTAAGCAACTGGTTCAGGGTATTTTCCCTTTCATCGTTGCTGTTCATATTGATATTTTTACCACGGGCACGGCCCACAGCATCAATCTCGTCTATAAATACAATACAGGGAGCTTTCTCCTTAGCCTGACGGAACAGGTCGCGCACACGTGATGCCCCCACCCCAACAAACATTTCAACAAAGTCCGAACCGGAAAGCGAGAAGAACGGAACATCCGCTTCGCCTGCCACAGCTTTTGCCAACAACGTTTTACCGGTTCCCGGAGGGCCTACTAGCAAAGCACCTTTGGGTATTTTACCTCCCAATTCGGTATACCTATCCGGATCTTTGAGGAACGAAACAATCTCTTCCACCTCCTGTTTAGCCTCCGAAAGTCCTGCTACATCCGTAAAAGTAACTTTACTGTCGTTATCTTTATCAAACAGACGTGCTTTGGCTTTACCCACATTAAACACATTTCCGCCTCCACCGGCACCACCTCCCGACATTCTGCGCATCAGGAATATCCACAAAAGGATAAACAGCGCAAAAGGAGCCAGCGATATTACAATATTCCAGAACGTATTATTCTCTTCATCGTAATCTATCTTAGCATCAATATGATACTGGCTGACTGTCTGTTCATAAAATTCATAAAACTTATCGACAGAGGGGATCTGTACTGTTACCTGGGGCGAATCTCCCAGTTTCGAAACATCTCCGGTAAATACTTTACTTAACTGATCTTTTTTAACGGTAGCTTTCAGGCTGGTCTTATACACCACCATCTCATCGAAGACATTCTCTGTCATCAACTGCTGAAATTCCGTCCAGCCTAATTTCTTTGTTATGGACGAGCCTCCGGACATATACAGTCCTACCAACATCGCGATAATCAGTCCATATACCCAGTAAATACTGAATTTGAACATTTTTGGCTTACCTTCCTTCTGAGGCTTATTGGATGTATTATTCTTGTTTTCCATACAATCATCTCCTGCTTACGCAATTAATCTAAATTTTCGATATACTCCAGCTTCGAGTCAGCCCACAAATTTTCAAGATTATAAAACTGGCGAAGTTCCGGAATAAATATATGGACAATAACCGTGCCATAATCCATCCCTATCCAGAGTAAATTTTGTTTTCCATCGGCAGAAAGAGGTTTTTCTCCGGCCTCCTTCCGTGCCATTTCCCAAACCGAATCGGCCAGTGCCGAAACCTGGGTTGGCGTATTTCCCTCGGCTATAACCATATATTGGCATATAGCGCCTGGCAGTTGAGTTAAGTTTACGGTAACAATATTTTTGCCTTTCTTCTCCTGAAGGCCTTTACTATAATATCTACAAGATTCTTTGTCTGATCCATTTATAATTTTTAAATCTGAATTTGAGGGAACAAATATACTTCTTAATTATTTAATTACAGATTGTATGTTTGATAAAATACCTCATTCTTTGATAAATTCAGAACAAAAGGAGCTATAAAAGGTTTAACCCGCAAAATATTTCCCCTATTTTTTTGGAAGAAATAAAAAACACTCTATCTTTGCACCGGATTTCCAAAACGAAATCAATTTTGTCCTATGGTGTAATTGGCAACACGTCAGATTCTGGCTCTGAAATTTAAGGTTCGAGTCCTTATAGGACAACTAACAAACACATAAAAGGCGTAACATTTAAAATGTTACGCCTTTTGTTTTATAGATTATAAAAATCTTATTATTTCATATAATTTGATAATGTACTTTTTATAAGATCCGAAAACTCATATATATCATCTATTCTTTCAATAAGACTTTTCATCCCCTTCTTATTCTCATCAAATGTTTCAATATACTTTCTATTTCCATTTAAATGCAGTCTACAAATAGGCTTTCTATTATTATCATCTAACAATATACCAAAATAAGATTGTGTATCTCTATGTTGTATTCTTTCTATATCATCAATTTCGCCATATAGAATTGATCTTACTATATAAAAACCCTGAAGTTCCTCTTCTGTAGTAACAATCAGTGGATTATCCGGATTTTCTTCTTGCAACTGCTCATCTTCTACTTTCTGTTGTTTTTGATTATTGCTTAATGCGGCTTTAAATCGGTCATTTACAATATCGTTTTTCCACTGTCTCATAGCACTTTTCAATAATAAATCAAATTGTTCAAAGACTTTTGGAGTTATCATTCCATCATATACTTGCTTCGCAAAATATTTCACAAAATCAACAGAAGGAGTTTCAAATTCCGTTCTTAAAAGTTGTTTTAATTCATTCGTATACTTCAGTTCACTTGCCGTATTTATAATATTATTA
>JAJQAZ010000135.1:22676-27587 GCA_021203545.1 Tannerellaceae bacterium | reverse complement strand
CATCCACACACGCGTTGAATACGGTGGTAATAAGGAGGAGGATTACCGTTTTATGGAGGGTGTTTATATATGTATGTGTTTTCATTTGGGGGTGATTTTTCGTTTTATTTTTATAGTTCTGTCACGTTAGGGGTGTATATCCAACCATTCACACTAATAGTGACGTTCATTTCGGCATCGAATGAGAGGACAATATCAAACACATAGGTTTTATCAAAATCTACCTGTTCTGTTGCCGCCGAATAGGCGGTGCGGATGATTTCTACCAGATTGCCCGTAAAGAGTTCCGCACCGTTTGTGGCATTACGGAAAGTGAACCGGGGCGAGCGGTCGCCGGTGTCGGGCTTCCCGATGTTTTCTATCGTATGGTCGTTATGCAATGTCAGGGTGCGGATGGAGGCTTTTATCACATCTTCTTTCCTTTGGCTTACGCGCCGGTGGATGGCTTGTTGTTGATTTTCCACGATCCGGTTGGTAAAGTCGTACCGGGTGTTGTTGTCGGCAATGGCAAAGAGGTATTCGTCTTCGTCGCTACCTTCCGGGAGTTCTTTTACTGTAACGTTTATCCGGTAGGTGTTAGGGATTAGGTAGAGGGTGTATTCATGATCCTACATGGGGTCTACTTTTATATTGCCCCCGGCTGTGTAATGCAGGTCGGGGATGTCTTGTGTATAGATGTTTTCTTTGCTTTCCCCGAGGTAAAGCTGATTACCGGTTAGCTCGGGGGCAGCTTTGATTTTGTATTCCTGGGCCACATTGGTCCACGCGATGAAGCGGTAGGTTCCGGGGGGCAGGTTTACGGGTACTTCACATAGCTCTGCGGAGCGGTAGTTGTAGGGACCGCCCTGCCACTCTCCTACTACCTGTTCTTTTTCGTTGAACATGTATACGTGTATGTTTTCGATTTGGTGTTCGCCGGGGGAGTTCGTACATGGCGGGGTCGAATCTTATCCATACCCGGGTGGTGCCGCATTCATCGGTGTCCTCTTTTACGCATGCAAAAAGGAGGATGAAGGCAATCAGGAGGATTGGTTTTTTTGTTTTCATGCGCTGTATTTTTTTTAAGTGAAGGGAACGCAGAAGACGCGGATTGCGCGGATGCACGCAGCGGGTGTTCTGCGTTCCTGTTTTTGTATTATAGGATGATGCCGTTTGGCATGTATTCCCACGGTTTGATTTTGATATTTACTTTCAGGTCGGCCTCGGTTTCGTCGATGGGTTCTTCCGGGTCATGTTTGTTCGGATTACCCGGGTTTCCTCCCGGTGGGGTTGTTCCCGGTTTGGTCGGGTCGCCCGGATCAATACCCGGAGGATTAAACGGGTCGATAGGTACTTTAGGACCCGGGTCGTTTGGATCGGTGGGGTCAATCGGCGGGTTACCCGGATAGCCGGGACCGAAACCGCCGGGACCTCCCGGTTTGGTTGGGTCGGACGGGTCGGTCGGTTCACCACCCATTTTTACACCTGTAATGTCGAGGTGGATAAACTGGTTACGGTAGACGTTGTATTTATCATCTGCACCGAGAGCTGCGCCCGTAGGCCCTACTCTGTTCAGGAATACCCGGTAGTAGATGTAGCCGTATGGAAATTCGTAGGTGGATACGTCACCCGGGTATTGTGTGTGCAGCCAGGTGGCTACTGCCGCGGAGTTCTCTGTCCGGCAAATATAATCCTGTATACCCATTACACGCACTAAGTGGAAGGTTTCGGTTCCGCTCAGGGCAGTTCCTGTGTATTCAACACCGTTTCCGTTTACTACTGCGGTTTTTCAAGTGCCAGCCGGGTTTGTATCCAGGCGTAGGTGGTGTTACCGTGTTGTGCCTCTGCGTTGGGTGTGTTGGTTACGTTTTCGCCGATGTAGAAGCCTTTTACCTCTACCCGTTGGGGGTCAGTACCCGGATCGGGAACGATGGGAACGTAATCATTGTCAATGTTGTATCCTGCGCCGGACGGCAGGTAGTAGGACGGCAGGTATTGATTGACTACGTCGTACCAGTTTGCCTGAGCGGTTTCGGATATCAATGTTTTTTTCCGTTGGGGGGTGGTACCGGGATAGTAGTTCTGACCTACTACTCCTTTGTAGGCATCCTGTTTTACCAGAAAGTTCATAATACTGAGGTTGTAGTGATTCCCGGAGGTCCATTCTCCGGTAAAGGAACTACTGTTACAGGTGGTAATGACACGGGATACGGTGCGTTCGATTTCAACCGTCACCTCATTGGTTATGCCGGTTGTAGAGGGTTGCAGTGTTTCGGTTGTATTGCCTGCGAATACGATGTGGGTAACTGCGGGGGTTGAGTTGTAGTTGATGAGAGCACCCCCTGTGCCTGTTTTGTGTACATCGAATATGCGGGTCAATAGTTGATTTTCATTCCCGAAGTTGCCGAGGTCATTGGCCGGTGAGGCGGTGTTTGAGTTGGCTACCACGTAGATGTGTTTGGTTCCATCTGTGGTTTTGACGGGGTCGTTCATTTCGTACACTCCGGTAGCTACATCCTGCGTAAAATGTGTAGAAAGTGAATAGGGTCCGAAAGTGGCTTTCGCAGGGTCACCGGGCGGGGTGCCTGTCTGGTCGTAGACGTAAATCATGATTCCGCTGATGGTATTTTCTACCGGGTTACCCGGGATTTCCGCCCGTGTTCCCCCTTGCATGGTCGTTGCACCCGGCATGGCCGGTGGTAGTTTGAACGTGAATTTGATGGTGGCCTCTTGTCCGGTGCCCATCACATCCGTGTCACTTGTATCGTCGCTACAACTTATAAAGAGCAGGCCGGCGATGAAAAATGGAAATAGATAAGTTGTTTTCATACCTGTTGATTTTTTTAATTAATACTAAGAAGCTTATCTGTTAGTTTTTAACTTCCTGTTTGTATAATATCTGGTAGTCTACCCGGCGGAGTTGCGGGAAATACTCTTTCAGGAGGATGTTCCATGTGGCTGGCATATTACACAGTTTTTGTTCTTTGGTGTCTTCACTATCGCCGGAGTCGATGATGGTGAGGATTTTCGTTTTATCTGCCAGATTGCTCTTTTCAACAAACTCACGGAGCCGTACCCAATCTTCAGGAATGTGACTGATACGGATGATGGCGGGATCCAGTTTATATTTCTCTACCAGATATTCTTTGAGGGCTTTTGTTTGTCCTTCGGATAAGCGCGCATTGGTTGCATAGCGGGCTTCCGGGGATGCGTAGCCGGTAAGCTGGATGCTTACGAGGGTAAAGTTTTTATCCCCGATTATCCGGCGGATCTCTTTTTCAATCTTTTCCAGTTCCGCTTTATTCTCCATATAGGTGGGCTGGATACCTGTTTTTCCTACGGGAAACTGTATATGGGCCTCACCATTGATGGAAATGGTTTTTGTTGTAGGTGGCGGGGCAACAATCACCGGGGGTGCCTGAGGTTCAGGTTTGGGTACCGGTATGAGCCGGGCTACTGCCGGCATGGTGAAGAGTTGCTTTTTTCACGGGGCGAAGTCAGTAGTTGGTGAAAAGTAAGGGTGCAGTTTTCCATCCAGCTTTGGTATGGAATTTCTGCCCGGTAGCGGATCAGTTGTTCTTCGTCCTGCGGTACATGGGTGCGTACCAGTGGCTCATTGGCGAGTAACTCCCGGTTTTTGAAGCTCATGCGGCGTTTGTAATGGCGCTCTTTCTGGCGTCCATTGATAAGCAGGGAAGGGTAGAATGTGCTCTTGCCTGTTCCTGACGGAATGAGTTCGGGTATCACTTTCCAGCTCTGTCGGTTATTGAGGGCTTTGTCTATTATCCGGGTATCGAACGTGAGTACCATGTGGCTGCCCTGTTTTTCGAGCCGCAGGTTTTCGTAGATCACTTTGCCGTCTGTTTCGGGCAGGGTTTGCGGGGTCTGTGCCGGTAGTTGGGTGTACCCTATAAGGCATAGTATGCCCAGGAAAGTTTTTAATTGTATATTTTTCATGACTTATCTTTTTGGGGATTTGAATAAATAAACGATGGATATGCCCAGTTTGGTGGGCCCGAAGTAGTGTTTGTGGTCATTGCCAAGATTGGCACCGCATTTGGGATATTCATACTTGTCGTAGTTGAGATAGGCATATCCGAAACCGAACTCGAATTCGAGGTTCCAGTGGTGTCCGAGATACCATTGGTAGCCGTAACTGAATCCCAAACCGGTGGCATAGCCTTCGTAGCGGTGGTCTTTGAGTCCCTGCCAGATGCGCAGGGGCAGGTGTATGTTTCCTGCGTTGAATTGTCCGTAGAAGGGGTGAATCCCGAGGAAATGTCCGTCGAAAGCTTCGTAGATCCAAAACCTCACTTCGGGCTGGATGAACCAGTGTTTGATTTTGCGGTTGCGTTCACTTTTACCAAAGTGCCAATCGTTGTAGCTTCCCTGTAGGTCGATAGAGATTTTGTGTGTAGGCGCCCATTCAAGGGAGAGGTTCGGGGTGGTGGTAGCCGCGTAAAGCAGATTAGTTTTGAGGGCTACTTCCTGACTGTGTGCTAAGATAGGGACCAGTGCTATCAATAGCAGGATTGTTTTAAGCGTTTTTCTGTTCATATTATTAGTATTTAAAAGAGTGTTTGAGCTCTTTATGGTGTTCCGGCTTTTTAGTTGCAGGATAAAGGTATTTTAATAGAAAATCAGAAGCAAGACGGAATAAGACGTTTTACTGTTTTTATTTTGGTTTATTTTGAGCTTTACAGAAAGGGATGGGCAGGTTAAAACTGGTTTTTGGCAGGGAATTATCCGGTTTGGTATGGGATTTTTTAGAAAAAAGGACTATAAACTACTTAATAGTGACAAGATGGAAACATTTTTCCGGTTAAAAAAGTGGGCTTTTCTTTTTATAGTAAGTTTATCTTTTAAAATAAGATCCGGTTAATTTATTTGGGGGCGGTTGCTTTATTTTAAAAAGAATTGAAAACGATTTAA
>JAJQAZ010000135.1:0-22666 GCA_021203545.1 Tannerellaceae bacterium | reverse complement strand
GTGTTATCTTTGTGATTCGGTCTTTTATATTAAACTAAATCAAAAGAAACATGAAGACAAACCTGAGTTCTCAAATTACTCTGACGCGAATACCGTCACGGTATTTCAGACCTGAAAATGCCTATGAGCATTCTGTTTTGACAAGGTACGAGAAGATCCCAACGACAATTTTTGGATCGGCCGATGAGGGATCGGTTGCCATTGCTAACGAAATTGCAGCACAAATCCGCAGGAAGCAGGAAAACGGTGAAAACTTTGTTCTTGCCCTGCCCGGCGGGCGTTCTCCATAAAGTGTATTTAAAGAATTGATACGGCAATACAAAGAGGAACATTTGAGTTTCCGCAATGTGATTGTATTCAATGTGTACGAATTTTATCCTTTGGCTGCTACCGCATTCAGTAACCTGGGGTATCTGAAGGATTATTTCCTGGACCATGTGGATATCGACCCGAAGAATATCTATTCGCCTGACGGTACCATGCCAACAGACGCCATTTATGAGTTCAGCCGTCATTATGAAGGATTGATCCGTATGGTAGGAGGTATCGATTATATGTTGCTGGGTATCGGGCATGCCGGAAATATTGGTTTTAACGGCCCCGGTTCTACAACCGGTGTGGGAACCCGTCTGGTATTGCTCAACAACGATGACCGGAAAGAAGCCTCAAAAATATTCAAGTCGATAGAAAATGTACCTGCCAGTGTTATTACTATGGGGGTATCTACGATCCTGAATGCAAAACAGATCACACTCATGGCATGGGGTGAGAATAAAGCAGAGATTATCCGCCGCACGGTAGAGGGTAAAGTGAGTGATACAGACCCGGCTACCTATCTGCAAAACCATACCAATGCAAAAGTTATGGTAGATTTGGGTGGGGCTTATCACCTGACCCGTATCAGCCACCCCTGGCTGGTGTCAAACTGCGACTGGGATAACCAGCTGATCCGGCGTGCGATTGTATGGCTTTGCCAGATGACCGGAAAACCTATCCTGAAACTAACGAATAAAGATTATAGCGAACATGGGTTGGGTGAGTTGCTTGCCCTGTATGGTTCGGCCTATAACGTGAATATCCAGATATTTAACGATATACAACATGCTATTACCGGCTGGCCGGGAGGTAAACCGGATGCCGACGACTCGAATCATCCCGAACGGGCAACCCCTTATCCTAAGAAGGTCATTTTATTCAGTCCCCACCCGGATGATGATGTAATATCCATGGGAGGAACTTTCCGCCGTTTGTGCGATCAGAAACATGATGTATATGTGGCTTACCAGACTTCCGGAAATATTGCCGTAGGGGATGAAGAGGTAATCCGTTACTGTGAATATCTGCGGGATGTTTGCGATAAATATTCGCCCAACGATGATACGGTAAAGAAAAAAGCAGAGGAGATTATTCATTACCTGCGTTTCGAAAAGGTAGAGGGCGAGAAGGAAAAAGATGACGTGCTCTTTATGAAAGGTACGATCCGCCGGGAAGAAGCCCGTGCCGGATGCCACTATACGGGTGTAACACAGGAAGACCATATCCGTTTCCTTGACCTGCCTTTCTATGAAACAGGTATGGTGAAGAAGAAAGATTTGAGCGAAGCAGATGTGAAAATTATCCGCGACCTATTGGAAGAGATCAAACCGGATCAGATGTTTGTGGCCGGCGACCTGGCTGACCCACACGGAACTCACAAGGTTTGTCTGGATGCGATATTAGCAGCTATCGACGAAGTGAAAGACGAAGAGTGGATGAAAAACTGCCGGGTGTGGATGTACCGGGGTGCATGGGCCGAATGGGAAATGGACCACATTGAAATGGCAGTATCTATCAGTCCGGAAGAGTTGCGCCTGAAACGGAACGCAATCCTCAAACACCAGTCGCAGGCCGAAAGCGCTCCATTCCTGGGCGATGACGAACGCCTGTTCTGGCAACGTGCCGAAGACCGCAACCGCGCAACCGCCGAACTATACCGCCAGTTAGGCTTAGCCGCCTACGAAGCGATTGAGGCTTTTGTGCAGTATAAGCCGGTTTAAAGTGGTTGGCTCGCGTTGCTCGCAGTAGTTATCGTTCGCGTTGCTCACTAGTAGTTGGCTCGCATGGCTCGCAGTAGTCATCGCTCGTTTCACTCGCTAGTAGTCATCAGTCGCTTTGCTCCTTAGGAGTTATCAGCCACTTTGTGGCTTAGTAGACAAGTAGAAAAAAATAAATATGTTTATATTACTTTTTTTACTTAACTCCTTTGACTCCTAAGGAGCAAAGCGACTGATGACTACTGCGAGCAATGCGAGCTAACTACTAGTGAGCAACGCGAACGATAACTACTAGCGATTGAAATGAGCGATAACTACTGCGAGCAACGCGAGCCAACTACTTTTTTCGTACCTTTGCTCTGAATTAAAAAGAAAAATCTGTGCTTCAATTTATAAAGAACTGGATGCTTCCGCTGGCTATGGTTACCGGGGTGGTTGCGTATCCGTGGGTGAGTCGTCTGGCTTTTATTACTCCTGTACTTATATTCCTCATGTTGTTGCTTACATTTAGTAAGTTATCGCCGCGTGAAATCAAAATTCAGCGCGAACATGTATGGCTTATACTCTTTCAGGTAGTAGGTTCTATCTTTATTTATCTGCTTCTGCAATGGATTCATCCGGTGGTAGGGCAGGGGGCTATGGTATGTGTACTGGCACCTACTGCAACGGCTGCCGCTGTTATTACCGGCTTGTTGGGCGGTAGTGTGGCGTTTCTTACCTCTTACCTGTTGTTATGTAACATCGCGGTAGCCCTGGCGGCTCCTGTGATTTTCTCTTTTATCGGTGTACATCAGGAAATTCCTTTTGGCGAGTCTTTTTTATTAATAGGTGGGCAGGTAGCTCCCGTTTTGTTGTTACCTTTACTGGCTGCCTGGTTAATCCGTTACACACTCCCCCGGATACAGGAAAAGCTGGTGAAGATACGAGGTGTCTCCTTTTATCTGTGGGCGGCAGGCCTGACAATTGTAACAGGCAGTACGGTTCAATTCCTGTTGCAGGAAGAGCTGAACTACCGGCTGGTTGCCGTATTGGCCGGGGTGTCCCTATTGATTTGTGTAGGGCAGTTCCTGTTGGGGCGTAAAATTGGCCGGCGGAATAACGATCCGGTCTCGGCGGGGCAGGGACTTGGACAAAAAAACACGATCCTCGCTATCTGGATGGCACAGGTGTACCTGAATCCGGTATCCTCTATTGCTCCGGCGGCTTATGTGTTGTGGCAGAATAGCATCAATTCGTATCAGTTGTGGCTGAAAGCAAAAAAAGAGAAACAGAATAAAACAGTAAACAAATAACACTATGAAACGAATATCGAGAGTTCCATACCTACAATTTAAATTTTTAATCGTATGAAATTAAGCAATGAATGGTTTACCGCCTTGTCGGAGAGTGAGAACGGACAGTTGGTATTTGTAGCCGGACGGGATTCGTTGGGTGAGTTTATGCAGAGTGGCAAACTCAAAGAGCGTGTAGAGATTACCTGGAAGTATGAACCAGACGAAAAAGGCATGCCCACCGATGAAATGGCCGGAAAAATGGAAACCATACAGGAACTACTGCGGAAAGTCATGGAAAAAGATAAACTGGCTATCCTGACATCTGTATATACAGGTGGAGGCGAAAAGATATGGGTTTTCTATACCCGTACTGTCCGCGTGTTCGGCGAACGTATCAATGAGGCCCTTGCTTCGTACGAACTTCTGCCGATTGAAATCTATACGGAGTTAGACCCGGACTGGGAAGAGTATAAAGATATGTACGAAATGAAACAGTGGGCGGTGGATTGACCCGGCAGGCCGCTTTTAATGGGATTTTAATATTCTTCTAATTACTCTCTAACAGGGGTTTTATTCGTATGCGTCTACCTTTGCCATTCAAAAAGGTAAGGGTATGACAATGTATGTTTATATTTTACGTTTGGGATTGGCTTTTTTGTTAGGTGCTATGATTGGCGCGGAAAGGCAATACCGTTTGAAAAACGCGGGGTTACGAACCAATACGTTGGTATCCCTGGGTTCGGCGGCATTTATTTTGTTATCCATTTGCCTGACAGGCGAAACCGGCGACCCAAGCCGGATTGCTTCGCAGATTGTTACCGGAGTTGGTTTTCTGGGAGGAGGACTGATTCTGAAAGACGGGATGAGTGTGCGCGGATTGAATACAGCGGCTACAATCTGGTGTTCGGCTGCGGTAGGTGCGATGACAGGGTTGGGTTTGTACTGGCAGGGTCTGGTTACTGTGGTATTTATTATTATGGCCAATTGCCTGTTACGTCCACTGGGCGATTTACTTAGCCGCCACAGTGTATTCGAACGCAAAAATACACATCTTACCTATACCCTTACAATACGTTGTAAAGAACAAATTGAGAACCGGTTGCGTGTAATGATGCTCAATGCTGTAACACAAGACCCTCATTTACAACTTCGTTCCCTGCGTAGCAGTGACGATGATAAACCAGGCTTCTGTTACATTGAGGCGGAAATTTATGCCTGGGGAAAACATGATATTGTAATTGAAAAACTGGCTGCCCAGCTAACGATCGAGTATGGAGTAACGGATGTAAGCTGGGAAGTGGTCCAAACAAATGCCGAATAATTCAAAAGGGTGGGATTAGATAACGTTTAATCTCCGGGGAATGTCTATTTTTGCCTCCAATGAATTGAAAAAAGAATAGAGGATACCATGGAGACAAATTTTATTACTCTGACAAAAGAGACTATCGCAACCGAACATATTTGTTGTGCCTTTTCCGACAAGAAATGTAAAGCGGGTTATGAATTGAAGAAAGATTGGTTGAAGAAAGAATTCGACAACGGTTATGTATTCCGCCGGATAGACGAACGGGCAAAGGTCTTTATATAATACAGGCCTGCCGAAAAAGCCTGGGTACCGGTAGAAGCCTCAAACTATCTGATGATTAACTGCTTCTGGGTATCAGGTCAATATAAACAGAAAGGATATGGTAAAGCTTTGCTACAATCGGCTTTAGAGGATGCGGAAGTACAGGGGCGGGATGGCTTGGTAACAGTTGTGGGAACAAAGAAATTTCATTTTATGAGTGATACTAAATGGCTGTTGAAGCAAGGATTCGAAACTATAGCTACCCTGCCGTACGGTTTCAGCCTTTTGGTAAAGAAAATCAATCCGGAAGCACCTGATCCGTCATTCAAAGAAACTGTACTAACTGGCGAATGTCCCGGTAAGGAGGGGCTGGTAGTTTATTATACCAACCGTTGTCCGTTTACGGAATTCCATGTACAAACCTCGCTGGCAGAAGCCGTAAAAAGTAAAAATATCCCGCTGAAAGTTATTAAGCTCGAAACCATGGAACAAGCCCAGTCTGCCCCCACACCGGCCACTATATTCAGCCTGTACTATAACGGTAAATTTCTAACAACCGATGTAAGCAGCTGTATGGATACCCGTCTTGAAAAGCTGATAGGGTAGTAAGAGTGTTTGTTTCAGGCACAGATTTAAATCTGCGCCAGCGTAAGGCCATCATGAGAATCTTTTTCAACTATCAAAAATATATTTTTTACCGTTTTTGATGTTCACTGAATCACCGGCCGTTTTTGATCTATTTATCAGCAAGTTACGGTGAAGAAGGGGTTAATCACCTATCCTTCACTGAATCACCTCCAAAATACCTAAATTTTGATTATTTTTCTGTATAACAATGAATTACCTGTTTTGACTGCTAAAAGAAGATGGGATTTCATCCTATCAAAACAGGTCAATTTGAGATTGTTTTTTATATCACTCAGCGTAGCATCCTTGTTCGTTTCGTTAACTTAAACTTTTTGCTGGCGCAGATTTAAATCTGTGCCTACATACAAATGAAGCTACGATTGCTCTTCGACTATTTCACATTCAAGCCTCCGGGGCTTACCAATAAGTATACATAAAAAAAAGATATGTATAAACGTTAGCGGTATTAGCGGGAATATTTTACTTTCTCTGAATCTTACTTTCTTTTCAAAGGATCTAATCTTTAAGACATGCTGTACTTATTGCTGTTCAACGGAAGTTAAATACGTGTTCAACCGGAGTCGGGCAGGTATACAACGGAAGTTAGACAGGTGTTCAACTCCCGTTGAGCAGTAAGAAAGACAGCGACTCAGCAAGATAAAGACAAGTACTCTCTGATTTTTCTGTGGTTCTGATTGCCGGGGAGGATATATCTTCTGTCCGGGATTATAGTTCTACTGTCCGGTTAGTCGCGGCATGGGTAACGGCACTATGCCGGACAAGATAGGTAGTACAAATATATACCGAATAATTTAGTTAGATTCCTTTTTTATTTTTTACTGGTTTTACTTGTATTTTTATATAAAGCGGAATAATGCAAAAGCGGTTAAGAATTGTGTAAAAGAAACAGGTGCTAATCCTCTAATTTTGCTCTGTAATTATTTTATATCAAATTAAAATTAGTTGAAGATGAGAAAAAAATTAGTTTTTTTAGCATGTCTGATGGGTATATTATCAGGCTGCAAGAGTGATGATTGTGATGACGTAAATGGAGGTAGTTTTAATGAGTCTTATGGTTTAAGGCTTTCGTATGATATTCAGCAACCTACCTCCCAAACTACACGGGATACTGCTTCAGAAGCGGAAGAAACTCAAATTAAGTCTTTTTATATCCTGTTTTTTGAAAATAGCTCTGCAGGAACAGGTTCTTTTGTGGAGGTGATGGATGTAACAGCTGTTGCTGATGCTACTTTAAGTACTTCCGGAACGTTGGAAATTCCATTTGATGAGGAATCTTTGCTGGATGATGATACTGATTATAAAATGATCTTATGTGTCAATATGGAAGATTATCTGGGTTTTAAAGGTATAAATGATTTGAGAGAGATTTTTATGGGCACGACTGAAAAAGATGCTCTTAAGAATATGTTAAAAGTTTCAGGTGTTGTTCCCGGTCCACAGGAACAGTGGGATAATTCCAATAGTATTACTAATTCAAAATTGCCGATGAGTGCAAGCCTTGTAAAGAAAGCAAATGAAAATGATTTCTTTGTGGGATTGGTACCGGCAGTTGTTGGATTTGATGTTTTCTGTGAAGTTGAAGGTTATACTTTGTTATCGGCGTCTTTGTGGAATGGATTAAGAACAACACCTTTACTGAATAGTGTTTCTAACAATTATAGTGGTGAACGTACAGAGCGTTTTTATGGTGCTACGGCAAATCAGACGAATGGAGTAGCCGGGGTATTGTATGCGTTTGAAAATTATGTTTCAAACTCTCAGCAGGATGACAAAGTAAGTACGTGTCTGATTGTAGGCCTTCGTAAAGAAGATACAGGGAATGTTGAATATTTCCGTATTAATGCAAATGTGTCAGGTTCAGGCCAGGAGTTAAAAAGAAATTATCTTTATACAACTATTATTAAAAGTATTTCTGATACGGGTGCTGCTACGGAGAGAGAAGCGTATGAGAATTCGGTGTCCCTGGTATATGAGTTGAGTATTTCTCCTAAATATCCGGATGAAATTTCTTATATGGGGGGGAACTTCTGAAGAGTTCTTTATCGAATCAAATTCGGAATGGGTTGCGGAAATTATTGATAATAATACGAATGCCGGATTTAACGGAAATGTAAACAGTAAAAGAATTACCGGAAACGGTGCTGGTTCACTGGTTGTTGATTTTGCTCCTTTAAAAGAAGCAGGAATTACTTCTTATGCGGTTTTAAAAGTAACTCTTAATGATTCTGATATTTCTGAAGATATACGAATTGATCAGAAAAGTATATTATCCACTACTGCGTTGACTGTATTAACTAACACAAATGGTGTGAGTACACTGGCTGCTCCTAAAAATACACATTATTATAAATATGTGTACCAGTTGGGAGAAAATATGAGAAATGATAATCTGTTTGGAATGAATGGTACTGTATATATGCCGGGAGATTATGATTTTCAACAGGCCGGATTTACTGCCGGAAATGTTGCTATGGCTAATATTTACCAGGTTGTTTCTGTTCCGACAAGTGCTGAATTTGCGAATATTAAGGCTGAAATGCAAAATGATGACAGTAAACTGGTGATTATTTCTCACAGAGAGGGTACTATTGTAAATAAAAGTCTGAATGGACTATTCCCGAATGCCGGTTATACTGTTGTTAATACCGGTATAGGTAAGAGTAGCAAAAGATATTTTAATAAAAGCTCTTATTATTCAAATCATCCTGTAATAAATTATTTACTGGAGAAAGGTCCTTTTGCAAATGATGTCAGACTCAATCCGGAAGATATCTGGATGTATGGTAAAGAAAGTGTGAATGCCGGTTTGTCGAAATGGCCTGAAACGTTTGTTCCTGTTATTATGGTGAATAATTCAAAAGGTTTACAGTATTGCGTGTTTGGTATTGACCCTGTGAACCGTATGATCTGGATCAGTGATCCGGCTATTTTCGGAAGCAGTACGAGCCTGTATGCAAATTATTTGAATTATCAGTCAAACCGTCCGGAAAATATGGCATTCCTGAATAACCTGATTGCCTGGATAACAAATGCTGCCCTGTCTGGTGATGAGTTCCTGAAAGATTTCAGATAACAGAACTTCCTGTAACACAACCGGTCTATAGAAATTCCGGAACAATAAAAAAGCTGCCGTGATAGATTTACATCTTCCGGCAGCTTTTTAATTGCTAATAAAAAAGTGTGTGCTTATTTCAGTCTTGCTAATCTGTAAATCAATTGTTGGATTGCTTCCTGATAATCATCGATGATTGATTCCGAAAAATCAGCCGAGAAAATATCCCGGTGGCTTTCTATATATTTATAGAAGTCGGAAGCGTATTTTGTAATATCAGCCGGAACATTCGCTTCCGGAACAGTGATCTGGATATCACCATTCATCGCATATGTTGTTTCAGTTAATCTGTCCAGTGTATCAGGCAAAGTTTCCAGTGCCTGGTCGATTGCAATATGTTGCGCATAGCTACCCGGGCCTGTTACGTGCCAGTGATAGAGTTTCAAAGTGGTATTGAATGCGAACATCTGTCCGATCAACTGTCCGATTTCCTGATTAGATTGTGAAGCACTTTCTTTGGTACTGTTGCTTTGTGTAGATTTTACTGTTGTTGCCATATCAAATAATTATATTTAGTTTAAACTAAATACAAAACATTTGTATCCGGCTGAAAGTTTACAAAATAAAATATTATTGTTTATTTAGCGGGCTTTGATGTAAATGCAGAATAGGTCAGGAAAATAGCTGCTATCGTCAGGCAGGCGATCCATTCGTTGCGTCCTTTGAACATCAGCCCGGAAGCTAATATAAGGAATACGCAGGCTATGGCATTAAAACGTTGCAAACGGCGCTGACGGATATCCTCCATGGCACGGATCATGGTTAATTGGGTGACGGCCATTCCGGCTGACCCAACAGCAAACAGATAGGGGGCAATCTGTAAAGGGATCGCGTATAAAACAGCTCCGGCCAGAACCAGCAGGGCAGAAATATTAAAAATCAGGGTACGGGTTTTGTCGTTCATTATTTTTTCCTTACCAGGTAAATGTCCTCGTTGGGACGTTTCATTTTATACTCTTCGCGGGCAAACCGTTCCAGACCCTCTTTATTGGTTTGCAGGTCTTCTAGTTTTTTACGGTTTTCTTCGATCTCCTTTTCGTAGTAACTGATCTCTTTTTCCAGGCTACGTATTTTCTCCTGGTAGGTATACCGCATATACAGATTACTGTCTCCCGCCGTAAAGGCGAGGATTAGAAACCCGATAGTAACCAGCCAGTAAGCATTAATACGGGAAAGATAGTTATTATAAAAGTCCTTAATCCGCTTCATGGAACATCTTTTTTACAAAAGTAAATGATTTATTTTATATATCTTTGTGTGAAGGATAGAAAAAAATCATGGACAACTATATTGTATCGGCCCGGAAGTACCGGCCGTCTACTTTCCGGAGTGTAGTGGGGCAGAAGTCTCTGACTACAACTTTAAAGAATGCTATTTCTACCAATAAGCTGGCACATGCTTACCTGTTCTGCGGTCCGCGTGGGGTAGGGAAAACATCGTGTGCCCGTATCTTTGCCAAAACGATCAATTGCCTCAATATGTCGCCTGAAGGGGAAGCCTGTAACGAGTGCGAATCGTGTATGGCATTTAACGAACAGCGTTCCTATAATATTCACGAACTTGACGCGGCATCCAATAACTCTGTGGATGATATCCGTTCCCTGATTGAACAGGTACGTATACCTCCCGCGATCGGAAAATATAAAGTGTTTATTATAGACGAGGTACATATGTTGAGTTCGGCCGCTTTCAATGCTTTCCTGAAAACACTGGAAGAGCCGCCCCATCATGCCTTGTTTATTCTGGCTACGACCGAGAAACACAAAGTGTTGCCTACTATTTTATCCCGTTGCCAGATTTACGATTTCAGCCGTATCTCGATTGCGGATATGGTAGAGCACCTGCAATATGTAGCCTCCTGCGAAGGGGTGGAAGCCGAACCCGAAGCGTTGAATGTGATTTCGCAAAAGGCTGACGGTGGTATGCGCGACGCGTTGTCTATCTTTGACCAGGTAGTAAGTTTTACGGGTGGGAATATTACGTACCAGGCGGTTATCGATAACCTGAATGTGCTGGATTACGAATACTATTTCCGGCTTACGGAATCAATGCTTTCCGGAAATGTACGGGAAGCACTGCTTACGCTGAATGAAATATTGAGTAAAGGTTTTGACGGACAAAATATTATTACGGGCCTGGCATCCCATATGCGGGACCTGTTGGTCTGTAAAGACGAATCCACCCTGGTGTTGTTTGAGGTAGGGGCCTCTATCCGGGAACGGTATAAAGAAATGGCAAAACGTTGTTCTGACCCGTTACTTTTCAAGGCGATTGACCTGGCTAACACCTGCGATCTGAATTACCGTGTAAGCCGGAATAAACGTTTGTTGCTGGAACTGACACTCATACAACTTTGCCAGTTAAGCCGTCCGGATCCGGTTGCGGAAGCACCTGCCGGCGGTGTGATTAATCCGGTAACGGCAGTAGCCGGCCAGCCGGCTCCCCGTCCACAATCCGCTACACCGCCTCCGTCCACACCTCCAGCAGGCAGTGTGGTTACGACCCATATGCCGGCCGGAGTACCTGTAAACAATCCAATAAAGGTGCCGGAAGGTCCGTCATCTCCGGGTCCGGCTAAAAGTGCAGGTGCACGTCCGCCGGTAACGACTTCGCTAAAAAACCTGACGCAGGATAAAAACAAACCGCAACAACAGGTTGCAACGGAAAGAGTGGTGCAACAGGTAACCCCGTTCGATCAGAATGACCTGCTTAAATACTGGGATGCTTTTGGGACGATGATTGATAAAAAGGTGTATTTAAAGAATACAATGTATAACTGTAAACCGGTATTACAGGATAATTTCTTTTTTGAGGTAGCCGTTCACAATCCAGGCCAGCGGGAAGAGTTGGTCAATAACAGTATTGAAATCCTCTCTTATCTGCGCAGCCAGTTAAAAAACACAGCTATCCAGATGCAGATACGGATCAGCGAAACCAACGAAAAGAAACTGGCCTATACCGCTACCGAAAAGTATGAACACCTGTTAAATATCAACCCGGCACTGGGAAAACTGAAAGACGAATTTAACCTTACTTTGGATTGATATTAAAGTGCTGGAAGCACGTTCCTTTGGAACTCAAGATCACAAAACAAATTATAAACCGTTTTAAAAAGAACTATCATGAATGAAGATTTAAAAGAAGAAGTAATAGAAGAAATTAGGCAAGAGGTTACCTTTGGTTTTAATGAAGAAGAGGATATTGTTGTTGCCATAGAGGAGATGTTTTACGAAGAAGAGATTGATACGGATTGGCTGGAGCAGGAAGTTTCAAAAATCTATAATCAACGTAAAGAAGAGGCTAAACAATGGAAAAGACCTACTGATTTTGATAGATTGGTTGCTGCCTTTGATCAGCTAAACAAAGAAAAGATCGTATCCCTGCACCGTGCAGGATATACTCAAAGTGATGGAATTGACGATGCCCGTGAGGTAGCATCGGAAGTAAGAAAAAAAGGAATAGCCCCTTTCGGCTATTGTTTTTATCATACACAGGATTTAATGCGGGCAGTTGAAACCAACAACTTATACCTTTCTTTTGGTGGCAGAGATGATGTAGGGATAGGGAAGGATATAGTATCGATCCTCAAACAACATGGTTTTGAAACCGAATGGAATGGAACAAAAGATACACGTATTCTAATCAAAAACATCGTATGGCAGAAATTTCCTGATGGAGAAGATTATGGCATGAACAGAAGTATGGGGTTGTTGGTGGGATAATGATTTTTATCCCTCTGTTCAGCGTAGCTCCGTCCAAAAATATTTTCTTTTGCTGGCGCAGATTTAAATCTGTGCCTGAACCGATCTGCATTTATATCTTAATACCCCTTATTTTGTGTCAGGTTAGGATTTAATTCCAATATGCTTTGAGGAATGGGGAATACGGTTGTGTAGCCGGATTCTTCGCCGTTTAGCTGAGGGCGCTGATCGTAGGCTTCGTGGTATTTCCTGAAACGGATCAGATCCTGACGCCGCCATCCTTCCCAGGCCAGTTCCAATAAACGTTCATCCAATATATTTTCAAGAGTGGCCTGCCGGTAAGGTGCATCTACCCGCGCTCTTACTTCGTTGAGTTCGGTATCGCCATTTTTGCCATTCCTTATTTTTGCTTCACTTATCATAAGTAAAACGTCCGCAAAACGGAAAAGTACAATATCGTTATCAATCAGTTTGCCGTCTTTGATGTTCGTTTTATCAATTTCATACTTCTTCATACGGGCTCCAGCCATCTTCTCGTAAGGAGAACCGGACAGATCCGGTTTTACCTCCCAGGGCACATATTCCACTGTATGGCCATAGTTGTCTTTTATGATATTTCCATCTGCCGCATACATAATTCCTGCGTAATAGTTCTTATCAAAACGGGGATCGACCTTATCCGTATCGTATCCGGCGATCTGTAAAGCGGTTATGGTTGCACAGGTACCATTTTCGCTACTAAAACCTAACGCGTTGGAGTGGTTGTAATGAAGCGAACGGAACAGGTATTGCATCTGGTGGGTATAACTCTGTTTATCCATAGGAATGGTAAAAATATTTTCGGGAGACGATTCATTGAATACGGTAAAATTATCTTCGTATGCGGCAGACAAGGTATAGCCCAATTCCCGTATCCGGTTACAGTAGTAAGCTACAGCCTCCCAGGCGTTGTATGGAGTACCTTCTATCGTAAGGTAAATATTCTTTCCGTCCGGATAACTGTTGTCTGTCCAGTCATTGTCCGTATATACTTCTGCATTCAGAATAACTTTTGCCAGTATGAAGCAGGCTACGGGTTGTGTTATTCTGCCGTAATATTCGCCAAATTTATTGCTATGTTCTGAACTTAAGAGGGGGAGTACTTCCTGAAGTTCGCTGATTATGAAATCAAATCCCTCTTTGCGTTCGCTTTGCCGGATTTCTTTGACCGGGACCGATGAACTGGTTGTAATAGGTATGCGGCCGAAGAGGTCGAGCAAATAAGAATAAAAGACAGCCCGGAAGCCTCTGACCTCTGCTATATATTGATCCATGGTTGCGGTATCAAATACAGTTTTGTGGGCCTCCAGTACTTCTATGGATTTGTTGCTTAATACAATTACTTTATAAAGATATTCCCAGACAGCCCGGATGTATTGATCGTCGGTGCGCCAGGTATGGAAATAGAGTCTTTGCCAGAATCCGCCGTCATACCAGTCGCCGCCCCGGACAGGAATCAACGCTTCATCGGTAGTCAGGGTATTAAAGTCGTAAATACCCCGGGTAGTGCCCTGCAATCCCTGGCTATCTTCGTAACCTCCTACATACGTATATAAAGCGGCTATATAATTAAGATAAATACTTTGCAGAGTCTTTTGTGTTTCTCCTTCGTTTACCTGGTCTTTAGGCTCTTCGCCTAAAAAGTCTTTGCATCCGGAGCACAGGGATAGCATCAGATAATAAAACAGGATAAATAAAATGTATTGTTTCATGGGAGTAGATTTTTAGAATTTCATGTTTAAGCCAAGCGTGTATGTTCTGGCAACCGGGTAGGTTCGTTTATCGTCTACCCCTAACGTGTCATCCAGTACCAGGTTGTTGATCATTGGGGTTAATCCGGAATACTTCGTAAAGGTAGCCAGATTGGATACCGAAAAGGAGAGCCGGAACAACTGTTTTTTGGTTTTCAAAAATGCCGGTGGAACATTCCAGCCGATTGTCAGGTAATCAATATTTACATAATTGCCGTTTTCCAACCAGTAATCTGTTACTGTCAGATCGTATATATTCAGTAATGGGGCCTCTTTCAGAACGTTGTAATCGGGGAAAGAGTTCATATTCATATACGTAAGTGAAGTCCCGTTATAAATTTTATGTCCGAAAGCCCCGTTTAATTGTGTGGACAGGTCGAAATCCCGGTACCGGAAACCTACATTTAACCCAACCAGCGCTTTGGGTGTTACCTGTCCGGCAATGTATCTGTCTTCCGGGTCTGTTCCGGTTGTCCCGTATGTTTGTTTCCCGTCTTCGCCGGTTACTAAACCTGTGGACCCGGGCAGATAGAAAACACCTAACGGTTGCCCTACTATATGGTACACGATCTGGTTATATCCTCCATGCAGCCCGGCACCGTTTAGCTCTGCAACACTAATATATGGAGGCGCATGCATCTCTTCACCGTTATATGTTCCATCCAGCGACAGGAGTTTGTTTTGCTGGAAGGCCAGATTCATATTGATATCCAGTTCTATCTCTTTCTTTTTTAACGGAATGATACCCAGAGAAAGTTCCAGCCCCGAATTGCGCATAGATCCCAGATTGGCAAGCAGTGTATTATAGGCGAAAGGGGGAACACTTACTTCGTATTCGTACAGCATATTGTCTGTCCGGGAGTAGTAATAATCCGCTTTGAAGAACAACCGGTTTTTCAGTAAAGCTATATCTACTCCGGCATTTAGTGTTTTCTTGATTTCCCATTTCAGGTCCGGATTGGCATTCCGGGCCGTACTGAATGTTACAGTAGGCGAACCGTCAACAGGCACAACGCCATTGGGTTTGACTAATTGCATGGAAGTGTATGAATCTATTGCATCCTGGTTTCCGGAAAGACCATGCCCCACACGGAATTTCAGTTCGTTGAATACCGGAAGCCCTTTCATAAAACGTTCTTCATGTACCGCCCAGGCTATGGACGCAGAGGGAAAGAACCCCCATTTATTATTCTTTCCTACTTTCGAAGAACCATCCGTACGGGCATTGACCGTTGCTATGTATTTTTTGTTTAAAACGTAATGGATACGTCCCATAAAAGAAACCAACCGTGGATCGTCGTAAAACGATCCCGTACCTTCCCATAACCGTAACGCTCCGGCCTGTAAATTGTGGTAACCGAATTCATCCGAAGTAAAGTTGGTAACAGTGGTATGGAATCCGCTCCGTTTCTCTTTCTGAAGTTCTGCAAGTCCCAGCACATCTACATGATGCATGCCGGTATTCTTTTTGTAATTTAATACCACATTCCCCATCAGATGTTCGCTTTTTTTCAATCCACGATAGGCCTGTCCATGCCCCCATACAGTGGTAGGGAGGTATTGCGAGTTCTCCACAGAATTATAGGTATACGACCCCATAACAGACAATTTCAGGTTGTCTGTAAAAAAGTAATTAATCTTAGTGTGGATATTTACATGGGTATTGTCTTCGTCATCGTCTACCTCCATCCATGCCAGCGGATTAGTAATCTGGCTGGCATACGATAACTGGTCCCATGTACCGGTCTCTCTGTTTTTATGGTTTGGAAACGTGGGGTTGAAGGTGGCAGCTGAATAAAAGGTTTTCTGGAAATCAAACAGGTAATTATTTTTGAAGAGGGAGCCAAACGCACCGAAGTCGACATTTAACCGGTTTTCAAAAGCTTTTTGATTCACACCGGCTTTAAACCGGAAGTTTTGCGAATGATTATTCTTTATGACCCCTTCCTGGTCGGTAAGCCCCATAGAGATACGGTAGGAAGATGTGTTCGTACTATTACTGACCGCCAGATGATGATTGTGTATAAAAGCCGGGTGAGTCATTTCCTTTACAAAGTCCGTATTGTTTTTTAAGTCAATAAACTCCAGGCCATTCTTTAGAGCCAGTTGCCTGTACTCGTTGCCGGATAACATTTTCAGGTTTTTGAAGGCGTGTGCAATACTTATACTACCGAAATAGGTAAGTTGTAAAGGTTGGTTGCTGCCTTTCCGGGTGATAATATCAATCACTCCCGAAGCCCCACGCGAACCGTACTGGGCTGTTTCGGATGCATCTTTCAGGATCGTAAAACTTTCAATATCATTCGGAAAAATAGTATTCAACGTACTCATATTCCCAAATACACCATCTATAATGATCAGCGGATCATTTCCTCCCGTCAAAGACGTGGTGCCCCGGATACGTACCGAGGACAAGATAGCAGGTCCATTCGTTGAAGGTGTAATATGTACCCCAGCGATTCGCCCCCGCAAGGCATCTAAAGGGGAAATATTCAGGCCTTTATTCAGGTCGGCGGCATTTAACTTATCTACTGCTCCTGAAATAGCAGACTGGCTTCCGGTGGCATATCCGATAACCATCACATCATCCAGACGGATAGTAGAGTCCTGTATCAACAAAAGTTGCGGATTAGCATTGTAACAGATCGACAAAAATACCAGAGCAATGCCGGCTCTGAAGGCGTTCAGTTTTTTCATACAGCCCGTGTGTTTAAGTTAGTTGCCGTCCAATATACGAAAAAAAGAGTAGCATGCAAAAACAAAAGTGCTGTTCCGTAACATATTAAAAAAGAAACAGACGGTAGGGTTTGGTTGCTATAATAAACAAAAGAGAACGCAGATTACGCAGAAACCGCAGATTTACGCAGATTTTTTATTTTTTAATATTTTATCCCGCCTGCCTGCTGAGTATAAGGAATCGTAGATCGGCCTCAAGCCAATTATAATCCGCTTTCCTATACCTAAGTTATGGTTTAATCGGTATGTGTTTATTTTTCGGATCACAGATCCTAATACTCGTTGGTCGGGGATTACAAATCCCCTCCGACCAAAAAATAAAAAATCTGCGTTAATCTATAGTTTTCTGCGTAATCTGCGTGCCCTATACTTCAAATGTACAGAACAGCCCTTATGGCAGCTTCTTTGCAAAGATCGCTTTCACTCTTTGCATGTCGAATTTAGGGGAACGGTCATAGTTATAAATACCGTTTTGTTCCTGTTCCACATCGGTTAACTGTGTATAGCAGTATCCCCATACCTGTTCGGAGATAGAAAGCAGGGCATCTACCTGCGATTCAAGGCGTGTGTAAAAGTCATCACGGGTTCTCGCGGCTTCGCCGTATCCCCATGAATCTCCGCCCGGTGTTGTTTCCGCACATTTGATACCTCCGAATTCATCAATCAGGTAAGGCATTCCCCCTGTATATGTTTTATAATTGAAGGTTTCATATTTGCGGGGAGGATTGAAACCGATATTGCCATGGTTCGGTTCAATCAGATTATTCGGGGTTTGCATAAACTCTGTTCCGTTAAACAGCCTTTCTTTCAATTTTGCACCATTCTGTTCGTAGCTATGCACTGTCCAGATATCTGTTTTTACATGTACACCACCACTTACCGTATTTACCGGACGGGTAGGATCAAGTTGGCGGGTAATATCGTATACATTTTCTACAAAACGGGGATATTCGCATACTTCGGGCCACCATTGTTCGTTCATCGCTGTCCAGATCACAATAGAAGGGTGGTTACGGTCGCGTACAACGATATTACTCCATTCGGCTATGAAATTACGGGCAGCCAGTGGATTATTGGCATCCATACCCCAACTGGCCGACTCGCCCCAGGTAAGATAACCCAGTTTATCAGCCCAGTAATGGAAACGTTCTTCAAACACTTTCTGATGCAAACGGGCACCATTAAACCCGGCTTCCATGGAAAGTTCGATATCCCGGCGCAAAGCCTCGTCGGAAGGAGCTGTCCAGATACCATCCGGATAAAATCCCTGATCCAGTACTAATCTTTGATAATAAGGTTTGTTATTCAGGTAAATTTTATTTCCGTCAATATGTATTTTACGCATCCCGGCGTACGAATTCACACGGTCTACCACTTTACCGTCGGGAGCGGTTACTTCCAATACAATGTCATACAGGAAAGGCGATTCGGGACTCCATAATTTAGGATTCTTTACATCCAGTACAACAGGCATACCCTGTGCAACAGGTGTTGTTTTTTTGCTTACGATGCGCTTGCCTTCTATCACAATCGTTACCAGTTGGTATCCGTTCCTCAACGCGTGGAAAGAAGGGGTAACGATCAGTTGTTTCTGGTCGATATCCGGAACAATCACTACCTGTTGAAGGCTTACATTATCAACAGCTTCCATCCATACAGTTTGCCAGATACTGGTAGTACGGGTATAGTTACATCCCCACGAATTTAACTGCAGGCTCTGTTTTCCTGCTGCCTGTAGTCCGCTACACAGGTCACTCTTAGCCTGCACTACCAACTGGTGGGTAGTACCGGGTTTCAGATAATCAGTAACATCTACACTGAAAGAGTCTGACCCACCAAAATGACGGGTTACCAGTTTACCATCAATAAAAATTTCTGATTCATAATAAACCGCACCAAAATTCAATAAAATCTTTTTACCATTCCAGCCGTCGGGCAACTGAAGTGTCCGGTGATACCAGATAGAAGGGATAAAGTCCGTATGCTCTACGGTAGACAGTTTACTTTCCGGAGCAAAAGGAACCACAATTGTTTTCCCGAAACCTTTACTTTCCGGGTAATTACGTGCACCTCCTGTTTGACTGTAATCAATTTCATACGTCCATTCGCCGTTCAGATTCACCCAGGCATCCCGCTGGAATTGCGGACGCGGATATTCCGGCCGGGGTTGTACTGCGTAAGCTGATGAAACAATCATCAGCAAAAGAAATAAATTAAGTAGTACTACTTTTACATTCATGGTCTTATTATTAAAATTAGAATTGAAAAAAACACAATAAAAAACTGTTTTTTTATAGCTTTCGGAGCCAAATGTTCCGGAACTTAACCGCATCGCCGTGATCCTGTAACTTAATTGGTCCGGCTCCGTGTGGAATTACTTTAGGAAATCCGATGTATTCCGTTGTACCCAGAATCGTTGTGTTATTTTGCAGAACGATGCCATTCTGGATTACGGTTACACGGGGAGGATAAAGGTACGTTCCGTCTTCTTTGAAAACCGGAGCTGTATAAATAATATCGTATGTATTCCATTCGCCCGGTTTGCGCATCGCATTTACCAGAGGTGGAGTCTGTTTGTATACACTTCCGGTTTGCCCGTTCACATACGTTTCGTTATCATAGCAGTCCAGAATCTGGATTTCGTACATTCCCTGCAGGAAAACACCACTATTGCCTCTTCCCTGGCTTTCGCCTTTGATCTCTTCTGGAGCACTCCATTCCATATGTAACTGAAAACTTTCAAATTTCTCTTTGGTCTGGATATCGCCGGTACCTCTTGTAACCACAAAAGCACCATTTTCGACATTCCATTTGGCATCGCTACCGTTCACGCTTTCCCATGCGGAAAGGTCTTTGCCATTAAACAGTATAACCGCATCTGAAGGAGCAGACTGGGTTGCCATATCGCCCGGAGTTACAACGCGTGGTTGCGGAGTCCAGTACTCCGACATCTCCGGTGTCATCGGAGTTGGTTTGGGGTATTCTTTTTGTGCATTCATCGAAGTACAGATGGTCAGTGCAATTGCACATCCGGCAGCCTTTACTGCGCAATTAGTTATTTTCATACGAATAAAAATTTAAATAAGTAGTATGGAACTCGCCCTATGCTCGTTTCATGGTCTGAATTATTAAAGATAACGCCACAAAAATAAAAATATATATTTAAATGTCTATCTTTAACCTATTCAATATCGTTACTAATATGAAAAAAATAATCTTTTGTCTTTTATTCTTTTGTCAGATAAACAAAGTGGTCTGCTCTCAATTCCTGATTGCACCGGGTGCTACGTTGGAAAAGCTGGCTGATGGATTTCTGTTTACAGAAGGCCCTGCTGTAGATAAGGAGGGAAATATTTATTTCACCGATCAGCCCAATAACCGGATATTAAAATGGTCGGTGAGTCAGGAACTGTCTGTTTTTCATGATGACTGCGGGCGGGCTAACGGACTTTATGTTGATAAAGATGGCAATATAATTTCCTGCTCGGATATGGATAATGAATTATGGAGTATTGACAAGAATGGTACTATTACGGTTCTTGTTTCTGACTATCACGGTAAAAAACTAAATGGTCCCAATGATCTGTGGATTCGTCCGGACGGGGGAATTTATTTTACAGACCCGTTATATCCGAGAAACTACTGGACCCGGAGCCCCGGAATGCAACAGGATGGGCAACACGTCTATTATCTCTCACCGGATCGTCAACAATTGTTCCGGGTAGATGAAGAATTGGAACAACCGAATGGAATTATAGGTACACCGGACGGGAAGTTTTTATATGTGGCAGATATAAAAGCCGGAAAAACATATGTATACAGTATCCAACCGGACGGAAGCCTGGCGGATAAAAAGTTGTTTACCAATATGGGGTCTGATGGAATGACCATAGATGAGAAGGGAAATATATACCTGACCGGCCGGGGCGTAACAGTATTCAATCCCGCAGGAGAGCAAATACTACATATCCCGGTAGATGCCGGGTGGACAGCCAATGTCTGTTTTGGAGGAAAAGACCGGCAGACTCTTTTTATTACTGCGACAGAATCCTTATACGGATTACAAATGAATGTAAAAGGTGTAGAGTAATAAAAGAAATCAGCACACAGATCGAACGGATTTGCACGGATGTTTTTTGGGTCGGAGATTTTGGTCTTGGTCGGAGGGGATTTGCAATCCCCGACTAACGAGTATTAGGATCTGCGATCCGAAAAAAAATAAATACCCATTAAACGAAAACTTGGGTATATTAAAGCGGATTAAAATTGGCTTGAGGCCGATCTACGATTCCTTATACCCGGAGACGGGGATTGCAAATCCCCTTCGACCAAAATATTTTATTTAATCTGAGTTATCTGTGTGCTTTTAGTGCTTTTACCGGTTATGTTTGAACAACCGTTTTTCGGCCAGTTTCTCGTATTTGGTTCCGGGGCGGCCAAAATTGCAGTACGGATAGATACTGATGCCTCCACGGGGAGTAAAAATACCGGTTACTTCAATATATTTGGGATCCATTAAACGGATCAGGTCTTTCATGATGATATTTACACAATCTTCGTGAAAGGCTCCGTGATTACGGAAACTGAAAAGGTATAGTTTCAGGCTTTTGCTTTCAACCATTTTAATGTCCGGAATATAATCAATTTGTATGGTGGCAAAATCAGGCTGCCCGGTAATAGGGCAGAGGCTGGTGAATTCAGGACAGTTAAACTGTACCCAATAATCGTTGTCCGGATGTTTATTTGTAAATGCCTCCAATACTTCAGGAGCATAATCCTGTTTATATTCAGTATTCCCTCCCAACAGGGTTAATTCTTTTTCTGGTTCCATGTATAAGGTGAAATTAATTATTTAAAAAATCTTCTACTAACTACTATCTACCAACTACTAACTACTTTTTTCTTCCAAATATTTCTCAAGTCCCTCTTTGCGGAGTTTACAGGCCAGGCAGTGTCCGCAACCGTCTGCAGGTACTCCATTGTAACAGGTGAGTGTTTGTGTACATACGAGATCGAAAACACCGAGTTCATCCGCCAGTTGCCATACTTCGCTTTTATCCCTGTCCATAAGGGGCGTATGGATTACAAACTGTTCATCCATAGCCAGGTTTAAAGTTGTGTTCAGGGAACGTACGAATGTATCCCTACAATCCGGATAACCGCTATAATCCGCTTCGGACACGCCGGTTACGAGATGAAAAATACCTTTACTGCGGGCAATGATTGCAGCGAATGTCAGAAACAACATATTGCGTCCCGGTACAAACGTATTGGGGATATTGTTGTCAGGCATTTCCTCATCCATAACCACATTGCTATCTGTCAGGGAATTCGGAGCCAGTTGGCTCAACAGCGAAATATCCAGTAATTGGAAGGGTACATGGGCATCCCGGGCAATTTTTTCGGCGATCTCAATTTCGAGCGAATGTTTTTGTCCGTATGTAAAACATACCGCTTCAACCCGTTCAAAATGTTTTTTGGCCCAAAACAGGCAGGTGGTGGAATCCTGTCCACCTGAAAAGCAGACCAATGCTGCGCTTTTTCGTTTCATATATTTGTCTTGTTTTTAATACGTGGTTAAGCAAGCACACGGAAAAGAACTTCTTTTCGGGTACAAAGATAATGAAAAGCCCCCTCAACTCCCCCCCTGGGGGGAGCTTCTTGATATAATTTAGACATTAACCTTCTTTCGCCGCTGGCGCAGATTTATTCGCTGGCGCAGATTTAAATCTGTGCCCTAACTAACAAACATATCCGGTTATTGACATTTTGATAATTTACAAAATGTCAAAATACCCCCTTTCT
>JAJQAZ010000100.1:20132-27755 GCA_021203545.1 Tannerellaceae bacterium | reverse complement strand
CCCTTAGGGGGGAGGGGGGGGTTATCTCTTACCCGTTACCTCTTTCTCATATTGCTGAACATGTGCGATAAAGCTTTCGCCTACCGGTACGTTGTTCTGCAGGCAATACATATCCCATACGGCATTCCAGGGTAAACTTTTTGCTTCTTCCTGCAAAGCCAGACGTTCGAAGTATTTACCTTCTGCTTCGTATTGTTGTAATAGGGCAGACGGTTCGAGCAAGGCCTGCATAAATGCTTTCTGTGTGGCACGGCAACCTACTACATAGGCTCCGATACGGTTGATAGTAGCATCAAAGTAATCCAAACCAATATGTACACGGTCCAATGCGTTGCAACGGATAATTTCGCGTGCCAGGTCGGTCAGATCATCATTCAGGATTACCACGTGGTCGCTATCCCAACGGACCGGACGGCTTACATGAAGCATGATTTCCGGAGTGAACAATAACAGCGAAGAAACCTTATCGGCTACACTTTCCGTCAGGTGGAAGTGGCCGGTATCCAATGTTACAATTTTCCCTTTTTTGGCACCGTATCCCAGATAGAAGTCGTACGAACCAACCGTATAACTTTCCAGACCAATACCAAACAGTTTGGCTTCGATACAATCTTTCATGTTGTCATATTTTGTAGCAAATATTTCGTCCAGCGATTGTTCCAACAGGGCCCGGTATTTCAAACGGTTGGCCGGAACCTCTTTACTTCCGTCGTGTACCCACAGGTTCATCATACAGGGGTCATTCTGGAATTTACCCATCTCTTCACTGATTGCACGGCAACGTTTGGTATGTTCAATCCAGAAATTACGGATTTCATCGTCAGGATTAGCCAATGTCAGGTCGCCACTTTTCGGGTGCGAAAAAGAAGTACTGTTGAAATCCAGTTTCAGGCCATTCTCTTTCGCCCACTCCATCCAGCTCCGGAAATGTACCGGTTCTACTTCGTCACGGTCTACCACTTTACCCTGGAAATCGCCATATATTTCGTGCAGGTTCAGACGGTGAGTACCCGGAATATATTTCAATGCCTCTTTTACGTCGCTACGCAGTTCGTCAATGGTACGGGCACGACCGGGATAGTTGCCGGTTACCTGGATACCTCCGGTCAGTGAACCTTCCTGATTCTCGAAACCGTTTACATCATCTGCCTGCCAGCAATGCAAAGACAGAGACACTTTTTTCATATCTTCCAATGCCTTGTTTACATCTACTCCCAATACAGCATATCTCTCTTTTGCCAGGTCGAATGCCTGCTGAATAATAGATTCTTTTGTCATGGTATTTTGTTGTTTTAATTAATGATATTTGTTTTTAGTAGTTATCAGTCGCTTTGCTCCTTAGTAGTCATCGCTCGTTACACTCGCTGGTAGTCAGCTCGCTTTGCTCGCAGTAGTTAAGTAGTTTAGGTATATATTTTTTTCTACTTGACTACTAAGCCACATAGTGGCTGATGACTACTAACGAACGTAGTGAGTGATAACTCCTTGACTACTCCGGAAAATACATTTCCGGAGGGAAAGCTTCTGCGATGATGCGGCGCATTTCCCAGCGGTCGCTTACGGCACCGGCTGCTTTGGCCTGCATCATACAGTTGCCGATAGCTGTTGCTTCGGAAGGACCGGCAACTACCGGGATGCCAATTGCATTAGCTGTAAACCGGTTCAACAGTCTGTTTTTGGAACCGCCTCCTATGACGTGTAATTTCTCAATAGGGAACGGAGCCATCTCTTTCAAGACATCCAATACTTCTTTATAACGGGCTGCCAGACTATTGAATATACAATATACATATTCCGCATGGCTGGACGGCGCAGGATATCCGTTTTCCCGGCAATGGTTTGCAATTGCTTCCGTCATACTGGCCGGGTTAGCAAAACCGGGATGATCCGGATTTACTTTCGAACCGAAACCTGCTGCCTCTTCCGCCATTTGTACAATCCGGGGATAATCATAGGTTTGTCCGCCTTTCTCCCATTCTTTGCGGCACTGTTCCAATAGCCACATACCGGTTATATTTTTCAGGAACCGGGTGGTTCCTTCAATACCTCCTTCGTTGGTAAAGTTATATTCGTATGAAGCCTTACTTATGATAGGTTGTTCCGTCTCGATACCCATTAAACTCCAGGTTCCACTGCTTAAATAGGCAAAATTAGGATTCATAGCCGGAACCGATACCACAGCCGAAGCCGTATCATGTCCGGCCACTGCAACCACAGGAACTTTTCCGATCCCAGTTTCTTTTGACAGTTCGTCTGTTAGCGTTCCGATTACTGTACCGGGCATTAGCAGCGGGCGTAACAGCGAAGGTTTTACACCGGCTGCTTCCAACAGGGAACTTTCGAACTGTTTGGTTACCGGATTCAGTATCTGCGAAGTAGAAGCATCCGTATATTCGCAAACCCGCTGGCCTGTCAGTAAATAAGATAATAGATCCGGGATGAACAGAATCTCTTCCGCACCTTCCAGAGGTGCAAAATTCTCCTGCTTTGCACGGAATAGTTGGAACAGACTATTGAAATTCATGATCTGTATGCCTGTTTTATTATATACTTCCTCACGAGATACGATGTTGAAAAACTCTTCCGGTGCTCCTTCCGTATAAGGGTCACGGTAAGCACGCGGCAATCCAAGCAGGGTGCCGTCCGGGGCAATATATCCAAAATCCACTCCCCACGTATCAATCCCAATCGAATCTATGGGAATGCCTTTCCGTACGCAGCTAAACAGAGCCTCCTTCAGGGATTCGTATAACCCAAAGATATTCCAGTAATATTTACCATGGATTTCCAGGATTACGTTAGGAAAGCGATGAATCTCGCATATTTCAAATTTGACACCTTGCAGTGTTCCTAAAATGGCACGTCCACTGGTTGCTCCAATGTCAAAGGCTAAAAAGTTGTATTTCTTCATGGTGTAATCAATTATTACGTCCGACGGTAGCAAAACTATGGCTTTTAATACTACCTTTGCTTACAAAAATGATTTTAAACCTTTCAATTTTGACAGACCATGAAAAACCAACGTAACGATCTGTTCCGCTATCTGACCATAAGTGCAAGCGACGAAGAGTGGGGTATCGTTGTTACTACCGTGGGATACCAGTTTATTGCTCCGGATAGCCGTTATCCGCTCTCCTCCCACCCGGACAATTACAATTTCCAGCCACAGACCGGACGTATACTGAATGAATATCAATTGGTATATATTACAAAAGGTAGCGGATATTTCTCCTCCCAATCCTGTAAACAAAGAAAGGTACACGCAGGAACCATGATCCTCTTGTTTCCCGGCGAATGGCACAGTTACTATCCCGACCCGGAAACGGGTTGGGACGAATATTGGGTAGGATTCCGCGGTATGCACATCGACCGCCGTGTAGAAAAACAGTTTTTTACTATTGACGAACCTTTACACGATATCGGTATCAGTTCTACGATTGTACAATTATATGAAGATATCATCCGCATAGCTTCGCAGGAGAAAACAGGCTATCAGCCTATGATATCGAGTATTGTACTGCATATCCTCGGTTCGGTATATTATAAGAAACGGAACAACTCTTTCACCAACTCGTATGTAGTAGAAAAAATAAACGAAGCCCGTCAATTGATGAAAGCACGGGTAGAAGATCCGCTAACTCCTGAAGAGGTAGCTTCTCAATTAGGGTTGGGCTATTCGTGGTTCAGACGAATGTTTAAAGAGTACACCGGCGTATCTCCCGCCCAATACCAGGCACAACAGAAACTACTCCGGGCAAAAGAGCTACTGACCGGTTCGTCTCTCAACATTAACGAAATAGCTTACAACCTGCGATTCGAAAATGCCGGCCAATTCTCCACATTCTTCAAAAAGAAAGAAGGTGTTACCCCCTCGCAATTCAGAGAACGCACTCATTAAAAAAGGAACTAACCAAAAAGTATTATTACCAGCAAAAAGAATATAGTACCGCTATGCGGCTGATACAAACTAAATAAATTACTAATTTACCTTAACCTGACGGCTATGCCCTTTAGAGTTGTCTCAAAATATTTTGCGGTATA
This sequence comes from Tannerellaceae bacterium, assembly GCA_021203545.1. Lineage (GTDB taxonomy): Bacteria > Bacteroidota > Bacteroidia > Bacteroidales > Tannerellaceae > UBA4116. The sequence continues at coordinate 23,714 of JAJQAZ010000100.1, read as the reverse complement.
TGTGGCAGTAGGGAGTTTTGCCATTGTGCTCGTAATATTGCTGGTGGTAATCTTCGGCACGCCAGAAGGTTTCTGCCGGGCGTAGCATGGTAGCTACTTTATATCCTTTGTCTTCCAGTATATTAATATACCGCTGGGCTATTTCTTTTTCCGATTCCGTACTATAAAAGATACAGGATAAATATTGTGGGCCGATATCCGGACCCTGTCCGTTGGTTTGTGTGAAGTCGTGTGTTTCGAAAAACAGTTTTACCAGATCTTCATATGTTGTTTCCCGGGTGTCATAAATTACTTCTGTTGTTTCCAGGTGTCCTGTCTTTTTCCCGGATACCTGCCGGTAGGTTGGGTTATCCACATGTCCCCCCATATATCCCACGGCTGTTTGTACAACTCCTTTTGCTTTCTGAAAATAATATTCGGTACCCCAGAAACAACCGGAAGCAAAAAATGCTTTTTTCAAATGGGTACTATCTGCCGGTATTGTAGTCATATATTCTCTCCTTTTATCTTGTTTGGCATCTGCTCCGTGCTGCTTACAGGCATATCCTAAAAGCAACAGAACACAAATCCACAAATTCATCTTCATTCCTATACAATCTTACTAATGTTTTCTTGTAACAACAGCATACCGGAAAAAGATTTCTAATAAAGATGAATAATGTTCAATAGCTGCACGAAATAACACTGGACAGAGGGGCTTCCTGGACAGAGTGGATTTGCAATCCCCGACAAACGAGTCTTAGGATTTGTAATCCTTCTTGTTTATATACAATCTTTATAATTATAGGAATGGGATTGCAAATCCCAGGACTCAATGCACCGGGATTACAAATCTCGGTGATCCAAAGTATTCTGAATTTCTTTCAGCCGTCCTTACAGGACTCAAACAAGATATTGCCCTTTGACCCAGCACTTGCGTGCTGGGCTATCATAAGGCGTCCCTTCGGGACTCAATAAGAAACAAATACAAAAAGATGTGTGTAAAGAGTACCTAAAGAGGGGAAATTAAAAAAAAAATGCAGACCATTTTGATTGATCTGCATTCTCTTTTCTATTACCATCCTATTCTTAAATCGCAGCTGCGATTTGTTGTAACAAGGAGGTATCTTCTATCGGATTACCATTCTCATTAAAGAGTCCGGCGATTGTACTGCCTTTCCAGATAACCAGAATGTCTCCGTTGTAGCGGTCTTTGATGATTAGTTCGCCTTCGTTGTACTCTAAAGGTTGTTTGGTGAATGTAAAATATTTATCCAATATTTCACGGGCTCCTTCGGGAGTCTTGCCGTCTATTATAAAGGCTTGTACCTGTTCGCCATTCCGGTTGTATTTTGCGGTATAGACTGATTGCAGGAATTCGTGGCCGATGTAATTGGCTGTTGTATAAGCTACTGAATAAGGGATCATTCCTTCTGCCGGAAAGGCTTTTACCAATGCAGGATAGGCTGCATCCGGATCAATTCCGGACGCTAAACGCCCGGCTACTTCCTGTAAGGTTGTGGCTATATCTTCTGCCGAATTGGTCCACATCTTCACATATATGTTACCGGAAAAGAAATAAATACTCTTTCCATCGCCTTATCCTTCGCCTCCTACCGGAAGGTAAGAGAGGTCAGAAGAACGTTCCGAGGCATACATCCCGAAGGCATCTTCCGGGGTGGCATGGCGGTACGCCTGTATAGTAATATAATCGTCACCACGGGTATACTCCATAGATGTCATCTCTACAAAGTTATTCTCTATAAAAAGAGGTGCAGCCCCGTTGATACGGTCAAACAAATTATCTTCATTAAAAATCTCAGTCTCTCCGGCCAATGTCCATCCGGTTAATTGCGGCAGGTATCCGTACAGTTCTGCCGGGGTTTGCCCTTTGATAAATAAAGAGCAAACCAGCAACGGACATACAAAACATATAAATCTTCTCATATTGTAAATATACAGTTTCGTTTATGTTAAAAATTCATCCGGTATCTGTTTCACAGGTGTAATGGCTGCGATCTTTGCAGCAACATTAAATCCCGACACACATTGCACACTACAACGGTCGCACGCTGAACAGGCATCTTCCGGTAGTTGTAACTCCAGCAGAGTCTCTTTCGAAAGGCGTGAATATTTATATCCGTACGCATACATATAGGCACGCATAATACCGGGAATAGGCAGGTGTTGGGCACATTGTTCAGTACATTTACCACATTGCTGGCAATAGAGTAACTCTTTTCCGCACAAAGAAGCCAGGTACTCCTGCTCTTCGCTGTTTATTTCAGGTTGTAAAGCGGCTGCCAGACACTCTTCCAGTTCGTCGTAATTAGTGAAGCCCGGGATGATAGTAGCAATATGTGGATTTTTCCATGCCCATTTCAAACAGGCCTGTGCATTGATTTTTTTCTTTCCCTCGGCGTCTTCTACACCCCCGGTCATGGTTTTCATTGCAACCAGGCCAATGCCGGCTTTGGCAGCCCGTTCTATGGCTTCTTCCGTCTCTTTGAGGTTATTTAGCTTAAAATTATAGCTCAGCAGGATGACATCATAAATACCCGCATCTACAGCAGCATGTATCTGTTCCGGTTTTCCCGCATGAGTAGAGAAACCGATAAAGCGGGTTTTGCCATCGGCCTTTAATTTTTCGAGTGCCTGTATAATACGGGGCTCTTTAACTTCCTCCACATGGTCAAAAGCATGTGCGTAGAAAATATCCACGTAGTCCATTTGCAAACGGCCGAGGCTGATTGCCATTTTCTCCTCCATATCTTTTTCAAAGCGGTCTGTCAGCGGATAATCAAATTTTATTTTGGTAGCGATACAGTAGGTATCCCGGGGTTTACCTTTAAAAAAGTTTCCTACCATTTCTTCGTTCTTTCCATTCTGGTAACCATGGGCCGTATCAAAATGGAAGATGCCCGAATTATAGGCTGCCCGTAACACATTCGGGTTATCGGCACGCATTACACCCATGCTTAAAATAGGAACCTCAATCCCGGTACGGCCTAACACACGTGTAGGAAAAGGTTTATTCTCTTTTATTTCCGAACGGCCCGGGGTATGAGCCATAGCTTCCGGTATCAGTAAAGTACTAACACCTGCCGTCGCTGATAGACGAAGGAAATCCCTGCGGTTAACTCCTTTTTTGTCATAATGGAATGAATTAGATAGTTTATTACACACTGGTTTAAAAAAATTATGAGACTAACTAAAAATCTGCGTTCTTTTCCGCTATTATTTAATCAGTCCCACAAATATAATTCTTTTTATGCAATATCAATCACTCAACTATCACATGATTACCTTCGGTATTGGCCCGGATCAGGTGATCGTACATTGCTTCGCACCATACAGGAGGCAGATAGAAGTTACCAGGATAAACGGCACACAGATTAATCTGTATGGTTACCTGCCGTCCAACGGTCAGTTCATCCATATAACTGTACACTCTATCGTCGCGGAAATCCTGATAGTTCACGGCATTGGTGGTTGCCTTGCGCGTTTCTTCTTCAGACATGTAACGGGTATTCAGAATCTCCCAACCTGATGGGAATACCTGTGTGAGTACCAGATTCTTTAATACGTTGGTAGTCTGGTTTT
>JAJQAZ010000100.1:0-20032 GCA_021203545.1 Tannerellaceae bacterium | reverse complement strand
CATCGTTTGAGTAAGCTTTTTCTGTACCCTGTTCCGGAATACCCTGGCTAATTACATGTACAAACAGGCTTCCGGGGCGTGGTAGTGGTAAAATTATGGATGGGAATACCTGTGTGAGTACCAGATTCTTTAATACGTTGGTAGTCTGGTTTTCTACAGTTACCACAGCACGGAAGTTGGTACCCTGTTCCAGCCTGGATACATCCAGTGTTTTTCCTTTCATGTCTGTGTAATTCACTTGAATAGCCACATCGTTTGAGTAAGCTTTTTCTGTACCCTGTTCCGGAATACCCTGGCTAATTACCTGTACAAACAGGGTTGATTTGCCGGTATTGGTAATCTCTACCGGAGCAGAGGTTGGCCCGTTACTGATCAACGTTTTCGACCAGATGGATTTATCGGTGTTTACCTTTTCTTTTACATTCTTACTGTTGTAGTTGAACTCCATGGTTTCGTCCGTACGGTAACGGTTCATATAGGCAGAGATTCCCATCAATGCATAAGCTGTGGATTGTGTACTGTATTGGTTAGCGGATGCTAATTCGTCTGAAATTTCTTTGACTAATTTGAAGGCTTCGGGTCCTTTTTCAACAGGCACAATGTTTGCAGGCGGATCGCTTTATCGCGCAGGCTGCTGCCATAGGTATAGTCATACGGATCATAGGTATCCCCTTCTTTTACCGTTACCTGAATCAGGCTGTTGGCCACATCTTCCCGGCCTGCCAGTGCATAGGCTGCCGCCAGCTGCCAACGAGCCATGGGTGCCAGGTTTCCTTTTTCACGCAGGCGGTTCATCGCACCGATCTCTGTTTGCTGGCCCAAAGCCAATACATACAGACGATAAGCCTGTGTCATCTCGTCGGAACTACCTGAATTACCATTGGTCCCCCGCCAGTTCCGGGCTTCCCTCTTCAAATCACTTAAGGCTGCTTTCTTTACATTCTCGGCCACAAGGTAACCCCGTGCCTCTGCTTCGAGCAGGAAGTGAGTCGCATAAATACCTGCCCAACCGGCAGCATATTCACCCCCCCCGGCCAGTACGAGAATCCTCCTGACGGCCGTTGATACGAACGCACCCGGCGCACTACCTCTTTTACGGCTGCATCGGTTATCTGTTGCTGTTCCAGTGTCAGGCTTGCAAACTGTTTCAGGTAAATTTGCGGGAACGCTTTGGAAGTGATCTGTTCCAGGCATCCGTGCGGATAACCGATCAGGTAATCCAGATGTTTTGTCAGGTTAACCGGGGGCACATCGGAGACCTCCAGTATCAGATGGTTGGTACCATCCATTCCCGGCATATTCACGGTCTGTTTCCATGTCTTACCGGCATCCAGCATAGCCGCTATAACTTTGGTCTGCGGACGTTCTACCGTGCGGATCTCTATTTCTGTCTCGTACACAGCTTTATCGCCTTTTCCAGTAGCTGTCAGTTTAATCTTTCCGGCACCCGGTTTATTCTTTACTTTAATACGGAAATTGGCCTGTTTATCTTCAATGGTACTGAATTGCAGGTCTTTACTTTTACTACCCACAACCTGCATATTGTCAGAACATTCAATAGAGACATTTACTTTTCCGATTTTCTCTTCCGTGGCAAATACTGTAGCCGGAATCTCCATCTCCTCTCCCACTCCGATAATACGGGGCAGGGTACCCAATAACATCACCGGTTTACGTACAAAAACACTCTTTTCCGCATTTCCGTAAGCTTTTCCATCGCCGGCAACCAACATGACACGTACACGTCCGTTGTAATTAGGTATATCAAACGTATGTTGTTTCTTTTCTCCCTTTTTCAGATAGAAAGGTCCGGCAAATTCTACCACCGGGATAAACCGGTTTACAATGGCTTTCTTACCGGAACCCAACCCGTCGTCACCACCGATACTGAAAATCTGCTCAATGCGTCCGCCATAAGCACCTACTATATAATTATAGATATCCCAACTGGTAATACCCAATGCCTCTTTTGCATTGAATGCACTCCATGGTTCAGGAGTTTTAAAGCGGGTCAGATCCAGTAATCCTTCGTCTACAATAGCCAGTGTATAGGCCATTTCGCGGCCGTCTTTTTCAGAAACGGTAACATTATATTTCTGTTCCGGTTTGATTTCGCCGGCCACCTGTATCTGCGGATTTAATTTGCTGCGTACCGTATTTACATTTACAGGCACAATACCATACATACGTATCGGAGCATCGTTTTTCGCATTGGCATGACGCTGCAAGAGGGTTACGTGGATGAATACGTTGGGTTGCATCTCTTCGGTGGTTGGTATCTCTATCAGGGTCTCTCCCGCTTCACAGGGATGATGAGTAGCAGAGATTACCCTCGAACCGTTCTCTATACTTATAATGGCACGGCTACCGGCAGCGGAAGGAACTGTTAACACAATATTTTCGCCAATCTCATAAGTATCTTTATTGGTTTTGAAGTTCAACACATTGGCACTCGTACCCCGTCCGGTATCGCGGCGTCCGCTCCACCCCGGCCAATCGTAATAATTTAATACGCCGGATGAGTGTTCGCTCTCCTTATTTTTCACTGCTACAAAGTAAACACCCCAATCGTCCTGGTCTATTTGTAGTTTAAACTTTCCTTTACTATCAGCACCGGTCTTAACCGTCATTGTTTTTTTTGGACTCCTGATGACTGTCGAAGGTATAATTCGCCTGGCTGTCACTGTTGGAACCAAACCACCAATACCAGCGCTGGCGGAACAGTTTCACTTCAATCTCACGGTTTGGTGCAGGTTTTCCCTGATAATCTACCGAAACAATTTCGTATTCATATTCTTTACCGGTATCCAATTGGATCATATCTTTGGTTTGGGGAGAACGAATACCTACATATACACTGTAAGGCGAATAGAGGATCTGATCTCCATCCACACTGAAATCGCCGGATTCTTCGTACACCCTTGTGAACAGTGAAGCCATTAACATACCGGGAGCTTTTGAACCCAGTTTAAAGGATGATTTTATTTTCGCATTCCCTTCGCCATCCAGCGTTCCGTCAGCAATTTCAATCTCTTCGGTGGTAAACTTCTTCCTTATATCATCAAACTGATAATTTACAAAGTTTGAAAATTGAGTAGTCGTGGATGCAAAACTGCCCTCTATTTCATATTGCAGGTTACGCGCGGTTGCCCCCTGTAACCACTCTACATGCATATCGGTATTCAGTTCGTGGTTTTTCAATACCACTTTCCGGTCATGAGTCAATGCTATTTTCAGGCGGTTGGGTTTTACGGTCTCTACCCGCAGGCGTTTGGAGAAGGTTACCCCTCCTACTTTTACCTCTACATTCCATGACCCGGTAGGTACATCCGGTTCGGTAGGCATTTCGAATGCATAGATTCCCATTTCGCCTTTGGTTTGTGTTTTTTTCAGGTAAAGCTGCCCGGAAGGCTGATACAACTCCATTACAACCGGATGCCCATCGGGCAGGGTATTTGCCTTATCATTAAGCATAAAGCTCAGGTATAGGGTATCGCCCGGACGCCATACGCCCCTGTCGCCATATATAAACCCTTTAATCCCTTTTTGTACTACTTCGCCGGCTACATCAAAGTTGCTTAATGACAGGGACGAACCGTCGTCTACACGCAGATAGGCCCGTTGCTTACCCGAAGAAGCTACTACATAAAAAGGTTTACCCGGGCGAAGGGTTATTCGTACCTGCCCGTCATTATCAGTATTTCCCCGGCCAATGATTTCATTCTGGTAATTATGTACCGTAACTTCTACCCATCTTTCAGGTTCTGTGGTTACCAGGTTGTGTACCAATACCATCATTTCGTTCTCCGGGTTTCGTTTGGCTATGATACCCAGATCTGTTGCCAGTACATTCTTCGCTACACTGCGGTTTCTGTAATAACGGTCGCTGCAGGGATCGTCCGCATTCTCCCTGTAATCATAATCGTAATCCCAGTAATAGTAGTAATTATCGGTCTCGTCATACGAAGAAACCTCTTTCTTAAACATCGCCTCTTCTTCTGCCAGTATTTGTTCTTTGGTTTTAGGTGTCTGGTCGGCACAGGGATAAGCCGAAAGATCTTTGTCAAAAGATAATTCTACCCGGTAGATAGCCCCTTGTTCCGGAGTGATCAGCTGCCGCAGGTCAATCGCATATGTATTCCAGTTGGTTAGGCTTTTACCTGTTTCATCCAGAAAAATTGTTTTACGGGTCATTAACCGTCCTACCCGTTTCAGTTGCTGTTTACCATCCAGTTGATTCATCTGCAGGAATTGTCCTACATTCGACTCCATAATGCGTATAACACGTACTACTACCCCGCGCAGGTAAACCGCACGAAATGGTATGATTAACTGATCCGAATTAGGGATAATAACACCTTTTCCTATCAACTCCAGATCAGGCTGGTTTTCGCTGATCGAGAAGGTGCGTACCACTGTTTCTCCCAATTTGGTACCGGCTGCACTTTTTATACCTTCGTTCAGTACAACACTTATATCGCCACTATAATCTCCCGTAGGATATATTTTTATGCGGTTTCCCTCTATTTCTGTTGCTGCCGGAAGCGGATTACCGGAAGTGTCTCCCCTGCCGGCCTGCAAATAGGCCAATCCACGCAAATCCTGCTTCGTATCCAGGGGTTGTGTAAAGGTTGCTTCGAAGTAGTTCTCCTGATCGCTACTTATCTCCACATTATATACAGAGAACTCCTGCAAGGTAGGAATCGATATGGATATCATTTTCTCGGCAGGGATATTGTGTTTATTCTTACCGATAGATAAATCAAGTGTACGGCGTTTATCTCCGGAAGCGTTTACATTCCTTAGTGTCAATGTATGGCTTTTTCCGTTCAGGGAGTGCGACCAGCTTTTATCCTCTATTTTTTCGGATAGTTCAACAATTGACTCTATCACTTCGTCGTCTTCCGAATCGAGTGTCTGAATACTGAAAGCAAGATCGTAACCGGTTACATTCTCCCGGTTCATGTCCATGTATTCGAGCCGGCTCTCTATTTTAAACGGGTAGGTCGTAAAACTGAAATCAAACATTTTATCTTTACTAACCACGGGAAACCATCCCGACAGATCCACCGAGACCTGGTAGGTAGTATTCCGGTTCATCTCTTTAGAGGGACGGAATACAACTGCCGAATTACCTTCAAAAGAGAACTCTCCATCTATGCGGGGTTTGATCTTAATCCGTTTTTGTATGTCGGCTGTATGGAGCTTTTCTGAAGGTATTTCCTCTGTAAAATGTATTTCAACCGGTGATAAACGGGAAACCGTACCGGAGGTAAAGGCTTCTACATACGGGTTAATAACAGGAGTATCATCAGCGGAATCGCCACTTTGAGTTTTACAACCTGCGAAACAAATGGTTAGGGAAATAAAAAATACAAAACGGATTAGCTTGTTCATACCTATCAGGATTTAAACGATTAAGGAACAAATGTAAAGTATTTTCATTATATTAGCGCTCCTAAATAGAAAGAATTCATGTACCCGTTGAAAAAAAACCTTCCTACCCTGTTTAACCGTAAATGGAAAAAGCTTCTTGCAGGAGTTTTTGTTTTTTACCGGGGTGGTGGATAGTGATGACAATTGTAATGCCCTCCCGTTTATTCAACGATCCTTACTCCACTTTACTTTACTCGTCCGACCCTATGTTACTCGGCGCCCGTATTGCTCCCGACGGACAATGGCGCTTTCCGGCTACCGATACACTTCCCAATAAATTTGTCACCTGTCTGATTGCATTCGAAGATAAACGCTTCTTTTATCATCCGGGAATAGACCCGGCTGCGGTAATCCGTGCGTTTAAACAAAATTTCAGTTCGGGACGGACAGTGAGCGGAGGAAGTACCCTGACTATGCAGCTGGCGCGTATTTCGCGGGGTAACCGCCCGCGCAACTGGTTCGAGAAACTGGTAGAGGTAAACCGGGCGCTTTATCTGGAAACCCGTTACCGCAAAAAGACATTATTGGCGCTTTACGCTTCGCATGCTCCTTTCGGGGGGAATGTGGTAGGTATCGAAACGGCTGCCTGGCGGTATTTCGGACGTAGTGCCGATCAGCTTTCATGGGCCGAATGTGCGACACTGGCAGTATTACCTAATACCCCTGCCCTGATACACCCCGGACGTAACCGTACGCAGTTGAAAGAGAAAAGAGACCGGCTCTTGTTGGCTCTAAAGAATAAAGGGTACTGGACCAGACAGATTTTGAGTTGGCCTGTCTGGAGGAACTACCGGATGCTCCATTACCTTTGCCCAACGAAGCACCACACCTGCTGGAACGGTTAGCCGTACACCAGCCGGGAACAAGGATAGTAGCCTCTGTACAGAGGGATTTACAAAAACAGACACAGGAGATTGTGAATCGTTTTGCCCGGGAATACAGTTCGAACCATATTTATAATCTGGCCGCGATAGTGGCGGATGTAGAGACCGGCGAAGTGCTTGCCTACGCCGGGAACGTATCCTACCAATCGGACGAACGGCGGGGAAACCATGTGGATATAATTACTTCGCCACGCAGTACGGGAAGTATCCTGAAACCATTTCTTTATGCCGGGATGCTACACGACGGACAGATTCTACCCTCTACGCTGGTTGCAGACGTTCCGTTGAATATCAATGGGTTTACACCCCAAAACTTTAACCGTACCTTTTACGGTTCCGTACCTGCCCACCGGGCGATCGAGCGTTCATTGAATGTGCCGTTGGTACGAATGCTTTCTATGTATAATACAGGACGCTTTATGTCGCTGCTCAAAAAGCTGGGGATGACCACCCTTACCTTTTCCGAAGATCATTACGGAGCGGCGTTGATACTGGGTGGTGCGGAAGGTACGTTGTGGGATCTGGCCGGGATGTACGCCTCAATGGCCCGTACACTTTCCCACTACCGGATCTATAACGGGTGTTATAACCCTGCCGATTATCATCCGCTTACTCCTTATCCTGCCCGTGAGAAAGAACCGGTCCTCTCCCTGACCGACACACGACTGACAGATAATCCATTGCTTTCTTCGGCATCGCTGTGGAGTATGATGGAAGCCATGTCGGCACTGAACCGCCCCGAAGAGGAGGCAGACTGGCAACAGTTCCGGTCCATGAAAAAGATTGCCTGGAAGACGGGAACCAGTTATGGTAGCCGGGATGCCTGGTCCATTGGAGTTACTCCCCGGTATGTAGTAGCCGTATGGGCGGGGAATGCTACCGGCGAAGGACGGCCGGGATTAACAGGGGTAGCGAATGCCGCTCCGGTAATGTTTGATATTTTCTCGTTGCTACCGGGCGGCGAATGGTTTGATATGCCGTACGACGAAATGGAACTGGCCGGGATTTGCAGGCACAGCGGGCATAAAGCATCTTTTATCTGCGAGAAAGTAGATTCCGTATACATTCCTGCAGCCGGAAGGGCTACTTCGGTATGTCCTTATCATAAATGGGTACACCTTACACAGGATGAACGGTACAGGGTAAACAGTTCGTGCGAACCGGTAGAAAATATAGTGTCCCGTTCGTGGTTTGTACTCCCTCCTTCACAGGAATATTATTACCGGAATTATAATATTGATTATCGTCCTCTCCCTCCGGTCCGTCCGGGATGCGACCAGGAAGAAAGTAACCAGATTGATCTGGTTTATCCGGAACACAACAGTGTTTTGTTCCTGCCGGTTGGCCTTAGCGGCGAAAAAGAGAAGTTCGTTTTCCGGGCTGCCCACATGCGCCCCGAAGCAACCATCTACTGGCACCTGGACGATCTATACCTTGGCGAAACCGAAGACGAGCACCAAATCACCTGCTCCCCCAACCCTGGTACCCACCTTCTAACCCTCGTAGATGACCAGGGTAACCAACGTAAAATCCTCTTTGAAGTGAAATAAGCAAGAAACTGGGATTACAAATCTTTTGTTCGGCGTAGCGTCCTCGCTACGTCGCTAAAATCTTATGAAGCTTTTGGTCAGAGGGGATTTGTAATCCCCTACTAACGAGTATTAGGATCTGTGATCCGGCAAACAAATGAATATCCATTAAATAGAGAGGTAGGAATCTTTAAGCGGATTACAAATCCTTATATCCCACAGGCGGGGATTACAAATGGAACATCCCGGTTTATCGGGGTCCCCTTCGACCAACAAGAAAAAATCCTTAAGTCGATGGCATTAGCGTCCTCGCTATGCCGAACAAAGGGTTTCCAGCAACCGGCGGCTATCTGTTTCATCCAACAGCCGGTCTTGTCTTCTTACTTCTCTCACTGTGCTTTGAAATAATTGGTAAAGAATAAAATCTGGTAAAGGATTGAATTATGCCAGTAATCGCCATCGTGTGCACCCGGCCTTACAATATAATCGTGATTGATCCCTTCTTTCAGTAGTTTACTATGAAAAGCGTTATTTACATCGAAAAAGAAATCATCGTATCCACAATCTATAATCAGTGCCAGATCGCCGTTTTTGATCAGGCCGGTATTATTAATCAAGGTCTGTTTTTCCCATCTTTCCGGATATTCACTCTGTTCGCCTAAAAGTTTATTCATCTCCCAGTTTTTGGGAAAGGGACGAATATCTACTCCACCACTGGTACTACCGGCTGCTCCGAACACATCCGGATGATTAAAGGCATTCCACAGTGCTCCCTGCCCTCCCATGCTCAAACCGGTAATAGCTCTACCTGTACGGGCCGCGATTGTATTATAGTTACTATCTACAAAAGAGATCAATTCCTTTGAAATAAATGTTTCATAACGTAACGAAGGATTCGCCGGAGCATCCCAGTACCAACTGTTTTTACCGTCCGGACAAACAAACATCACTCCACAGCGGTCTGCTATTTCCGGCAGGTCTTTACGCAAAGAGGGCCACATATTTTCGTGCCCACCATAGCCATGTAACAGGTAAATAACCGGAACAGGTTTCGACAAATCATCAGGTGTTATAACTATCACATTTATATCCATTCCCATGGATGAGCTGTTTACTTTTACGGATTTCTGTTCGCCTGCATACAATACACAAACCGAACAGATGGCAAGAATAAAAACAGTAAGTTTTCTTTTCATATAATTTAGTTATTTAAATTCCGGTAGCAAATATAAAACATTAAAACATTTATTTTGCCTATTTTTGATGTTGAAACAAGAACGATTTAATAAGATGTACAAAGCTATTATTTTTATGCTATTATTATCAACAGCATGCCATATGCAGACTAAAGAAACGCAATCTCCCCTTCTTTATATGATAACCAGCAGTTACTGCTCACCGGAAGAAGAAGGAATACAGGTCTATAAATTTAATCAGGAAGACGGTTCTGCCACACGGGTAAGTGGGATGAGTGGTATATCCAATCCCTCTTATTTGCAACCTTCAGCCAACGGAGAATTGGTTTATAGTGTATCGGAGGATGACGACAGGAATGCTTCGGCCTATACCCTGGCTTTCAACAAAACGGCTGGTACACTTTATATAGTAAACAACCAGCTAACACAGGGAGGTGCACCCTGTTATATCAATGTGGACCCACAAAACCGGTTTGTGTTAACAGCTAATTATACAGGTGGGAATATTACACTGTTCCGGTTGGATGAAGAAGGGTATATGTTACCACCGTCACAGATTCTTTACCTAACCGGCCAGGGAGCCATACCGGAGAGACAGGATAAACCTCATCTGCACTCGATTACTTTTGCCCCCGATTCTACATTTTTATTGGCTGCCGATCTGGGAACAGACCGCATATATGTTTACCGTACTGATATAGAAATGTCAGGAAAACCTTATTTAATTCCGCATGATCCGGCCTTTTACGCACTGTCTCCCGGTTCGGGTCCACGGCATATGGTTTTCCACCCTTCCGGTAAATGGATGTATGTGATTAACGAATTATCGGGCATGGTAACTGCTTTTGATTATAAGGAAGGAATCCTCACCCTGATCCGGGAAATTGAGGCAGATACGTTACAGGCACAGGGAAGTGCCGATATACACATTACCCCTGACGGGCGTTTTCTGTATGCATCCAACCGTTTACAGGGAGATGGATTAGCTATTTTTGCAATAAACCAGGTCAGCGGAGAACTGACCCGTACCGGATACCAACCCACAGGAATACATCCCCGTAACTTCATTATTACCCCTAATGGTCATTACCTGTTGGTTGCCTGCCGGGACAGCCATATAATACAGGTATTCCGTATTAATTCCGAAACAGGGGCATTAACCAATACCGGGAAAGACATACACCTCTCCCGGCCGGTTTGTATTAAGTTTATATAAAACAAAACTCACTCTTCCAGTGGGGAAAAACTATCTTTCCCCACACCACACATGGGACAAACCCAGTCATCGGGAATATCTTCGAAAGCCGTACCCGGAGCAATTCCGCCATCCGGGTCGCCTTCTGCAGGATCATATATATGATCACATATATCACATTTATATTTTTGCATATGCTCTGATGTTTAAATATTATCTCCTTAATAACTAAATCAGAGTAAAATAAGTTTTGTATATCTACCTATATAGAAACAAAGCGATTCAAGCCACTATCACAGCAGAGTAGATTATGGGAGTAAGTACCGTGCGTGGAATAAAGTAAAAGCCAGAATATGAAAAACACCTTCTAAAAAAAGAAATCTTTGTACTTTATAAAGATATAATTTCTTTTGAACATCCTTTCAGGTGCCGTATCTTTGTTCCAGTGATAGATATCTATAAAAACAAGAGGTTATGACAAACACATTAAGTAAAGAATCCCGGGTATTTCAATACGGAGATGTTTTTTCGGTTGTTATTTTAATAACGACGAAAGTTGCACGAAAATGATGAAAGACCATACACTAATTTACCTCTATTCCGGAGAAATAACAATCTACGAGGATGATAAAGCGACCATCGTTTACCCCGGGGAGTGTCTATTTGTGCGTCGTGATAACCGGATTAACGTTATGAAAAAGCCTAAAGACGGCAAGCAATTCAAAAGTGTTTTTATGACGTTTACCCGTTCTTTTCTGCGGGAATTTCATAAATCTATAGATAAGAAACAAATTTTACAGATAAACAAACCCGGAGAAAGTGTAGTAAAGCTACCGGATTCGCCGGATATAGCAAGTCTTTTTCAATCGTTGGCACCTTATTTTGATACCCATTACCAACCGTCCGGCGAATTAATAAAATTAAAACAGCAGGAAGGAATATATTCGCTACTGAACATAGACCCTAATTTTCATGCCATCCTTTTTGATTTCGCCGATCCCTGGAAAATAGACATCCTTGATTTTCTGGAAGCCAATTACATGTATGACTTATCAATGGAAGATATAGCCAATTTTACCGGACGCAGCCTCGCTACATTCAAACGGGATTTCAAGAAAATAAGTGATCTGACACCTTATAAATGGATTATGCAAAAACGGCTGCAGGCAGCTCATGACAAAATAAAACATGAAAAGAAAAAAGTATCCGATGTATACCTTGAAGTAGGTTTCAAAGATTTATCCCATTTCTCCAAAGCCTACAAAGACAACTTCGGCTATTCCCCCACCAAATGAGTATAACCCTTACCCATCAAAATATTCATTTTGACAAATTGTAAGTTAAACCCCTCTGAGAATTCATTATTCCATACCAACCTACGGATAGGTTGTGAAAAAACGATTCTCGTGGGGTTTAGCTTTTTCAACTTGTAAGGAATAGCAACTTGCCGGAAACAAAAAGAAACCCGGTAAGCAAAAAGGTCTGCGGGAAGTTGGTTTAAGTGTTACCGGAAAGAGGATAAACTAATCTTTTTATTAGTTTGTGACCGATTACTTTTAGAGGCCAACCAGCGTTCCGAAAGGCAAAATATATTCGTAAAATAGTTTTTTATCCTTCTTTTACCCGGCTGGAGATGTTTTTAAGAGCCAAAATATCTTTTTTGTAGTTGTTGTTTAAGCTGAAAGATGATCTTCCATGACTTTTTTGTGCATAAATTATTTTATGACTTCCGGAAAGATTTGGGTACAGAGTTTAAAATTCCGGGATAACTTTTATTTTTGTATCGGATCAATTTAATACAGGATGGAAATAAAATCGCTTGCTAACATAGATTTCAATACTATATTTAATGGGTTTAGCCGGGCTTTTGCCGATTACGAAATGCAATTAAACCGGGTACAACTTGAAGCTATGCTAAAAAGGCGCGGTTTTAACCCGGATCTATCGTTTGCGGCATTCGAGGGCGATCAGATAATAGCCTTTACTCTTAACGGAACCGGATACTTCAACGGGATACCAACAGCTTACGATACCGGAACGGGAACCCTAAAAGAGTATAGAGGACATGGGCTGGCTACAAAGATTTTTGAATATTCAATTCCTTATTTAAAAGAGAATCATATCAGACAATACCTTTTAGAAGTATTGCAACACAATACAAAAGCTGTTTCCGTATACAGGAATCTCGGCTTTGAAGTAAGCCGGGAGTTCAACTATTTCAGACAGAAGAACGAAGAGATCAGGAATTATTCCATAACTGATTTTGTCTGCACAATTGAATCAATTGAAATTAAAGAGACGGATTCTGTTGCCGGCTTTTGGGATTTCTACCCTTCGTGGCAAAATAGTTTTGAATCTATCGGCAGATCAGCAGAAGAATTTGTTACTCTGGGAGCATTCACCGGGAATAAATTGATAGGATATGCTGTTTTTGAACCTACTTCCGGCGATATCACTCAAATAGCAGTGGACAAACAATACAGAAGGAAAGGCGTTGCCTCCCTGTTACTGAAAGAGATGGCCGGGATCAATAAAAACGACTCTGTTAAGGTTATAAACACAGATCTAGCATGTGCTTCTATCACTCAATTCCTGCAGGCAAAAAATATAGAGCTAAAAGGAAAACAATTTGAAATGATCAGGAAAATATAAACTCTATGAGCCTCCCGGCAAAACAAATTGAACCTGACAACAAAACAAAAGCAGCCTTTTTATTATAGTTTTGTGGTTATCAAACTAATAATCAATAAAATGAGAAAAATCATAATGATTCTGCTTATTGCAACAGGTGTTTTAACAGGATATAGTAAAAATAAAATTACACAGGATATGAATACAGATGTTCCAAAAATCAGCGATTTCCCGGTAGGTAATGAAAATTCCGGTTACGCACAATATTTTTCAGGTAAATCATGGCTCGCACCACTTACTGGTAACAGCGACCTGAATGTTCCAATCTCGAATGTTACTTTCGAACCGGGATGCCGCAACAACTGGCATACACATACGGGAGGACAGATACTGATTGCCGTTGGTGGAGCAGGATATTACCAGGAAAGAGGTAAAGAGGCCATCCACATGATGCCCGGAGATGTGATAGAGATTGCACCCAACGTAGAACATTGGCACGGAGCAGCTCCTGATAGTTGGTTCTCGCACCTCGCCATTGCCTGCAATCCGCAAACCAACCAAAACATATGGCTGGAACCGGTAAACGACGAAGAATATACTAAAGCTGTAAAATGAAACAGCTATTCATAACACTGTTATGCCTGCTGGCAGGCATCCTTCCGGCTTTTACACAGGAGAATCCGGAATATAAAGTACGCCTATCCCACATTACGGTAGACCCTGTACAATTGAAAGAATACAATGCTTTCCTCAAAGAAGAAATTGAAGCTTCCATGCAACTCGAACCGGATGTCCTGATTCTTTATGCTGTTTCCGAAAAAGAACACCCTCATAAAATTACTATATTAGAAATTTATGCAAACGAAGCCGCTTATCAAAACCATATACAAACCCCGCATTTCCTGAAATACAAGCAAGGTACACTTCATATGGTACAGGAACTGGAATTAATAGATACCTATCCGTTAATTCCAGAATTAAAGATAAAAGAGGCAGCAAAACATGAATATCCCTATAAATAATCAGGAGTATTTACCTATTTATCTTGCAATCTGACATTTTTACATCTATCCCGACATTTTTTCTGCCATAGATAAACCGGAATAGTTCAGTTTTTCACCGGCATGCCTTTTGCAATAAATTAGTTGAAGCGTTTTTAGATTTATTCTGCTTCATAAGTGATCATTAATAAAATGTTTAATTAAAAATAGGAGATAATTAGTTATGATGCCTGTAAGAAGATCTCAAAATTGGTTGCCAAGTATTTTTAATGACTTTTGGGGTGATACCTGGATGGAAAGAAGCAACTTTACATCCCCTTCAATTAATGTAATTGAAAATGGAAATGAATTCCGGCTTGAAGTAGCTGCTCCGGGAATGACCAAAGAGGATTTCTCCATTGGTTTGAACCACGAGAACAATATGGTTATTTCGATGGAAAAAAAGAATGAAAACGAACAAAAACAGGAAGGACGTTACCTGCGCCGCGAATTTTCTTACTCTAAATTTCAGCAGACCATTGTACTGCCTAATAATGTTAACAAAGAGCAGATTAGCGCTCACATGGAAAATGGTATCCTGTATATTACAATCCCGAAAGTAAATATGAAGGATTCGCCGAAAGCGATCAGAACAATAGAAATTCAGTAATCTTTTTTCCGTATATAGACTAAAAACAGGCTGGCTCAAAATCAAAATGAGCCAGCCTGTTTTTAGTTTATTTCTTCAGGTATTCCGTAAAGAATAATTCCATTTTATCGAACGGGATGATATCCATACGGTCGTAGAGGTCTGTATGGACAGCACCGGGAATAATCATTAATTCCTTGTTGTCTCCTTTCAATTTACTGAAAGCATCTTCACTGAAATAGCGTGAATGTGCTTTTTCGCCATGAATAACAAGCACGGCATTCCGGATTTCGTTACTGTAAGTGAGTTGGGGCATATTAATGAACGAGAGAGGAGAAGTGACGTTCCATCCATTGTTTGAGTTGAGGGAACGTGGATGATAACCCTGGTCTGTTTTATAGTAACTGTAATAATCTTTTACAAACCAGGGAGCATCGACGGATAACTGTTCCGGAACACCTCCACCCAGTGCATAGGTACCATTCTTCGCATCTATTGTTCGCTGGGCGTTGAGTTGCTCACGGAGTTCATAGCGTGCATCCGCATCCATTGAATCAAAATAACCGTTGGCATTTACACGGCTCATGTCGTACATAGTAGAAGTTGCCGTAGCCCTGATACGGGTGTCCATTGCTGCTGCATTGATTGCCAGGCCACCCCATCCACAAATACCGATGATTCCAATACGTTCTGGGTCTACATTATCCAATAAGGAAAGAAAATCTACGGCAGCGCTGAAATCTTCAGTGTTGATGTCGGGCGAAGCTACATAACGGGGTTCTCCCCCACTCTATCCGGTATAAGACGGATCGAAAGCAAGGGTCAGGAAACCACGCTCTGCCATTGTTTGTGCATACAGGCCCGACGATTGTTCTTTTACTGCACCGAAAGGACCGGATACAGCAATGGCTGCCAGTTTTCCGTTGGTATTCTCCGGTACATACATATCGGCAGCCAATGTTATCCTATAACGGTTGCGGAAAGTTACTTTGCTGTGATTGACTTTATCGCTTTTGGGAAATACTTTATCCCACTGTTGGGTCAATTCTAACTGTTCCATATTTTTTTCTTTTATTTGATTGTTATCATTTGTTTCATTTTTTGCTCCAGCTGTGATTGTTGCACTCACGAATAAGGGTATTACTATCATTTTCTTTATTCTTATCATTATTTATCTGTTTAAAGATGTGTTATTGTTACAAAAGTACCCGGTTATTTACCCTGTTTATTTGTTGAGAAGGCCAAAGTTGTTTGTTGAGAGGGTCATTCTGATTTTAAGCGGGATTTAGTCTAAATAATATAAATGAGTTGTACCCGGAAAGGATTTTTTAGTTGAAAGGAACCTAGCCGGGTAAAATTTCTGTATGCATACCTATCAACTTTATTTTTGGACTCCGGATCTTCTTTCAGCCATTC
Source organism: Tannerellaceae bacterium (assembly GCA_021203545.1). Taxonomy (GTDB): domain Bacteria; phylum Bacteroidota; class Bacteroidia; order Bacteroidales; family Tannerellaceae; genus UBA4116. The sequence continues at coordinate 4,116 of JAJQAZ010000100.1, read as the reverse complement.
ACGGAAAAGGGATAGATGGTGTGTTTCGTCCGCTATTAATTTCGATATAAACTATAAGCAGGCAACGGTTGTTTTATTTTCAGGGAGTTCTTTTACTTTTTTCAAGATTTTGTTATATTCTGTAATGGCTCTGCTTTCCGAGTCAATCCTAACTACGCAGCTTCACGGGGACTTTTCCCGTAAGAGACATATTGGGTTCCATATTCCTGCGTGACCTTTCCTTTTAGTACCAATATAAAATCGCCCGGTTTATGCCTGTGTTTCGTCTTTACCAGTCCAACTCTCACCCTTAGTTCTCCAATATCATCAAAAAGAGCTTCCTGTTCATTCAGGTTTTCATGCTTTTCTTTAAGCAGTTCCATATCATAGTCTATAGGGGGTTCCGCAGATAATAGATTAGTCCGTTACGACTTTCTCCTGGTTCATATTAGAAGCATAATTACTTATCCGGTTTTACAGGCTGGCTTACTAAATTCAATTTATCTTCAAATTTTTTTAAGATATATAAAAATATATCCAAAGGTTTTATATTTAACTTTGGGGTACACTTTTAAGAGTTCTCATAGTTTTGTTGCTATATTCCTTTTCCTCTAACATCATAGTTCTTGTGATTGCCGGATTATGATATTGGAGCCTGCCCTTAGAACTGCCTAAGTTGATTGCATTTTTAGGACACCAGTGTACGCATGCATGGCAGGCAACACACTTTGATCCCCATACAGGCTGACCATTATGTATGGATATGTTATTTACCGGACAAATCTTTTGACAAGATCCACAGGATATACAACTATTTTCTAACGAAAATTTAGTTGATACAGTTCCAAAGAATGCATTAAATAGTTTAGTATATATTTTTTCCGATAACCAACTATAGGAAGCTGGTGCTTTTTCTACTTCATTTTTTATATCATTGATAAGAAGGGTTGTTATTTCTTTTTCCCGGTCTAAGATATGTATTCTTTTGTCCGCAGAAACTTCATATTTCATCAGACAATTACCTACCGTTGGGAGATAATTCCCATAATTCAGGGATATGCCTTTCTCTTGCATTATTTTTCCTACAACAGGAATTGTACATCCTTTATATAGGTAATAGGTTGCAACGGAGAAGTAATAAACATTCTTTTTAAAAGGAAAATCCTGTAGGAAATTATGTATAACTTTGGGCAAAGTTCCCATATAAACAGGAAATATAAATCCGACTATTTCACTAGTGGACGGCTCAACCTTTACCTGGCCATCTATACGCAACAGTGTGGAAGCCGTAAAATGAGATGCTAACTCTACGGCTAACTTTAAACTATTCCCTGTTGCAGAGAAGTAATAGATCGTTATTTCTTTATCTTTTTTCATTTCTTACAAGTTAGATTACATAGTTACCATCTTTTTACTTTTAGGATGCAAATTCAGGTCGTATGTTGATAAAACATTATTGATACCTTCTTCCATATCTACTTTTGCTTCCCACCCCAGATTATTTTCTCTTTGTTCAGCAGACAAATGATAATTAATGGATAATACATCTACCATCCTGATAGGTAACTTAGGGCTTTTCTTAATATTAAAAAAGGAATAAATTAATTGGTAGAGAACTGCTTTTGTCATTAATCTTGTCTTAGATAAAACCTTGTCAGGAGCTGTACAATTCGTTTTTGCTGCAATCATGCGAATAAAGTCGTGTATCCCTTTTTCACTATATTTTATGCCAAAATATTTATTGCCTACAGACTTTTCATTATAAATAGCACGGAGGAAAAGATCACACAAATCGTCGATATAACTTAAGGGTGCATGCTTTTCACCTCCTGTGGCAAAAAATAGCTGATTGTTTTTCAGGTTTTCTACAATCGTTGGAATAAACACATTGTTTCCAGGGCCATAAATCATTCCGGGAACAATCGTAGTAGCTTTAATTACCTTCATATACTGATCAACTACCTTGTCTGCACCCAACTTACTCTTTGCATAATCCGTAAATTGTAATTTACAGATTCCTTTAATTCGATAAGCAGCAATAGAGGAGCAATTAATTAACCGGCATGTATTATTATGTTGCATAATCGCCTTACACAGGTTTTCAGTTCCGATGACATTGGATAAATAGTATTTTTCCTTTGTGGTTCGTGCTACCTGAGCAGCAAGATGTACAATCACGTCTTTTCCTATAACAAATGATTTCAGGGTTTGGATATCCGATAATTCACCCTTTACCTGTTTTGTATTCTCCGGCAACCTAGTTACATTACTACTATCTCTAACCAAACAAGTTATTTCCACATCTTTTTCTAATAATAATTCGATTAGCCGGGATCCGAGGAAACCTGTACCTCCGGTAATACCTATTTTTAGTTTGCTATTGTTATCCATCTATATAATATATTATCTTTTTCTAATTATTGAAGTACTCTCTCTTTCCATAGAGTGTAGTATGCATACAGGTAACCTCGTCTTAAAAATGCTAAGATAGGTTTTTCTGCCTGATTAGGAATGGGAGATTTAACTAATAAAATCTTTTCTTTTTTATGCGACTTTCTAAAATTAAGGAAATCTTTCAGGCTTCCAATATTAATCACCTCAAGTCCCTTATCAATAATCGTCTCATAGAGAGACATCAGAGATTTATTTGTTGATCCCGGAGATCCGATGAGTAAAGCATACTTTATTCCTTCCAGTTTTTCTGCTGAAAGATTCATTATTTCATCCAATGGACTTATTTTTCCATCAGCCCACATACATTGCGTATTAATCATCTTATGCTCTTTATCAGGAAAAGATTTCTCTATGAAACTGAAAATCATATTGGAATGTTTCTTTAAAAAAGTAACATATGAAATAAACATGATTGGCTTTCCATTATGCTCTTTAAGAATTCGCTCCTTATAGTTTCCCATTTGTACCAATATCATATCTTTAGGAAAAAGTGTTGCATAATTTTTTATGATAATATGATTCGGTTCACATAGCAATACATACTGATAAGCGTCGTCCACTTTTTCAAACTCTCTTCTAAGTTTTCTGACAAAAGGACAAGGTTTGTCAATCATACGAATCCCCCTATCTAATAATACTTTTTCTTCCTGTATGATGGAGTCATATCCGGTATTTACGACTATAAAATTATCTCCTTTGGGTAAATCATTAAATGTTTGTACTGCCGGAACTCCCAGCTTTTTAAACCATTTTAAATCGACTCCGACTTTTCCATTATCATTACTAATCCAATCAATAATCATATAGCGGGTCGGTTCATTCGGATTTTTAGCCGATTGGGCAGCTTCAGGGAAAACTTTATTCAGAACCTGAGTTTCCAGCCATTTGCATCTGCCATCATGAGTAAGTTGTACTACCTCCATGTATATTCTTACTATTATTAATCAACGAGCGTTAATTCTTTCATTTTTTCATCCAGCATCTTCAAATTTGTGGTTGGATGTTTTTCAAAAAAAGTATTTTTTAATATCTCTGCTCTACTATTCATTCTTAGTCGTTCATAAATATCAATTTCCATAATAGATGCATTTATTTCACATGAAGCACACAAAGTTCCGTTTTGATAGAAATAGAAATACATAATTCTTTCATGACGAGATTTTTTTTGTTTCACAATCATATCTTTTATCACTATTAATAGAGGAATATCCAGTTCCATAAACTTTAATACATTTAGGTGGACTTTATCCATTATACCCGAATTTCCTCTTAACGGAACTCCATGAATAGTATGTCCAATAGCTATGCCGGCTTGTCTAATCACTTCAACAATCATCATAAAGGGGAAATGATCCAGTTCATGATCAAAGCAAAAGGTACAATCATATTTTGGATAAGCAGTAAAATAAAGATACTTATTCCTGTTAGATTTAGAGACATCTTCCGGAATGTATTCGTCCGGAATTTCTAAAATATCAGATATTAGCACATATTCTTCGTGACTTTTATGCACATACTCTTTTTTAATCTTTTTCATCTGTGAAAAATAGAGATTCTCTGATATCTCTTCAATAAAGGTGGTTAAGATGTTAGACTCTTTCATATTATGTTAGTGTATTTAAATTGAACACATGTTTTTTAAATAAATATGTAAAAAATAGCTAATATAATATTCATAATAAC
>JAJQAZ010000103.1 GCA_021203545.1 Tannerellaceae bacterium | reverse complement strand
AGAAAGGGGGTATTTTGACATTTTGTAAATTATCAAAATGTCAATAACCGGATATATTTGTTAGTTAGGGCACAGATTTAAATCTGCGCCAGCAAAAGAGCCGGCAAAAGCAAATAGACTACTGTTCGGCGTAGCGTCTTCGCTACGTCGTTGGATAAAGTGAGGCTCCTGCCTCACATGAAGCTGGAGCTTCATAAGATTTTAGCGACGTAGCGAAGACGCTACGCCGAACGATAGGAACGATAGGATCTCTCATTTATTGCTTACCATATAAATCTTGCGGAAACCGGAATGGAGGTAAATGTCGTCTATTCCAAACATTTTTTCCCCGGCAAAAGAAAAATGGGGTATGATTACCGGGTGGTTATAAACTTTATTAATGGAGTGTGCAACCAATTCGGTGCAATAAACCTGGCTGTCATCATCGTTATTAAAGTCAAGATCGAAAGGGGTTCCGGCAAGGTAATAGGCGAGTGCCTTCTCTACGATCATGCGGCAGGTGTCCTGATCAGGGGTAATCCGGTAAAGTCCCCAGGTATGAATCGTGTGCAGGAAGTAGTTTAGCGGTTCTCTTTTCACCTTACCAACACCTGTTAACTCACTGGCTTCGGCATGAATAACAAAAACCGAGCCAGCCGCTACCTCTATAATCCCTACATGCGAATAGATCTTTTCGGTAGTAGAACATTTCCTGAAATAGTTTGAAAAGTATCCGTTGCCTAAACGGCATATCACATCCCCATGTACAAACTGCACACTATCAGGCACCGGTACTTCCTCTATAGAAACAGAAAGGCCGGCATGTTCTTTAGTTGTACATCCGGCCAATAAAATAAAAAGGAAGAGGATTACTTTTGCATATCCATATTTACTAACCAATCTCCGTCTATTTTTACCAGTTGAAGTGTTTGTTCTGCTCCTTCCGGCTGATTTTTATCCCTATAAGTTACTTCTGCCATATTTCCGTCTACAGCTTTATCTACCAGTTGAAACTTAAAATTAGGATTTACTTCTCCCCCACCAAATCCGGACACTATATCCAATAGTTGCCCCGTAGATTCGGTAGCGTATTTCTTCGCCTCGGTGTATTTCCCTTTTGCCATATTCTCGGTAAATTTCTGCGCAGCACTTTCAGGACCAGACGAACAGGCTACTAAAAAGGCGAACAGAAAACAAGCTAACAAACATTTCTTCATTTTCTTTTTATTTAAAGTGTATACTAATAATTTGCCAAATGTAATATTAATCCGCCGGATACACAATACCCAACTGACGGCGTACTTCGTCTATGATTTCAAGTGTGATCAGCGAATGGGTATGGCTGTTTATTTCCGATTCCCGCTTGCCGGCCTCTATCAAGTCAATAAATTCAGCTACTTCGTAATAATATTCATCTTTATCTCTTATATAACTAATATCCCGGGGTTCCGGTTTAGGACCTTTGCCTGATTTGGCTGTTGGCCGCGGAATGAATCCTACTTTACTGATCAGATTAACCCGGTCAAGAGTAATATTTCCTTCCTCTCCCTGTATTTCCGTAGGCAGATACGAATCGGCTATTTTAGAATAAAGCACAGTGGCATTCATTCCTTCATAGGTAAAGTTTACGGCTCCCTGCCCGTCTGCTCCGGAAGAAAGCACCACCCCGGAAGCTTCAATCTTCTGCGGACGGCCAAATAATACTACCATAGGATATACCGTATAAATGCCAATATCCATCATCGCCCCGTTAGATAATTCAGGCTTAAACGCATTCAGTACAACACCTTCCTTAAATTTATCATACCGTGAAGAGTATTGGCAATAACTGGAAAAGTACCGCCGTATGGTTCCCAGACGGGAAAGATTTTCACGAACGGCCCTGAAATTGGGAGTCAGTGTAGGCTTCATTGCCTCCATGAGAGTTACATTATACTTTTCGGAAGCAACGATCATCTCTTTTGCTTCACGGGCATTGGAAGCAAAGGGCTTCTCGCACAATACATGTTTACCATGGCTCATACAAAGAATACTCTGCGAAGCATGCAGGAAATTAGGTGAAGCAATATATACCGCGTCAATCAACGGACTGGCCGCCATTTCCTCCAGCGAAGTAAACGTATGAAGTATCTGATGTTTTGCAGCAAACGCATCCGCCGTCTTCTGCGTGCGCGAATAAACCGCCGTCAACTCAAACCGCTCATCCTGCCGCCCTCCGGCAATCACCCAATCCGATATAAAATTGGTTCCCACTACCCCAAAACGTATCTTTTTTGCCATATACTTATTAAAAATATGTTTGTTTAAAATCCTCTACTGTTTTTACCTCTATTGCCATTTTAGGAGAATTATGATATAGACGAGTTATTGCTGATCGTGCTTGCTGAATAATATTGTCATTAAAAAGAAGTACTTTCTTTTCAGAAACAGGAACCACGTGTGTCAACAATTCAATGGAATGCTTTATTTTTTCTTCTATCTCCTTCTTTGAAATATTTCCCGGTCGTTTTACTTCAAACTTTAGCTCTACTAACAATATTTGGGCATTACGTTGCACACGGCTGATTCCTATTGCAAGATCAACTGTTGCCTTACGTGAAAGTCCTTTACTCTTTTTTATCTCTATTTTGTCGAGATTCAATGCTACTTCTTCTTCAAAGGAATAACTTTTAAAACCTTCTGTAAGAAAGATTTGATTAATCAATTCTACTTCTTTTGGATATTGAACTGATAAAGGATGTGTTAAGGTTGTTCTTTTACAATATTTCATCGTGTTTTATTTTGAGCCATATAAGTTAATCCTATCCAGAGCAATATTAAATGATTCGAAAATAGGTTCTATATCTGTTCCCAAATGTTTATAATTATATTGATAAGTCCCGGGAACAGATTCCCCCAGATAATAATTTAATTTATCATCTACTCCTTCTGCTTCCGATATATATTTAATGGCACTAACCATATCCGGATTATGACTGGCAATAAAGAATTTGACACCAACATGTTTATTCAACAATACTATTAAACGTGCATATTCAATAATCCATTGGGGATGCAAGTGGGCTTCCGGTTCGTCGATAATTAGAAGAGTATACTTATTCAGATAACCATTCTTTAAAAGCATTTGTAAGATAGCAAATGCTTTAATACCGGTAGCACATTCAAAAAGATCGAATTCAGAGCCGTCTTCCCGTTTATAAATAAAAAGTTCATCAAATTCTGAATAGCCGGGCTTCTTTCTTATATATGTATCCCCTTTTACTATCTCTCTTGTTATTATTTTATTAATCTTCTCATTAAAAGTTTGTTTATGGGAGTTATGCAATAAATCATTTAAATCTCCCCATAAGATTTCCTCCGGTCTTCCTAAAGCCATAGGAGTATCTATATAAACTACCTGTTGAACAGAGTGGAATTTAATAAACAAATTATTAATATTACTAATAATCAGACTTTCATACTCTGTCAGTTCATACTGTTCCGGTACATTTCTGTGCCCCAGATACTTTTCTAATTCTTCAATTAATAAAGATGAAGGATTTGTCATTTTATAACTTTCAGCCAATTCAAATTCTTTACGAATTCGATCTTTAACTTCAGTTATTAATTCCGGCCATTTTTTTCTGTCCCATTTTCTTCACCTAATATATCCAAAAGAATATACTTTAAACGATTTCCGGCCTCTTCATCATTATTTAAAACATATTCTTTTAGATAACTATATAAATCATCAATAATTTTATACCAGGAAGCTTCATCCAAATCCGCTATCCGCAAATGTAATAATTCTTTATCCCCGGTCTTATTGTATAGCACATTCTTAAAAGAATCAAGAATTCCATGATATTTAAGCAAACGCTCATCCAAATCACTACTAATTATTTCATCATAATCATTAGACAAATAAAAAATATAATATAAAAATTGAGAAAGAGTACTCTTCCCACAACCATTTTCACCTGCGACTACCGTAATACCATTCAGTAAAATATCTGCTTCTTTGATAGCACGGAAGTTTGCGATTTTTAATCTTAGTTGATTTACTTTCATTCTCAAAATTTTTATGACAAAAATAAGAAACTCCTTCTGCTAAACAACAAAAGACTTGTTTAAATCTGTAATAAGATTCAATTTATACAGGCGTTAATTATACCGTCTATTCCTCTGCGATCCCGGATCAAGTCCGGGATTGAAACTGTATCTTATGTCTGCCTAATATTAGGGTTTCCTGAACGGAGGCTTAACCACGACCGCTTTAATATCTTTGTTGCGGATGCGGATCGCTATTTCTGTACCGGGTTTGGCAAAGGCTGTTTGTACATATCCCATACCAATGCCTTTCTTTGTAGTGGGCGACATTGTTCCGGAAGTTACTTCACCGATTCCATTGCCTTCGGTGTCTACTATTTCGTATCCGTGGCGGGGAATGCCCCGTTCGGTCAGTTCGAATGCACACAGTTTGCGGGTTACGCCTTCTGCCTTCTGTTGTTCCAACAAAGACAGTGAAGGGAAATCTTTTCCTTCGGTAAATTTAGTGATCCACCCCAGTCCGGCTTCAAGGGGCGAAGTGGTATCCGACAGATCATTACCATACAGACAGAACCCCATTTCCAGACGCAGCGTATCACGTGCTCCCAGACCAATAGGTTTAATGCCTTCCGGTGCTCCGGCTTCGAAAATCGCATTCCAGATAGTCATACCGTCCTGTGGATAGAAATAGAGTTCAAACCCTCCCGCTCCGGTGTATCCGGTATTCGAAATAATTACATTTTTACATCCGGCAAATTCACCCGTAGTAAAATGGTAATAAGGAATAGAAGAGAGATCAACCGGAGTAAGGCGCTGTAATACCTCCGTAGCCTTCGGACCCTGGATAGCTAACTGCCCTATATTATCCGAAGTATTCTCCAGTACGGCACCCATAGGATTGTGATCCTGACACCATTTCCAGTCTTTTTCTATGTTGGAAGCATTCACCACCAGCATATACTTTTCCGGTTCATAATAATAAACCAATAGGTCGTCCACAATACCGCCTTCTTCATTGGGGAAACAGGTATATTGTGCCTTACCAATTGTCAGTACGGAAGCATCGTTAGAGGTAATATTCTGGATAAAGGCAAATGCGTCCGGCCCTTTTACCCAAAACTCACCCATATGGGATACATCGAATACCCCTACTCCGTTACAAACAGTGTTGTGTTCGTCTATGATACCGGAATATTCAATCGGCATATTGTATCCGGCAAATTCATGCATCTTCGCGCCGAGGGCGATATGCACATCAGTAAATGGTGTCTTTTTCATGGTTGTGTTTGTTTATGATTTATCAGTTAGCAATTCTGCTATTTTTATAATTGTCTCCATACTTTTCCGGAGCGAATCAACCGGCAGGTATTCATACCGTCCGTGAAAATTGTGTCCGCCGGCAAAGATATTGGGGCACGGCAGTCCCATAAACGACAGGCGGGCACCATCGGTACCTCCGCGTATCGGTTTTACAATAGGCTTAACGCCTACAGCCGTCATCGCTTCGAAAGCCAGGTCAATGATGTGTTTATTAGGCTCCACCATTTCGCGCATATTATAATACTGGTCGCGCATTTCCAGCGTAGTACTTCCCGGGTGCAGCAGGTTCATCTGTTTTACTAATATCTCCAGTAACTGTTTCTTTTGCTCAAACAGGGCGCGGTCATGGTCGCGGATAATATAGGACAGGGATGCTTCCTCTACCGATCCGTTCATATTTGTCAGGTGGAAAAATCCTTCGTATCCAGTCGTATGTTCCGGACGCTGGTGTGGCGGCAACCACGAAGCAAACTCCACTGCAAGCAACGAGGCATTCACCATTTTATCTTTTGCCGTTCCGGGATGCACATTCAATCCCTTAAAAGAAATTTTGGCTCCGGCAGCATTAAAATTCTCGTATTCCAGTTCACCCATCTGTCCGCCGTCAATCGTATACCCCCATTCACAGCCAAACTTCTGCACATCAAAATGGTCTGCCCCCTGTCCGATCTCCTCGTCCGGGGTAAAAGCAATCCGTATCTTTCCGTGTTCAATTTCCGGATGTTGTATCAAATACTCCATTGCCGAAACAATAGCAGCGATACCGCCTTTATCATCAGCACCAAGCAGAGTAGTACCGTCGGTAACAATTAGTTCCTGTCCGGTATACGCTTTCAGTTCCGGAAACATTTCCGGCGAAAGAATAACATGTTCCTTTTCAGACAATACAATAGATCCCCCTTCGTAATGAACAATCCGGGCCTTTACTTCTTTACCCGGCATATCGGGGCTGGTATCCAGGTGGGCAATAAATCCAATCGCAGGAACCTCTTTCGTGGTATTGGCCGGAAGGGCTGCCATTAAGTAGCAATTATCGTCCAGCGTAATCTCTTCAAGGCCAATAGCCTGTAGTTCTTTTACCAGTTCCTCTGCCAGCACCCGTTGTCCGGGTGTGCTGGGAGTTGTACCTGTAGTCTCGCTCGATTCCGTATCGAACGAAACATATTTTAAAAACCGGTCTGTTACATTCATACTCTATACCGTTTATTCGTCTTTTGAACCGTCGTAACAATGTGTACAAATACACTCTTTAGGTAATCCGATCGAGGCGATCAGATCCTCAACCGTATTGAAACGAAGCGTTGTTATATTCAATTTCTTCCGGATACAATCTACCAGATTGGTATATTGTGGCGAGTCGGTTTCCGAATATTTATCCAGGTCTTTTGCATCGTCGCCTTCCAGTTCTTTAACAATCCGGCGTGCAATTAGTTCGAGCGATGATTTGGATGCCGAGAAGCCCAGGTAAGGACAAGCAAACAATATCGGCGGACATCCCACACGCATATGTACCTCTTTCGCTCCGTAGCTATACAATATATTTACATTATCCCGCAACTGGGTACCCCGTACAATAGAATCATCACAGAATATTACCCGTTTACCGTTCAATAAATGGCGGTTCGGTATCAGTTTCATTTTAGCTACCAGATCACGTACCGACTGATTGGCCGGGGTAAAACTACGGGGCCATGTAGGTGTATACTTCACGATCGACCGGCGGTAAGGAATACCTTTCCCTTCGGCATATCCCAATCCCATACCAATACCCGAATCCGGAATACCCGATACAAAATCGGCATCTACGCCGTCTTTCTTAGCCATTGCTACTCCACTGGCATACCGTACAGCATCTACGTTCACACCTTCATAATCCGAAACCGGATATCCGTAATAAACCCAGAGGAACGAACAGACCTTCATCTTTTTGTTCGGTTCCCGTAGCCGGGTCATCTTGTCGGCTGTCAGCAAAACAATCTCGCCGGCTCCAACATTATATTCCAGTTCATATCCCAGGTTCGGAAAACTACAGGGTTCGCTCGAAACAGCAAAAGCCTCCTCTTTCCGTCCGATCAGTACCGGAGTACGCCCCCACTTATCGCGCGCGGCAATAATACCCTGTTCGGTCAGTATCAGCATCGAGCAGGAACCTTCTACCTTATTATATACGTTTTCAATCCCTTCCACAAAAGTATTCCCCTGCGAGATCAGCAACGCGATCAACTCTGTCTGGTTGATTTTTCCCGAACTAAGTTCCGTAAAGTGACAACCTTTATCCAGCAACTCTTTTTCAAGAATCGCCACGTTATTAACTTTTGCCACTGTTACAATTGCATATTTTCCAAGATGCGAGTGTACAAATATGGGTTGTGGATCCGTATCGCTAATCACCCCGATTCCCGAATTACCGGTGAATTTGTCGAGTTGACTCTCAAACCGGGTACGGAAATAAGAGTTCTCCAGGTTGTGAATTGAACGTTTAAATTCGCCTTCGTCAAGAGTTGCCATCCCGCCCCTGCGGGTTCCTAAGTGAGAGTTGTAATCTGTTCCGTAAAATAAATCTGTAGCACATGCAGATTTGGAAATTGTTCCGAAAAAACCACCCATTATTTTATAGTGTTTTTATATTAAAATTAGAGTGCAAAGATACAAGAATATTTTAGTGACACAGGAAAAATTATATACAAAAAGGGAGCTTCCTCACGAAAACTCCCTCCAGGTCAGGCTCTGTGTATCTATGACTTTAAAATGTTGAATTAATTGAAAGCCTGTACCTAATAAAACTCCTGAAACAGAGTATTTATTGTATAAATAGCAGCAGATTTGACCATCCATAATACGATTTTTAATAAAAAAGCAAACAAATATGAACTTTTTTTGGCATATTAAGATTATTTTATATATTTTTGTCGCATATTATATACCTACCTGAACTTAGGTCTATGATAAAGTAAAGGTTATCAAATATAAATTAGTAAAACAATAAGCCTTATGAAAAAATATGCAATTTCATGCTTTGTAGCTTATTGATAGGAGTAAGTGTTTTATTGGCTGTCTCATGTACTGAAGAGAGCGATTCTTCCAACGATCTTTTTTTATATCTCCACTGATATACGAACCAAAGTGACCGAAGGGATCCATGCCGTCTCCAAAACAGACAAAGAAGGATTCCGGACACGTTTGGATGCATTGATAGAAAAATGTAATTCACCTGCATTATCCTATATAAGCGATGTTTCCATTTATATGGAAACAGAAGAATATATAGACTTTAAAAACTACATCGTAGAGTATGCACCCGGCAGTTATTATCTGCTGATCGAAATATTCCTTCAGGGAGATGTAAACATCGGGCCATTTACCTACATGTTTCAGGATATTGTAGAGGCATCGTATCCGGGTTTGATAGATCAGGTGCTCGACAAGCTCGAAAATGCAACTATGGACGAATTCATTGTTGCCTATCCGCAGGTATGCGTGAAGTATCTACTCCTTGAAATGGAAAAAATGAGATGACTACAGGGATTATTTACTGGAACGCAGACCCTGTAATTGTTGATTTCGGTTTCTTTGCCATCCGTTACTATACCCTTCTTTTTGGCACAGGAATATTCCTGGCCAGTTGGTTTGCGTACAGGATATTCCGGGAAAACAATATCCCGGCCGAAACGTTTACAACCCTGTTTTATTACGTATTTTTCGGGATTGTTTTAGGTGCCCGTCTGGGACATTGCCTATTCTATGAACCGGCATATTTTCTGCATCACCCGCTTGAAATAATTCTTCCCTTTAAAATAGAAAACGGCACATTCGAACTGACCGGATACCGTGGACTGGCAAGCCACGGAGGAGCCATAGGGGTAATCATCGCCCTGTTCCTTTTCTGCCGCAAACACCCTTACAGTATGCTGCGGCTTCTCGATTACATTGCGATTGTAGCGCCGCTCACAGCAGCCTTCATCCGGTTGGGCAACCTGATGAACTCCGAAATTGTAGGCGAAGTAACAACTGTACCCTGGGCATTTGTATTCGTTCAGTTAGACAAACTTCCCCGCCACCCGGCACAATTGTATGAAGCCATTGCCTATCTGGTCCTGTTCTTTATTAATATATTCCTCTATCAAAAAAAGGAAAAGAATTACCCACAGGTTTTTTCACAGGGTTAACCCTAACCTACATATTCACCTATCGCTTCTTTATTGAATTCCTTAAAATCAACCAGGTAGGATTCGAAGAACATATCCGGTTCAATATGGGCCAACTGCTTAGTATCCCTTACATAGTGGCCGGACTCTACTTCATGCTGGCTCCTAAAGTAAAAAAAGGGAAGCAATGACGCCTCCCTTTACGATAGTATAATTTTTGGACTGATTACTTTTCGTGTAGTTGATGATCAATCGTCTCCAACGATTCGGCACCACAATCTTTCAATTTTTCCATTACGGACTTAGCCGAAGTAGACATCTGGCTATGTGCAAAGTTATTCAGAAATTCCTCTGTCATCTTATCGTTCTCTGCTACCGCTAATTCCGTCATTTTCTTTATTAAACCTACCTGGTGTTCTTCGTGTTTCAACGCATGTTCAAGTACCTCTTTAGGAGTACCGTACCCGGTTGGTACCGAGTTAATTACTCCTATCACCACTTCGCCACCGTTGCGAACCGAATATTCCATCACCTGGTAAGCATGTTCCAGTTCCTCTAGCTGTTTTTCGCGCATCCATGCGGCACACTTATTCATTCCAAGAATAGTAAAATGCACAGCCATAGACATATACAGGTTAGACGACCACATTTCAGCAATGATCAAATCGTTCAAAGCATTAGATAATTTTCTACTTAAAATCATACCCTAACTATTTTTTATTAACATGTTTCTTAAAAAACAAAAGTTTATATGTTTTGTTTCTCCTAACCCTAAAATATTTTCACCTTTTCCGCCTATATTTGTATCATGGACTCACAAAAAGAACTAACGATTATTGCCCAACGGATACGGGCACTTGCGCAAAACGGACTGACCTACTCACTAAGCGAGTACGACACCGAGCGATATACCGAACTGATTTCACTTAGCGACCGTATCGCTTCGGTAGCTACCGGGGCAGCCCCCTGCGATATCAACAAACTATACTGCGGGCAAACCGAATATGTGACACCTAAAACAGATATCCGTGCCGTAGTATTCAACGAAAAAAACGAAATACTTTTAGTACGCGAAAGTTCGGATGGATACTGGTCGCTGCCCGGTGGTTGGGCCGATATAGGCTTCACCCCCAAAGAGGTAGCCGTAAAAGAAGTAAAAGAAGAAACCGGCCTGGATGTCGAGGCCGTAAGACTGCTGGCGGTCATGGACATCAAATGCCACCCGCACCCGGCCATACCCTATTATGTATACAAATATTTCATCCTGTGCCGCCTGCTAAGTGGCACCTTCACCGAAGCGTTCGACATACTCGACAAAGGATTTTTCCCGGTCGACGCACTACCTCCCCTCTCCCTCGAACGGGTTCTGCCTGAACAAATACGCCGTATGTACGATTATTATATATATCCCGGGACCGGAGTCTGGTGCGATTAGGGAATTTTTGCTTATATTTGTGCGATAAAAAATTTGTAATGGAATATAACACAGAACTTAAAAAATTAGCATTACCTGAATATGGTCGCAATATCCAGAACATGGTGGATCATTGCATCACTATAGAAGACAGAGAAGAGCGCAAAAGATGCGCCAACACAATCATCAACATCATGGGAAATCTGTTTCCACATCTGCGGGATGTAAACGATTTCAAACATATTCTTTGGGATCACCTGGTAATCATGGCCGATTTCAAGCTGGATATTAATTACCCTTACGAGATCATCAAAAAAGAAAACCTATATGCCCGTCCGCCCCGGTTGCCTTACAACAACAGCCGTATGAGATTCCGCCATTACGGACATACATTGGAGCTAATGATCAAAAAGGCTACCGAAATGGAAGCAGGCGAAGAGAAAGACCAGTTGATTAAACTGATTGCCAACCAGATGAAAAAATCGTTCCTTACCTGGAACAAAGAACCTGTTGACGACCGCAAGATATTCAAAGACCTTGACGAACTGTCAAAAGGTGCGATTGTACTGAACGAAGAAGAGTACAAGCTTACCGAAAGCCGCGAAATACTGGCGCGCAACAACACCAACACCGGTAGCAATAACAAAAAGAATTTCTCCCGTAAAGGCAGATAAACAGGCATGAGTTCATTCATCATAGAAGGAGGGTGCAAATTATCGGGTGAGATCACACCGCAGGGAGCCAAGAACGAAGCGTTACAGGTAATCTGTGCTGTGCTGCTTACCGACGGGAAAGTCACTATCCATAATATTCCCGATATTCTGGATGTTAAAAACCTGATGCAGTTACTGATCGACATGAATGTAAAAGTAAACTGCATTGCCCCCGGTTCGTACACCTTTCAGGCAGACGAAGTGGATCTGGAGTATATTTACACCAAAGATTTCAGGAAAAAAAGTGCCTCCCTCCGCGGATCGGTAATGATCGTAGGTCCGCTGGTAGCCCGTTTCGGTAAAGCTCTCTTCCCCAAACCGGGAGGAGATAAAATAGGCCGCCGCAGGCTGGATACCCATTTCCTGGGTATACAAAAACTGGGGGCTAAATTCGTATACGATGCCACCCGCCAGCTCTATGATATTGAAGCGGAAGAACTCACCGGAGCCTACATGCTATTGGATGAAGCATCCGTAACAGGTACGGCCAACATCCTCATGGCCTCTGTCATGGCCAAAGGAGTTACCACCATATACAACGCAGCCTGCGAACCTTACGTACAGCAACTATCCCTGATGCTTAAAAGCATGGGAGCCCGCATCTGGGGTATCGGTTCCAACCTGCTTAAAATAGAAGGAGTCAGTTCCCTGTGTGGTACTATCCATACAATCCTGCCTGACATGATCGAGGTAGGTAGTTTCATTGGTATGGCCGCGATGACCGGTTCGGAAATCACAATCAAAAATACCGGGTACGACCAGTTGGGAATTATTCCCGATGCCTTCCGGCGGCTGGGCATTAACCTGGAAAAGAGAAACGACGACATCCATATACCCACCCACGACTCGTACGAAATAGAATCGTTCATTGACGGCTCTATTATGACTATTGCGGATGCTCCCTGGCCGGGGCTTACTCCTGACCTGTTGAGTGTATTCCTCGTGGTGGCAACACAAGCCAAAGGAAGCGTACTGATACATCAGAAAATGTTTGAAAGCCGCCTGTTCTTTGTGGACAAACTCATCGAAATGGGAGCACAAATCATTCTGTGCGACCCGCACCGGGCAACCGTCATCGGACTGGGCAACCGCCTGCCGTTGCGTGCTTCGGACATGATCTCGCCCGATATACGTGCGGGGATTGCCCTGCTTATCGCGGCCATGAGTGCCAAAGGCATCAGCCGTATTTATAACATCGACCAGATAGACCGTGGTTATCAGGACATCGACCAGCGGCTCAATGCCCTGGGCGCCAAAATAACCCGCCGGCCTTAACCCTTACATATATGATCCGGAAAGAAGAAGTTTTCAAAATAGGGCAGTTTGCCAAACCCCATGGAACCAAAGGCGAGATCGGACTGATCACCCAAAGTGAACTGTTCGACGAATCCGAAGATCCCTACCTGATCTGCGAAATCGACGGAATACTGGTACCCTTCTTTATCGAAGAATATCGTCCGAAAACCAATACCGTCATACTGGTAAAAATGGAACAGGTAGATTCCGAAGAAGCCGCCCGCGAATTCACAGGCCGGGAAGTATTCTTCCCACTCGATGAAATCCCGGAAGAAAAAGAACTGGTAGGCGATATCACATGGGATAATTTCATTGGTTACCGGGTAACAGATCAAGAAAAAGGCGGGCTGGGCGTAATTACCGGAGTCGACGAAAGTACACTGAACGTACTGCTAAAGATCGATTACCAGGGAGACGAATTATTGATCCCGGCTGTGGATGAAATCATCCTCTCTGCAGATCATACGGAGAAACATCTGATTGTAAAAGTACCTGAAGGATTACTGGATTTATAAAAGATCAGGAATGGCACCAAAAAGACGGAAAAATAAAAAATCATTCTGGAACCAGATACGCTTTAAATACAAACTCTCCTTTTTCAATGAAAACACATTGGAAGAGGTCTGGTCGTTTCGTCTGTCCCAGCTATCCGCATTCATCATCTTAGGAATCTTTGCCTTCCTGCTCGTTCTCTTTACAGCCATTATCATCATCATCACCCCGATACGTAACTACCTGCCGGGGTATCTCGATGTAGAAGTATGCAAAGCGATTGTAGATAATGCCCTGCGTGCCGATTCGCTCGAACAGGTTATAGCCATACAGGCATTGTATTTCGACAATATTTCCGCGATCCTGTCCGGAACTATGGAGGTAGACTCTATTCCGGGCATCGACTCGCTGGCCTATGCCAATGCCAACTACGACATTCCGCGTAGCCAGCAGGAACTCGATTTCGTCAGGAGTTTCGAAGAAGAAGAAAAATTCAACCTCTCCACCATCAATCCCAACCAGCCATCCGCAGAAGCAATCTTCCTGATTAAACCGGCTACGGGGATAATCCCCTCCCCTTATGAGCCCGAAACAGGCCATTACGGGATTGACCTCGTAACGGCACCCAAAGAAACAGTCCTGTCCGTATTAGACGGAACAGTTATCTATACAGGATACGACATCAACTTTGGAAATGTAATCCACATCCAGCACCGGAACGGATTCCTTTCCATATACAAACATAACGAAATGCTACTCAAACGGGCAGGCGACCCGGTCAGAGCCGGCGAAGCCATTGCTATCGTAGGCAATACCGGCGATCTGACAACAGGCCCGCACCTGCATTTCGAACTCTGGTACAGGGGTACATCCCTCAACCCGGAAGACTATATTGTTTTTTAAGATCTTATGAAAAGAAGATTAGCTATATTAGGTTCGACAGGTTCGATCGGCACACAGGCGCTCGAAGTGGTAGACGAACACCCGGACCTGTTTGAGGTATACGCGCTAACGGCCAATAACCAGGTAGACCTATTGATCAACCGGGCACGCAAATTCATGCCCGAAGTGGTAGTTATTGCCAACGAAAGCAAATATGCGGAACTCAAAGAAGCCCTCGAAGACCTGCCTATCAAAGTATGGGCCGGTGCTTCCGCCATTGCACAAATGGTACAAATGGAACCTATCGACATGGTACTTACCGCCATGGTAGGTTACTCCGGGCTACAGCCCACCATATCGGCTATCAAAGCCGGCAAAGCCATAGCACTGGCCAACAAAGAAACACTTGTAGTAGCCGGCGAACTAATCACTTCGCTCGCTATGGAATACAAGGTTGCCGTACTGCCGGTAGACTCCGAACACTCCGCTATCTTCCAATGCCTGGCAGGCGAATGGGAAAACCCGGTAGAGAAAATATTCCTCACCGCATCGGGTGGCCCGTTCCGTACAATGAACGTGGAGCAACTGGCCACCGTAACCAAAGCAGAAGCACTGAAACACCCCAACTGGTCTATGGGTGCTAAAGTAACAATCGATTCGGCCAGCATGATGAACAAAGGTTTCGAAATGATAGAAGCCAAATGGCTCTTCGGCCTGTCCCCGGATCAGATCGAGGTACTGGTACATCCGCAGTCCATCATCCATTCCATGGTACAATTCGAAGACGGCGCCGTTATGGCACAATTAGGTTTACCCGATATGAAACTACCTATCCGGTATGCCTTTTCGTATCCCAAGCGGCTGCAAACAACTGCCGGCGGACGGCTTGACTTCCGAACCTACTCATCGCTTACATTCGAAGAGCCGGATACAAGCCGCTTCCGCAATCTTGCATTTGCTTTCGAAGCCATCCGCCAGGGAGGCAACATGCCCTGCATCCTGAATGCAGCCAACGAAATTGTAGTAGCCTCTTTTCTGAAAGACGAAACAGGATTCCTTGAGATGAGCGACATCATCGAAAAAACAATGCAACAGGCCTCTTTCATTGCCAATCCTTCCTACGAAGACTATGTGGCAACCGATACCGAAGCCCGGGCAATAGCAAACAGTTTATTAAAAAAATAAGATAAAAAAGATAATAAATGGAGACATTTTTAATTAAGGCAGCACAACTCATACTGAGTTTATCGATACTGGTACTGGTACACGAATTCGGACACTTCATCTTTGCCCGGATGTTCAAAGTCAGAGTAGAAAAATTCTACCTCTTCTTCGATGCCTGGTTCGCCCTGTTCAGGTTCAAACCCAAAAACAGCGAAACCGAATACGGAATCGGTTGGTTACCGCTGGGCGGATATTGTAAAATTTCAGGAATGATCGACGAAAGTATGGACAAAGAACAAATGGCACAACCACCCAAACCATACGAATTCCGTTCCAAACCGGCCGGACAACGCCTGCTGATCATGATTGGTGGCGTACTATTCAACTTCCTATTGGCACTGTTCATCTACTCCATGATCCTGCTGAAATGGGGAGATACCTATCTGCCCCTCGAAAACGTAACCATGGGTATGGACTACAGCCAGACATTCAAGAACATTGGATTCCAGGACGGAGATATCCTGCTGGATACCGACGGCGTAAAACTGGAACGCCTGGATGAAAACGGACTACGCCGCGTAGTAAACGCACAGGAAGTAACCGTACTGCGCGACGGAGTAAAAGTAAAAATCGGAATCCCCGGCGATATGATGCAACGGGTCATGCGCGACCGCGAAGGATTTGCCTCCTATCGTTTCCCGCTGGTGGTAGACAAAATACAATCCGATGATTCCCCTGCCGCACACGCCGGTCTGAAACCGGGCGACAAAATAATCTCGGTAGATAGCGTATCAACCCCCACTTACTATGATGTACGGGAACAGATCGCAGAACGGCCCAACACGACCGTCTTACTCGGAGTAGTGCGTAACGGCGAACACCTCACCCTCTCACTCACTACCAACGATAACAGCCTGTTAGGCATCGAAAGAAAAGGAATTTACCAACTGTACAAGACCGAAACAGTTACCTACACCTTCTTCAGTTCCTTCCCTGCCGGAATCAAGCTGGGAGTAAACACCCTGAAAGGCTATGTAAGCGACATGAAATATGTATTCACCAAAGAAGGAGCCAGCAGTCTGGGAGGATTCGGAACCATTGGCAACCTGTTCCCACCGGTGTGGGATTGGAGAACATTCTGGATGATGACGGCATTCCTGTCTATCATCCTTGCCTTCATGAACATCCTGCCTATCCCGGCCCTCGACGGCGGACACGTAATGTTCCTGTTATACGAAGTAATAGCCCGCCGTAAACCGAGCGACAAATTCCTCGAATACGCACAAATCACCGGCATGCTACTACTATTTGCCCTGTTGATCTTCGCAAACGGCAACGATCTGCTCCGGCTATTTAAATAGTAATCTGCATGACAACACTCATCTGTTTTATGGCAGCCCTATTATCCTTTGTTGAAACAGTTGGCGCAGATTTAAATCTGTGTCAAACCCTGCAAATAAGTAACAAAGAAGGTATCCAAATCTATTACAAAGTAGATCAGGAAGCAAAGACAGCAAGTATAGTCCGAAACAGACAACTAAAATACAGCGGTCCCATAATCCTTCCATCACAAATCGAGGTGGAAGGGCTCAGTTACATAGTTACCACAATTGCCAAAAGTGCCTTCGAAGCATGCGAAGCACTAACAGCAATTACCCTGCCTGAGTCCGTAACAACGATCGAGGATAACGCATTTTATAAATGTTCAGCATTAACAGAATTAATCATCCCTCCAACTGTTACCACCATTGGATCAAACACATTGTCAAGATGTACAAATCTGAAAACGCTTATTTTCGAAGACGGCCCCGAACCATTAAATATCAATCATAACCTGAATAACACCCCTCTGGAAAAAGTCTATTTAGGAAGAAATATATCCGGATCTCCTTTTCGATATCCTCACTGCAACGAGTTATCAGAGTTAATTATAGGAGATCAGGTTACAACACTCCCGCCTGATGCTTTCAGCAGTTGTATAGGACTTCAAAAAGTAACACTTCCCGAATCCCTGCAACACATTCCCTACTCCACTTTCAGGGGTTGCAGCAGCCTAACGGAAATAGTTATACCCAAATCCATACTCACTATAGGAGAAGATGCATTCAGACATTGCGAAAAACTCACAGAAATAACCATTCCCAATTCAGTTACCTTCATAGACAAATTTGCCTTTGAAGATTGTCCCGGATTAAAAAAGATAACGATTGAAGACGGAACTGCCCCAATAGAACTTGGCTACTCTGCATTTTGCCACCACTATGTAGAAAGTTTATACATAGGAAGAA
The DNA here is from genome assembly GCA_021203545.1 of Tannerellaceae bacterium. Taxonomy (GTDB): domain Bacteria; phylum Bacteroidota; class Bacteroidia; order Bacteroidales; family Tannerellaceae; genus UBA4116. The sequence goes on along the minus strand of JAJQAZ010000103.1, from coordinate 10,147 downwards.
ACTTTTCCGCAAACGGAACTTTTAGCCATATGTTTGAACTCCGGGAATTTCAAACAGGCCCTCTGGTTACAGCTATAGAAGAATACGCATTCATGCATTTCCGCAAACTAACCCGGGTAGACATCTCTGATTCTATCCGTTCTATCGGCGACGGAGCCTTTTCCAATTGTTACGGATTAAAGGAACTAACAATTCCTGTATCTGTCATTTCTATAGGAGAAGATGCCTTTGCTCCCTGCCATCTTTCAGAAACAGGCGAATGTTGGACATCTTCAAACATCACCGTCATCAACTGCAAAAACCCAATTCCTCCGGAAACCGCCTCTGGAAACTTCAAAGTAGTAAAAAAAGAAACCTGCACCCTATACGTCCCCATAGGCTCCGCTCCCAAATACAAAGCACACCCCCTATGGGCAACATTCCCAAACATCACAGAAACAGACTTCTGAAATATTTCCTCCTGAACTCATTTTTTTGAATTACCGGGAATCGTAGATCGAATAAAATAAAAATAGCATTGTTATAAAACATCCTATTTATTAACCTATATCTCCAAAACATTTGTTTATATTTGCTTCTATAAACAATCAAACAAATTAACTAATGGAAAAAGAATACGATCAAAAAAATAACGAAACCCCAAATGTAGAAGAACCTACTGTAGCGTATAAGAAAACAGTTGTTTTCACACAACAGGACAATCCACCCGAAGACTTTCATAGAGGAATAACAAAAAACGAATTAATGAACGGCATAGAACAGGATTTAAGAAAAATATATAACAAAGAATGAACCTATAGACGGAGGGGATATGTTATCCCCGACAAAGAGAGCTACGGATTTATAATCCCATTTATACATATTAACAAGAAGGATTATAAATCCTAAGATCCGTTTTTCGGGGATTGCAAATGGAATATCCCGGTTCATTCACAGCCCCCGGAAATTATAACGTTGGGATTGCAATTGGTTAAGACCAACCCGTACTCTTTACCGTCTGTTTGTTTAGGCACAGATTTAAATCTGCGCCAGCAGAACCAGCAGAAAGTACCTCCGGCTTCATATGATATGAGGCAGGAGCCTCACTTTTTAAAACGACGTAGCGAAGACGCTACGCCGAACAATGGGCCGAACAATAAAAAAAATCATTTTTCACTTTTCATTTTTCATTTCGAGATCAGCGATCTCGCGGAGCCAGAGGGTTGAGTTGGCATCGCTGGGCATGCGGAAATCGCCGCGGGGCGAGAGGCTTACTGAACCTACTTTCGGTCCGTCGGGCATACAGCTCCGTTTAAACTGCTGCGAGAAGAAACGGCGGAAAAACGTATACAACCATTTCCGGATCGTATCCTTATCGTACACATCCCGGAATGCTTCCTGTGCCAGGAAATAAATCTTCGACGGGCGGCTTCCGAACCGCAGGAAGTGATACAGGAAAAAATCGTGCAACTCGTACGGACCCACCAAATCCTCCGTGATCTGCGAAATATTACCCTGCTCGTCTGCCGGAATCAACTCCGGACTGATCGGGGTATCCGCTATATCCAACAAAATCTCACGTGTCTGTTCGTCCATTTCATTATTCGCGATCCAGGTCACCAGATACCTCACCAGGGTTTTCGGCACACTGCTATTCACTCCATACATCGACATATGGTCGCCGTTATAGGTAGCCCAGCCCAGAGCCAGCTCCGACAGGTCGCCCGTACCGATCACCATCCCGTTCTCCTTATTGGCCACATCCATCAAAATCTGGGTACGTTCGCGTGCCTGGCTGTTCTCGTAAGTCACATCATGCACAGCAGGATCCTGCCCGATATCCTCAAAGTGCTGCATACATGCTTTCACAATCGAAATCTCGCGCGAAGTAATCCCCAGCGACTCCATCAGCCGGAGCGAATTGTTATAGGTACGGCCCGTCGTACCAAACCCCGGCACAGTAATACCAATCACCTGTTTGCGGGAAATACCTAACAGGTCAAACGTCTTCACAGTAATCAGCAACGCCAGCGTAGAATCAAGCCCACCGGAAATACCAATCACAGCCGTCTGCGAATGCGTATGTTTCAGGCGTTTCGCCAGGCCGGCCACCTGTATATTATAAATCTCCTCGCACCGTTCCTTCAGTGCATCGCCCGGAGGCACAAACGGGTGCGGGTCTATCTGCCTTGTAAGTTGTGTCCTGCCCGAATACTCCGGCAGGCAAAACGGAATCGTCCGGCGGTTGGCAGGCAACAATGCTGCTGCCCCATGCATAAACCCTACGTTCACCAGGCGGTCATTCTGTAAAGCCCTCACATCAATCTCACCAATCGTAAGTTGTTCCTCCATAGAAAAACGCTCCGCATCCTGCAGGATCGTGCCATTCTCTGCAATAATACCCCGCCCGGCAAACACCAGATCGGTACTCGACTCGCCAAACCCGGCCGAAGCATACACATAACCGGCCACACAACGTGCCGACTGCTGACTTACCAGCGAAAGCACATACTGATGCTTCCGGATCAACTCATTGCTTGCCGAAATATTAAACAATACATTCGCCCCCTGCATAGCCAACAGGCAACTGGGAGGTACCGGAACCCATAAATCTTCGCATATCTCAACTCCTATGGACACTTCGCCCGAAACAAACGTCAGGTGGCTACAAAAAGGATACTCCTCCCCTCCCAGCCTGATTGTATCGCCAATCAGTTCGGTAGACGATGCAAACCAGCGCTCCTCCTGAAACTCTTTATAATTGGAAAGATACGTCTTGGGCACAACCCCCAGGATACGCCCTTCCTGAAACACCACCGCCGTATTAAACAACCGGTTCTCTGCCAGCAGGGGCACCCCCACAATTGTCAGGATTTCCAGGTCCGCCGTCTTCTCCACCAACTCTAACAGCGCCTTTTCGGCCTCCTGTAGCAACGTTTGCTGGAAAAACATATCCATACAGGTATAAGCAGTCACAGCCAGTTCGGGAAAAGCAACGGCCTGCACTTCTTTAGCTGCCGCCTCGCGCATCAATCCCTCTATCCGGCTGGTGTTATAATAACAATCCGCCACTTCTACCAACGGCTTAGCCGCTGCCACTCGTACAAATCCAAACTCCATAGGACATCTTATTTTGTACAAAAATACAATAGCCCGGACAATTGTTCACTACACATTCCCTCTTTTTTCCGCATTAATATCCGAAATAAAGAATGGCACGGTAAACATTTCACAAGCATCCAAAGTTAATATAGAATAATAATACTATATACAACGCAATCATTTTTAATATACATCATGGAAATAAAAGCCGGTAAAAATTATACCTCCCAGTCTATCACCGGTTGTGACAGATTTACCTGGGAAGATTTTACTTATAGCGAAACAGCTGTAAAAAACGGATTATCAAACATTCCTACCCCACAGGCTGAAGAGGCTATCCGCGAATTAGTGGTTCACTTACTTTATCCGCTGCAACAACTGTATGGTAAACCCATACGTATTACCAGCGGCTACCGTTCGCCCGTTGTGAATTACCTGGTCAATGGAGTGATAGGTTCGCAACATACCAAAGGTGAAGCGGCCGACCTATACGTTCCGGAAGGCCCTGACTACCTGCTTCATCTGGTATGCTCGGCAGGCTTTACGTTCGACCAGGCTATTGTGTACCGGAAACGTTTCTTTCTGCATCTTTCCTACACAGCAAATGGCCGGAACAGGCAGGAGATATTATACCAATAAAAAGGCCCTGCCTATTCAATAACACAAATTAGAGATTCCTCAACCGGTGCCCAGTCATAAATAAATTTAGCGTGCGATGTGGCATTCCTCACACACATATGCGATTCGGGAATGGTACCCAACCCGGAACAAAACTCCACAACTTCCGTCTGGGGTACTTCTACCGCTACACCATGCAGATACCCCCCTGCTGTAAAACGATTGGCATACAGGGCAAAACCTTCTATCCTGTCGCTACCATCCTCCAGATAGTACATACGCTCTTTTTTCTCCTGCAACACAAACATACCCAGTGGTGTTTCCCGGCGGTAAGGCGGACGGTGTATACCGGTAGTAGCCGGATTCATACTCCTTACCAGCCATCTATCCCGTACTTTCTCCAGAGCTGTTACATGCTGCCGGCAGCGGTCTACAAAAACAACTTTTGTAAAAAGAAAGGGAGATTCAAATTCTATCCTTTTAATGTATACCAAAGGAATTTTCCAGTAGCCCGGCATAGTAAGCACTTCAGCATAACAGAAGCACCCGTCCTGCCCGAGCATTTTAACCAATGTACCGTCCCGGCCATACCGTTCGGGTACAATCAGGTCGTTTGGCGCGTACAGAGGTACAGACTGTGAGTCCGGCACTCCATAAGCATCTGTTATTTCATCAAAATCAGTATCCGGAAATGTATTTCTTGCCACAGGCGGACGTCCGTTGGCATTGTACCGGTTCTGCAAGACTCCCCATACGGCAGGCTGTCGCTGAAAATGGTCTAACCGCTCCAACAGCCCGGTAATTATATGCCACTGGAAACAGCGCACCGTATTTTCATATATATATGCATCAGGTAAAGTATGCCGGTCATACAACAACTCCTTTCTTATTTCTATTCCGGTACACATGCTTGTATAACAAACCATCCCGGTGTTTGTTTTCTATCCGTTTTATACTGTCAAGATATTAGACAAGAGTGTCAAGCTTTTTGACACTCAACGCCTCCCCATCTCCAACATAAAAACCTGACAGACAAACAACTAAAATCAACGGCACACATTTTGTTCCTGTAAAGAAAAATAAAATAGTAAACCATGTTCCGGACATTCAGAAACCTGTTACACGTTTTAAAACAGTTTAAACTGGCTACCCTAACCAATCTGATAGGGCTTACACTCGCTTTTCTGGCTTTTATGGTCATCAAAATCCATGTAAATTACGAATATGGATTCGATTCCTCTATTCCAAACCGGGAACGAATCTTCCAAATGGAAAACCTGCGCGACGACGGTGTCTGGGAATCCAATTTTGCACGCCCCCAACTGGAACGGTTCATTGCCTCCTCCCCTTTTATAGAAGCGGCAGCTATCACCAAAAACGACTCCTACTCTTCTTCGCGGGTAGGTATATCAGCCAATCCCGGACAGGAAGGAACCACGTATATGGAAAAAGTAGAATGGATACGCCCCGGCTTTACGGATGTATTCCACTTCCGCATCCTGGCCGGAAGTGAAGAATCCATAAACGAGCCCGGCAAAGTATTGATCTCCGAAAAGCAGGCAAAAAAGATATTTGGTGAAACAAATCCGGTAGGAAAAGAAATATTTCTGCCGGAGCTGAATGGTATCGGAGCCTCTTCCCGGTATGCGGATATACCCAGCCTAACCGTAGGAGGCGTTTACCGGGATTTTCCGGAAAACACCCGCTTACAAAATGTACTCTATCTATCCATTCCGGACAGCGAAAGGATTGACGACTGGATTACAGGTTCTTATTACGGCTATGTACTATTATCCTCTCCTGAAGTCGCATCCGCCATTGCAGAACAATATATGAGCGAAAATGCCGCGTTCCTGAAACAGTTTTCTATTTACGACATCCGGCTGCGGCCCGTACCGGAACTTTACTTCAGTCATCAGGCACGGGCAGATGCCGGCCCCACCGGAAGCAGGCTAAGAACAAACATGTTGTTTTTCATCTCTGTTCTGGTAATCCTGATAGCACTGATCAACTATATAAATCTATCGGTAGCATTAGCACCTGTACGAATCAAATCTATCAATACACAAAAAGTACTTGGCTGTTCGCAATCTTTGCTACAAAAAACCTCCTCTTCGAATCGTTGGGAATGTCCCTGTTTGCCTATCTCCTGGCTTTGCTGTTACTCTTCCTATCCAGAGATAACACGCTGGTAGAAATCCTGCTCGGGCATTCGCTCAATCTATCTTCAAACCGCCTCACCATTCTGCTCACAGGCATGCTGGCCATAGGGATGGGCCTTGCCGCGGGCATATACCCGGCCCTGTATATAACCTCTTTCCCGCCTATAATGGCATTAAGCGGTTCTTTTTCGCTTACCGGTAAAGCCAAACTAATCCGGAAAACATTAATCGGCTTCCAATACGTGATATCTATCACCCTCGTAATCGGAGCCTTTTTCATTTTCCTGCAAAACAAATACATAGAAAAAGCCGATCTGGGATACGACAGGGAGAATATACTCGAAGTAAAATTAAGCATAGGCACAGCATCCACAAAAAGCGGTTTGTACCGCGACCGGTTGCTTGAACACCCCAATATCCACGAAGTAGACTTTCAATCCAGCAAATTTGTTTCGGACGAATCCACCGCATTAATTGGTTACCACTACCAGTCCGCACATTCCTACATCGTATGGAAGGGAGTATCTGCTAATTTCCCCGGATTAATGGGTGTAACAATACTGGCCGGGCGTGATTTTCGCCCCGGTGATGAATTAACAGACAGTGATAAACCCGTTTGTATGATTAACGAGGCAGCGGCCAACGACATCATGGCGCGCCTCTCCGGCGAAGGCCCGCGGAATATACACGACCTGATAGGGACAAACATCATGGACGAAAATACACCGGTAGAAATTGTAGGCGTATTCAAAGACTTCCATTTTGAAAGCCTATACAAAGAAGTCAGGCCGTTTGCATTCTTGGTATCGGCCCCAAACACCTATCGCCGTACTGATCCCGAAATCTACTCGTATGTAAAAATTACCGGAGGCAATCCCCGGGCAGCTATCGGCCATATCCGCCGGGTTACAGACGATCTGAACCCCGGCTATCCGGCAGATATCCAATTCTTCGACCAGGCACTCAACAACCTGTATGAAAAAAGCCGCGTACAGGGATTCCTCGTTACACTGTTTTGCCTTCTGGCCGTATTATTATCGCTGGTAGGAGTATTCGGGCTCGTTATATTCGAATCCGAAGGGCGCGAAAAAGAGATTGCCATACGCAAAGTATTCGGTGCCACCGTGCGCCAGATTCTTTGGATGCTCAACCACTCCTTTATGAAAACAGTAGCTGCCGGATTCATCCTGGCAGCTCCCCTGGGATATTACGGAGTAAACCAATGGCTCAAAGGATTCGCCTACAAAACCCCGGTCCATCTCTGGGTATTCATAGTGGCACTCTTCCTGATAGCCCTGTTAACAGCTCTCACCGTAACCTTCCAAAGCTACCGGGTAGCCACCTCAAACCCCTCCGGAAAATTGCATAAGTAAAAAGCAAAAATACAGTTTATAACATTTGAATTATCTTCTGCTGGCGCAGATTTAAATCTGTGCCTAAACTAAGGCACGTTTTATCTAACCAGAGAAAGGTGCTTTTAAACGGAGCGGATATGTATAGTGAAGAGTATGACCGTTTGCAAACTGGTTTTGTAAGTCCGGAGATACTGTTTTAAATTGGAAGTCGCTTTCCTTAATTATATATAGAATTTTAGTGTTGTATCCGATGTTTTGCAGAGTCTTGGCGGCAATCCCACATACGAACTATTACAACCTCCTGCTTTTCTTCGTCTATGAAGTAGACTAATTTATAATGATGTCTTATAATTACTGATCTATATGTTTCCGGCTCATCCCTCAGTAATGGTTCTATTTTGGCTATCTGTGGAAAATTTTCAAGACGTTTTGTTTCTGTTACAATATCGTTATATAATTCGTTTGCAACTTTTTCACTGATTCCTCTATGATAGTTGTATATTTCCCTTAGAACTTCACTGGCTTCCTCTTCCCAAACAACTTTCACCGGATTAGTTTTGCTAATACTTCTTCGTTAGGGATAAATTTTCCTGTTTCTTCCTTGTATGCCCGGGTCGCCCGTCTTACTCCTTCTCGCATTTCTTCAACTGTTTCTTGTCCCGGTAGGCGTTCAGTGGACATGCTTTTAAATATTGATTCCAGACGTTCAAATTTGGTATCGTCTGTATCGGTAAGTATTTGCCTGATAAATTCGGCTTTTCTTTCTAATATTGTCATAACCTGTAATTTTTAAAGGTTGGTTTCTTTATTACAAAGATAACAATGTTTCATTATATTTGATTGATTATTATTTCTATAATTTTGGGGATTATATATTTTAATATCTTTGTTTTTGTAGACTTTGGACGGAGGGGATATGTTATCCCCGACTAACGAGTATTAGGATCTGTGATCCGACAAACAAATGAATACCCATTCAAATAGAGAGTTAGGAATTTTTAAGCGGATTAAAAATCCTTATATTCCACAGTCGGGGATTGCAAATCCCCTTCGACCAAGTGTCTATACTGATGCTTTCCTGCCGTTTATATTATCTGGTTTTATTTATCTTTTGGTCAGAGGGGATTTGTAATCCCCGACTAACGAGTCTTCGGATTTGTAATCCGTTCTTTATTGATAGGGATATTTATGGTAAAGGAGGCAATATCACATTCTAATTGTTCTGCAATTTTTACAAGAGATAAGAAAGTTACATTCCGGACACCTCTTTCAATTCCACTTAGATAGGCTCTGTCTATTCCTACTGCATCTGCCAGCATGTCTTGTGTCCAACCTTTATGATTTCGGACATCCCGAATCTGGTTGCCTAATTCTACGAGATATTTATTTTTTTCAATATACTTATTCACAAATACAAAAATATAGGATTAGACAATTCCTTTTACTTTTTATTATCCCCTTCAACAAAAGGTATGTTTTTTGTAAAGGCAGAGATATCGCATTTCAATTGTTCCGCAATCTTTACAAGAGTTAGAATAGTTACATTCCGCTCGCCTCTTTCTATTTCACCCATATAAGCTCTATCAATTCCTGCTTCATTTGCCAGTGCTTCCTGAGATAAACCTTTGGACTTTCTTATTTTACGAATCTGATCTCCTAAATCTATAAGATATTTGTTCTTTTCCATTCTTTTTGGACGGAGGGGAATCGTAGATCGGCCTTAGCCAATTGCAATCCCCGATTAACGAGTCTTCGGATTTTTTATCCCTTCTTTACCTATAGGTAGATTTTTGGTGAAAACAGAAACTTCACATCCTAATTGTTCTGCAATTTTTACCAAAGTTAAGACTGTAACATTTCTTTCTCCTCTTTCGATTCCACCCATATAGGCTCTGCCAACCCCGGCATCCCATGCCAGTTGTTCCTGAGACAACCCTTTTGCTTTACGTATTTCACGTATTTGGTCTCCTAATATGATAAGATTTTTATTCTTTTCCACAAATACAAAATTACGATTAATTGCCTTAGAAAGAATATTATATATCCTTTGGGATGTTTTTTAAAAAAGTTGCTGCATCACATTCTAATTGTTTTGCAATCTTTATAAGGGTCAAGACTGTCACATTGCGTTCTCCTCTTTCTATTTCGCCTATATAAGACGTAGTAACTCCTGCTTTATCAGCCAGAGTCTCTTGTGTCCAACCTTTAGAATTTCGTACTTCTCGAATCTGATTACCTAATTCTACGAGATATTTATTTTTTTCAATATACTTGCTCACTAATATAAATTGATTTATTCGTTACCGGATTGTGTTTTCTTTTGTTTGGGCTTATAAATGAAAAAATCAAAGGGTTGTTCATAGAGTTGGGCTAATTCAATTAAGTAGATTACATCTAATCTTCTTTTTCCACCCTCTATTTTGGATAATTTACTTTGAGTAATTATACCCATATCTTCTAATTGTTTTTGTGTAAAACCTGCTTTCTCTCTTGCTTCTATAAGCCTTTGTGAAAGAAAAGCTCTGTATTTATCATATTTTTTCTGATCCATTGTTGATTATATAATTCCTTAATGCAATATTATCCATAGAATTTTAGTATTCCCTTTTGGCCATTTATCTTTGATTTTATTCTTTTATTCAATATTTTATATCTATATTTGCCACACAGAATTATTGACAATTGTCAGTAAGAAAGAGCGTCACAGAAGATTAAAAGCAGTAAACTACCAATTTTCTTTTAACAAGTGTGATGACTTCTGTAGAGCTCATGCTATCTTTGCATTAAGATAGTGTGGGCTCACCTGTACACACTTGTTAGGCTTTGGTAGGCCTTCTGCTTTTGTACACTAAAGGTGAGTCCCACGCTTTTCTATAATAAAATTCTTAACAGGTTTGTTGGGGCTGCAAACGGTAATATCTGATTGCTATG